>CP112999.1:1864167-2174862 GCA_026625165.1 Methanoregula sp. | reverse complement strand
ACAAAGGGGTCACTGTATTTTGAACTGCATTTTGAAAAATAACAACGAACTCTCGAATTTATTAACAATCAATAAACAATACTTTTATAACTATGAAACCGGAGCATCTCAAACCACTCGCCATCACTATTGGGATCATCACCGTATCCAGTTCAAGAAAGCCTGATACGGACACAAGTGGAATGACAATTACGGAAATTGTGAAAGATGCCGGGTTTCCGGTAGGGTATTATGCGATTGTACCGGACCGTATTGAAGCGATCCGATCTGAAGTTGTAAAAGCTGCATCCCATGCAAACTGTATCATCATCAATGGCGGCACCGGTCTTACCCATGATGACTGCACTATCGAAGCAGTAACGCCGTTGCTGGAAAAGGTCATTGACGGGTTTGGAGAACTCTTCCGGTTAAAAAGCTTTGACGAGATCGGGACATCATCCATGCTCTCCCGGGCGGTGGCCGGTATCTACCAGCAGCATGTCATTTTCTGCATCCCGGGATCAACTGCAGCAGTCAGGCTTGCCACAAGCCAGCTGATTGTTCCGGAGATCGTCCACATCATGTCTCACGCAATAAAATAAGTAACTTTTTTGGAGTGTGCAGGACCGCCGCAGTTGCAGATGCATTGGCCATCAAAGAGACAGATCATGTGCGTTACTATAACGACAAACAAACATTCCATGGCAAACCAAAATTTCCACTTTACTATCCATCAGGTATAACGGCCGGGAAAAAACACCTAGCGATAAACTGCAAGGAGCGCAACACGCTCAAGGATAAGATCGGTGAAACTCGATTCCCCGGCTGCGGAAATCTCATCATCCGACACAGAGAAAAGTTCTTTGAGCCTCGCCCTGCGTTCCGCACTCAGATGATCCCCGGGCTCTCCGGCATATTGAACCATTAATGCAAGTGCATCCCAGATGCCAGCAACCGCAGGACAACAGCAGATATAAGCATGGTTGTGGCCGGAATGAACGCCAAAGGAAGAAGCTACAGAACACTGCCTGTTCCCGGATGCAAACAGGAGCGCCTCCATCTCAAACGAGTTTGCAACTGCAGACCCTGTATTCCAGGACCTCAGGGCGTGACGGATCGCCGACTCCGCATGTCGCCTTCCGGCAAGGTTGTCCGCGTTGAAACAGACGATGGTAGCCCCTGCATCCCGCGCAATCCTGCGCAGCTCAGAGAGGAACCGGTCACGGTCATCGACATCAAACTCCGCATTCCTGATCTCCCATGAATCATCTGCAGGGCTCATGATCTCACCGGAACTCTGACAGGGAGACCTGGGTAACAACGGAACCCCCGCCGCCTGTATCCGTGCGGGCTTGTTTTCCCTTCAGTTGTTCAAAGATCTGCTCTGCAATACCGCGCCCGAGTATCTTTGTGACCTGTTCGATGCCGGCCCCCCGGATTCCGTCCGGGCTCGTGATTCCGTTGTTAAACAGCCTGCGGGCACGGATACGGCCGACCCCCCTCAATTTCACCAGCGGCAGCAGTTCGCGGCGGATCCCGTTCTTCATGCAGATCTCGTATTCACGGATTGGGATGTGGAATGGGGGTCTGAACATCCTCGCGAGCTCAGCGGTTGCATGCAGCAGCCAGTTCACGCTTTCCACCATACCATAGATGTCGCCTGGCCCTACTGAGTACCGTTCGCAGATCTTTTCATCGGATAGTTCGTTTGCCCAGTCGGATAAAAGCAGAGCTGTTTTAAGGGACCGGTAGAACGCCTCCTCATCATCAGGGTTCCTTGGGGGAAGAATCCATATCTGGTCCGCACTCTTCTCCAGTACCCGCGAAAGTGTCCCAAGATCTGAATTTCGGGCATACAAGGTAGGCATATCCAGTGTGCAGCAGATCAATTGTAGCAGTCCAAGGTCAGAGTAATGCTGGACGGTACGCAACTCACGGGCGATCATCTCCGCGCTCCGTGGGTCAATATAGAGCCTTGATACCAGTGATCCGAACTCTGTTGCCCCAAGATGTTCGCCAACTTCCAGTATCATATCGGAGGATACAAGGAATGCAAGCGCCGCATCTACCGATCTCTGGATCAACCTCGCTTTCCTGTTTTCATGGACATAGAAGGTTCGGTCCATGAATTCAGCAAGCTCGCCACGGGTTTTTGTAAATCCGGATGCAACAAGGGAGAGGACATGGGTATAGAGAGCAGCGGGATCCGCCGATTTTGAATGAATGTCTTCAGGGGGAGCATCGATGTACCATGCGAAGAGCTCCTCAACCTGCCCCTCGTCCTTTGCGATCAGGACGGCTTCTCCGTACGGGTCAAGGTGGGGCCGGCCTGCCCTCCCGGCCATCTGGTGGTACTCGCCGACGGGGATCGGTTGCATGCCCTCCCCTGCTGAAAACCGCTGGTAATCGCGGATGATGACGCGGCGTGCCGGCAGGTTGAGGCCGGCAGCAAGCGTCGGTGTGGATGAAATGCATTTGATCAGCCCACGCCGGAACCCCCCCTCAACAAGACTACGCGCTTCACGGCGCAGTCCGGCATGGTGGAATGCAGCACCTTTTGCCACACATGCTGCGAGCACCTTATCCATTTCCGTTTCCGCAATCACCTTCAGCCGTCCTGCAAGATCATTGAGTTCCGGGCTGTCACCGTTGATCGTCGATGCCGCTCTCTTTGCAAAAGCTTCCGCATTCCTGCGGGATGAGACAAAGACAAGGCACTGGCCCCCTTCGGCTATCGTGTCAAGACAGAGGTTTATGTCATCGTAATTTTTTGATACGGGCTTGACCGGCCTTGTCGAATCATGAAAAAAAATCCTGTTATTGTAAAAAACGCCAGGCCGGAGGTCAACAGGACGCCACGTCCCCGTCACCAGTTCTGCATCCAGCCACCCGGCAAGACTCTGCGGGTTGCCAATCGTCGCGGATAATGCCACAATCTGCATCTGGGGATTTTTAAACCGCATCTTTGCGATAACCATTTCGAGCGTTGGTCCCCGGTCATCAGAATCGATCAGGTGCACCTCATCGACAACCAGTAACGTGATCTCTTCAAGCCACCCGGTACTGTTGCGCAGGAGGGAGTCTACCTTCTCGCTTGTCGCAACGATGATATCGTTCCTGCCCAGTGCATCATCCCTTCTGTCAAAATCTCCTGTTGAGATACCGACCCGCACCCCCTTTCCTTTGAACTCTTCAAATTTTTCGGTCGCAAGTGCCCTCAAGGGGACGATATAGAGGCATTTTCCCCCGCTTGCGATATGGTGGTGCATCGCCATCTCGGCAACAAGGGTCTTGCCGCTTGCCGTGGGTATCGCAATGAGGAGATTTTTCCCCTCAAAGACTCCCTTTTTTATGCAGTCCGCCTGCGGTGGGTAGAGCTCAATAATGCCTGACCGTTCATACTGTCCCTTGAGATCTGCCGGGATTGCGATTTCACGTACGAGCACTGGAAACCCCTTCCATTCCATTCAAACGGTCAATAATATCGTTACGTTCCACAAATCGGGTCATTTGGCGGGTTATTATCTCCACTGGAAACAAATCACAATAAATATATAGTCTTCTTGAACATGGCTTTCATGGCCCGTCAGTAGTAATAACTGATCATGTTTTGCTTTGACTCTTTCTTCTTTTTGTCAAGGAAGGCAAAGACGTTCTCGTGGGGAACCCCTTCGATGAGCATATCGATGGCCGTGCGGGCGATTTTGAGCTGCTCCGGATAGCCGATGAGCGCGATGGTTTTGCCAAAGACAGAGATCTCCACATCCGTCATGTCTTCGATCTGTTCCCGTGCACGCCCGTCTTTCCCGATGATCCTGCCCCGCAACCGGTCAAGCTGGCGCGGATTGTCGGCAAGCCCGGAGAGATCGATCATGTCAAGGAGGAGGTCTTCATCGTCAAGCAGTTCGAAGGCACGCTCCGGCGAAAACCCACGGTTGATTGCATTGACGGTCTCAACGGCACGGAGCAGGGGAACGGCATTCTCATCCGAACCCTCAACTTTTACCGCGCCCTCTTTGCTGTCTATGGTGATGGTGGTGTTGGTTTTGGTCTCGAGCAGTTTCTTGGTCTCGCCACCTTTGCCGATCAGCGCACCAATCCTGCTCCCTGACATTTTTATTTCCTGCATCATGAAAATTCACCCGGTATCATGGTCTTTTGAAAAGATAGTTGGCTCATCTTCCGCATACCCTTTTAATATTAATTGCATCATCCGTCCGGTATCATGGTTCCATGGTATTTAACCCCGTCACCTTGTTAAAGACATCCAGATCGCTTTGCACGTCACAATATTGTGCAAAGAACCGGTTGATATTTTTGATATCCCGCATCAGGAACTGGAACGCACGGGGATGGTCGCGGGTGACCGATTGGCCCATATCGATGATATAGGGTTTGTCACCATATAAGATGTTGAACTCGCTTAAATCAGCATGCACAAGTTCTGCTTTATGATAGAGCGTACCGATAAACCCGATAATGCATTCATAGAGGCCGTCGGGATCAGCGATCTCCGCGTTGCGTAGATGGGGATACGGGCGTTCCCCCTCACCTATAAATGACATCACAAGGAGGTTCCGGTCCCAGACGAGCGGCTCCGGCACGGGAATTCCGGCGTCACGGGCACGCACAAGGTTGGAAAATTCTTTTTTGGTCCAGGCAAAAATCAGGTCTTTTTTGTTCTTCTTGACACTGGCAAACCTGCGGTCACCGGTGATATAGGAACTCATGGCATTGAAGTTTGCTGTACGGATACGATAAATCTTGATGGCAATGCCCGTACCATCCCTTTCCCCGTAAAATACATTGGCCTCTTTGCCCGTGCTGATGGAACCCCCGATAGCCGAGATCCATTTCTTGTGCACCAGTTTGTAGAGGGCAAGAAGGGTGACCTCATCAAAGACGTCTTCCCGGACCTTGAACTGGTTAGCGTCCTTGATGCGGACGCCCATCTCCTCGAGTTTATAATCAAATCCCTCCTCCTTTTTTTCTATGCGCACGGGACATCCACCATATTGATTCTGGTTTATCTGATATATTCACGGACCGGGTTGAGCACCTCGGTTAAGCAATCACCGCAGGTCTTCTTTAAGTCAAGCGGATGGATCTCACCATTCTGGTAAGCCCGTTCAATCTCCGCATAACCGGTAAAGGACCTGTCACCCCCGAACTTCTCCTGCCGCCTGAGGGTAACCTCTGGCAACCGAGGGAAAATGTGGTGCTGGAAGATCTGCAGCACGGGGTTCTCTGTAACTTCCGGGGGGCAGAACGCTTTCTGGCATTTTTTCCGGATCTCATCCTCGCTGTCTGCAACCGAGATGTAGTTTCCCTGCGACGAGGACATCTTTTTGCCGTCCAGCCCGTTCAGGATCGGGGTGTGGATGCAGACCGGTGCGGGATACCCGAAGTTGACAAGGTGCTCACGGGCGAGCATATGGATCTTGCGCTGGTCAATTCCCCCAACTGCTGCATCGACACCGAGCATAGCAATATCGGCGGCCTGCATCAGGGGGTATATCATCTGGGAGACGGTGGGGTGGTCCATCTGCCGCCCGACTTCATCCATGCTCCGCATCGCCCTGTTCAGGGTGATCTGCTGGGAAAGCTGGAGCACCAGCAGGTCATAATCTCTTGAGAGCTGGAGATCAGATCCAAGGACATATGTTACGTTTTTAAGCCCCAGCCCCTCGAAGCATCGCTTGTTGTACTCAGCGAGCTCACCTATTTTTTCCATCGTCCCCTTCCGGTTCAGGAAGGCATGGAGGTCGGCAAGCAGGACAACGACATCAAATCCTGCAGCCTGCATGTCGACGAGCTTATTGACCGTGACAAGGTGACCGAGGTGGATCTCCCCGCTCGGTTCATAACCTGCGTACACTTTCTTTCCCGGTTTTTTAAGAAGTGACCGGAGGTCATCTTCGGTGACGACCTCGACTGTATTGCGTGTAGCCAGTCCGTATGCGTCCATCTGAAAATAATGGGTGATTGTGGTTGTTAATGGTTGTTCTGGATCGGGGTGAACCCGAGTGCATCGTTGGTCCTTCTGACAGATTTTGCTGCATCTTTTTCCGTTGTCATCATCGCCCGGATCGCGTCGATGTTCTCGACCACGACATCTGCTTCCTGGTGAATTGCCTGGAAAAAGCAGAGTTCCCTGCCGTTTGCATAGATGGAATCCTCAAAGATACAGTTCTCGTACAGGTCAGAACGCTGTCGCCCCAGATCCATTGCAAATTCCTTGAGCTCCGCGGTGCTCTTGATCCCAGCGCTCTTTTTTACCAGCCCCATTCTCGGGTGATTTTTAATGAGCTCGATGACCCGGTCGCGGGCAACATCCTTTTTCGTCGTGATCTGGATCGCGTGCATGTGCATCATCGTCGTCGGGACGATCATCGCCATCGTGGTGATCGAGATGTGGGGGAGTACCGTCAGCACATCGGGGCCGTGATGGCTGGGAACGCTCACGGGGTCGAGCACGACAGCATCGATCGGTCCCTTCTTGATCTCGCCGGGGTCCGACCCGCGCCGTACCATGATTGCGTGAACATGGGCGACACCGTACTCCTTATCTATGGTATGGATGATCCGGCACAGGCCGGTGGTATTGCACGACACAACGCGGACGAACTGCCTCCCGATGGCGTCCTTGTAGTTGCAGTCGGAGTTGAAAGAGAACCCGGCGACTTCATGGTCCTCGCCGCCCTGCCAGAGAGCCTTGATCCCAAGTTTCTCGTAAAGTGGCTTGTTCGTTGCACCCACGTCCCCTGGTGTGGCATCCACGACTACATCTGCAGTCTTCAGCATGTCCTCCACTGACCCCGCGACGTTAAGCCCGACCTTTTCAAACGCTGCTTTTTTGGAAATGTCAGCAATGAAGAGCGGGTACCCACGCTGTTTTGCAACAAAGGCTTCCGCGTTTGGCCGGGTCTTGGAGACACCTACGACCTTCATATCCTTCTGGGCGGCAACCGCATCGGCCACGCGCTTGCCAATCGTGCCGTACCCGTTGATGGCAACCCTAATCATACAATCTTACATTGTTCCGGCAATGAAAAAGGTATCTGAAATAAAATCTGATATTGAATTTCCTCATTTTGTACAGGAAGATTTTTGTGAACTTACGTTCAAGGAGGCGAGGGCGTGAGCCGAAGCCCCAAAGAACGTTGATAGAATTATTCAGAACTATCCCGCTTGCCGGAAATCACCATTCAAAAACGCTGGTTACTTGACCCTTGAGCACCGATAGAAAAACAGGAAGCGTATTGACGTCTTTGGTTTATTTCGAAAACGACAGGCTCAGGATCATCAACGACGATGTTCTTACGACACGGCAGGTGAAAAACGGGAGTGTTGATCTCATCGTGACGTCACCTCCCTACAATGTCGATATCCGTTATGGCAACCATGATGACGGAGGCTCATATGAGGAATATCTCTCGTTTTCGAAGAAATGGATGTCACGCTGTCACAGATGGCTTGCCGATTCGGGCAGGTTCTGCCTTAACATCCCGCTTGACAAGAACAAGGGCGGGCAGCAGAGTGTCGGCGCGGATCTCACTGTGATTGCCAAGGAGGCCGGGCTCTCCTACCATTCCACGATCATCTGGAACGAGGGGAACATCTCGCGGCGGACCGCGTGGGGATCATGGATGAGCCCGTCGGCACCGTTTGTGATTGCGCCGGTGGAGCTGATCGTTGTGCTGTACAAAGGAAACTGGAAACGCCCGGCTGCCGGCCGGAAGAGTGATATCACCCGGCAGGAGTTTATGGACTGGACCAACGGTCTCTGGACATTTTCCGGTGAGAGCAAGAAGAGGGTAAACCACCCGGCGCCGTTTCCGGTCGAGCTGCCCCTGCGTTGTATGAAACTGTTCAGCTATGTCGGTGACACAATTCTCGATCCGTTCATGGGCAGCGGGAGTACGCTGGTCGCGGCATGCCGCTGTAATCGGAGGTCGGTTGGGATTGATCTGGATGAGGAGTATTGCCGGATTGCATTGGAGAGGATCCGGAAGGAAACCGGCAATTAATTAACTTCTAAGAAGTGCCATTTCCCAGCACCGCCTCATCCCCCTTCATCCTCCACGGTTCCAACCGGCCGTCATACAGGACGAACACTTCGATCTCATCTCCTTTCCTGAACGCCCGCATCCGGTCATCGTACACTTTCCGGACATGCCGGAGCCCGTTCTCTGCAAAGTACCCACACATGAACCCGTAGAACCGGATGGTCTGCTCAAGGAACGCAATCTCGTAATCCTTTACCTCCTGCGCGATTGCGATACTCTCTGCAACAGGGATCTCGTTGTGGTAGGTCCCGTGTTTGTTCAGTCCGCTGATCTGCCGCCAGTCGACAATGCCGTCATCATCCGGTTCGCGGTGGAGCATGTACGGGTAAATCCGGCAAATAGAGAGCCGGTTCTCGTAGATCCGGCACCGGTTTCCATTCAGGAAAAAGCACAACCCGTCCACCCGTGTCCGCAGGGCATAGCCGGAGTCATAGAACCGTCCGTTCTGGTCACAGAGCTCGAAGTAAGGTGCCGGAATGAGGGCTTCCGGAGCGATCCCTTTAATCACAGCGGCGTCTTTATCGAGAAGGAAGACATGGTCGTTGAACTCCTTTGTGCAGCACTTTGTGCAGCAGTCGCAGGCAAACCCGACTTCGCGGATGATCTCTGCAAGCTTTCCGGCAGGGTAATCAGATACCGAAAACATATCGCTGCGCAGTGCGGCAAGCCGGGAACTGATCCCAGGGATTACGCGATCGGTGCATGTATCTTCCCGTACCTGCAGAGGTGTTGGAGTATTGCGGGATGTGCCAGAGGGGCGGTCGGTTTGGAATTTCATGGCAGGTTCAAAACCAGGTTGAGTGATGTAGAGTTCATGCAGTACCGTTTGTTCGCTGGCGGATGGCCATCATCAAAGACATGGCCAAGATGGGCACCGCAGCGGGCGCAGAGTACTTCATTCCTGACCATCCCATGGGAACGATCAGTCACAACCCTGACGTTATGGTCAGATACCGGTGCTGAAAAGCTGGGCCAACCCGTGCCGGAATCAAACTTGGCATCCGAGAGAAACAGGTCTGTCCCGCAGCAGACGCACTGGTATATCCCCCTTTTCTTACAGTCATGGTAGACACCGGTGAAGGCCAGCTCGGTGCCTCTATTCCGAACGACATCGAACTGCTGCGGAGTTAGGAACCCCCTCCACACATCCTCGGATTTTATCACGGGTATAAGATTCTCCACCCGTCCGGTGCGGACAGAATAAATCGGAATCGTCATTACAGCGGCCATAAAGTATCCCCGGATTACCGGCCCCTTGGATCGCGCATCTCCAATGCCCCTGTCGTCATGCAATCACATTCCCGTCCAGCTCAATTAAGGATTTGCTCCCTGATACACCATACCTTCCTAATCATCGCAATATTCCGGGAGTTGGAGATGGTCAGAGGTATTGCTCCTGGATCGTCACGACTTCCGTGCTGTCCTTTGCATTGGCATAGAGTTCAAGAGGTTCTTTATTCACCTCAAGAAACCGTATCCCCCAGCTGACTTTTCCAAGGATATCGCGCGCCTGCTCCTCCTCCCCGATGATGAACAGCGCCCCTGCAAGTGCCTCCACCGATGACAACATACAGGGTCTGCCGAAGTTCACCGGGTTTGCCGCGACAAGGAATGGGAGAGCTCGCCGGATGCGCCACGCGCTAACCGCGCCGGTGTTCAGCACTTCCCATGAACAGTCCAGCACAGTGATGGATTTAACCGTTTTATCTGCAGGAGAGAGTGCCCGCTCTGCCGTTGGGTCAAGCAGCAGGGTATTTCGCGGGATTTGGGAAATTTTTTTAACAATCCTGACGAACCCCGACTTTTCGAGTTTTTTCACCGTGCATTTCCGGGGGTCGCAGCTGTTGTCCCGGTAGGCAATTAGGGGCATCATTGATGATCTGTGGGAACCAAGTCACTATCAATGTACGTGCTGGTGTGCCCCTGCATCCTGAACCCCGCACTGCGTGCAGAGGGGATCACTAAACCTTCCGATCTCAAAATGTTCCGCGGTGCTATTGAAAGGTGCACGCGGTTTGGAATCGAAGCCGTCCCTCTTCCCTGTCCCGAGACGCTGTACCTTGGAGCAGAGAGAAAGCCCGGCACATTTCTGGAACGCCTGAACACGCATGGCTTTGGGTGCATGATGGACGTTCTTGAATCCCGTGTGCATGACGTTGTTGCTTCACGGGGCCCCCCGCTCTGTATCATCGGGGTAAACTCGTCCCCCACCTGCGGGGTGACAACCACCTATTACGGTAGTACCGGGGACGAACCGCCAAAAAGAGAGGGGCGTGGAGTATTTCTCGCACGATTTCCCAAGATTAAAGCGGTCGATGTATCAGAGTTCTGCCAGTACAGAATTTATCTTGCAGCCCCCCTCTTTTCTGAATCGGAACGATCCTACAATACGGCTCTCGCCAGTCTCCTCAGGCAGCACCTGTTCGAAGTGTATGTCCCGCAGGAAACCGGTGACGATGATGCTCACCGGGATTTGACAACGCATGCCCGGATCTATGAACAGAATAAAAGAGCCCTTCATGAGGTGGATTCGGTTGTAGCCATTATCGATGGTGCGGACGCTGATTCGGGGACTGCATGGGAGATGGGATACGCAAGCGGGCTCAACAAACCGGCTTCATGAGGTGGATTCGGTTGTAGCCATTATCGATGGTGCGGACGCTGATTCGGGGACTGCATGGGAGATGGGATACGCAAGCGGGCTCAACAAACCGGTATTTGCGCTCAGGACCGATTTTCGCAAAGTCGGAACCCACGAACATGTGAACCTGATGCTCGAGCAGTCGGCGACTGTGGTTACGAGCAGGGATAACCTGCTGAGGTTGTTGAAATCTCCCCTGCTTTGCTAATTTCGGAAAAACAAGCCAAATTTTTACGTTCCACCTTGATACGCCCGTTTTCAGGATCCCCGGTTTTTTCAGATCTCCACGACTGAGTAAACTATATGCCAATAATTACGAAATAGCTAATGATTGCGATGGGAATGAGAAAGGAAGGGCGTCAAAAAGGTAAAAAAACCGAAAACAGCAGCGATTGTGATCTTGACAGGAATGGAATTTTGAATGACGACCCCCTAGCCCCTCTTTCCCCCGGCACTCTCTTCTCCCTTCTGAGACGGAGCCGGTATGTGCAGCTCCTTCTTGCTCTCACCCTCATCAGCGCATTCCTGCGCTTTTATAATCTTGGCTTCAACTCTCTCTGGCTTGACGAGGCCTCGACATATACTATATCAAAAGGATCTTTTCTGGAAATCTGGCAGGTGACTGCCGGCGGGGAATTCAACCCCCCCCTCTTTTACTGGACAGAGCATATCATGCTCATGTTTGGAAATAGTGAAGTTATTCTACGTCTCATTCCGGCACTGCTCGGTGTCTTTACAATTCCTCTCGTATACTTTATCGGAAAGGAATTTCTCGATCGGAATACCGGAATTATCGCGGCCGCTTTTTGTACTTTCTCGCCATTCCTGATCTTCTTCTCACAGGAAGCACGGGCATATTCCATGATGCTCTTTTTTATAGCATTCGCCATGGTCTTTTACCTGAAAGCCTTAAAAACAAATGATATCAAACACTGGGCCATTTTTGGTTTTCTCTCTGCACTCGCTTTCTGGTCCCATTTTTACGCGCTGGTTATGATCGGATCGCTCGTGCTGTACGGTTTATATGAACTCGTTCCAAAAATCCGAAAGGATATCAGCACAGTCCGGCCTATTGCAGCAGGCGGTGTGGTTTTTGGTCTCATCTGCCTCCCGCTCATTATTATCATGATCCAGCTGTTTGCCAAACGGACTGCATCTGCACCGACATTCGGGATTCAGGGGCTTGGGATCATCACCGAGACCTTTATACAGATTTCCGGGTTTTCTGAAAGATTTTATTATTTCTCGTTCCTTCCCCTGATGATACTGTTTTTTCTTGGAATCTACCAAGCATTCTCTCTGGATAAAAACAAGGGCATTTTCCTTGTTTCGATAACCGTTCTCACATTTTTAATCAGTGATTTTCTGTCATACAGGATCCCCATGCTTCCCCGGTATCTCATCTTCCTGACGATCATATTTTTCCTTGGTGTTGCACTCTCATATCGGTTGTTCTGGACTCTTAGTAACAGCAAAGCGATTGTCTATGGTTTCATTGTATTTGCTTTCATTATTTCCGCACCTGCTTTGGTAACCTATTATTCCGGGTACTCAAAAGAGGACTGGAGAGGCTTCTCTGGCCAGATATCACAACTCACAAGACCCGGAGATCTGGTCGTTGTTGCACCCGGATATATCTACCAGCCATTCGATTTCTATTACACCAACAGCACGGACGGTACGATCGAATTCCATGCAGACACCGCAAGAGATTTCGATGCAATTCATCTGCAGAAAGGAAACAATACGATGTATATTGTAGTCACCAGTGATATCGTATCTGCAAACCCGAATGGTGATGCGGTTGCTTGGATCCAGGGGCATACCCATTCCGTCACCCAGAATACTGGAATATACTTATTTGCCTCATCCTAGGTTTGGATTGAATCACAATGTACGACCTGACCGTAATTATACCCACCTTCAACGAAGAAGCAAATATCCGCAAAATCGTTATGGCAGTCGATGCGGTCTTAAAGAAAAACGCCCTCAATGGGCAGATACTGGTCGTTGATGATAATTCGTCAGATACTACCATCTCCATTGTGAACGACCTTAAAAGAATAAAAGAAAATGTGGACATCCTTGTCCGCGAGAGCGACCATGGCCTCTCCCAATCTGTTGCCGATGGTTTTTCACACGCATCATCTGACGTTTTTATTGTCATCGATGCTGATTTCTCTCACCCCCCCGCGCTCATCCCTAAAATGTACAATGAAATCCGGGCTGGCAATGATGTTGTTATCGGGAGCCGGTATATGGAGGGCGGGGGAATAAAGAAATGGCCATTAAAACGGAGATTTATTTCCTTGGGAGCAACCTTTTTAGGGCGCCTTCTTTTTCCGGATGTTACCGATCCCGTCAGCGGTTTTTTTGCAATCAGAAAGGATGTTGTGTCAAACGCACATCTGAAACCCAAAGGCTACAAGATCCTGCTTGAGGTGTTGGGAAAGGGAACCTGGAAAAAAGACAAAGAGATTCCATTCGAGTTTGTTGACCGGGAAATTGGTTCAAGCAAACTGAAAATCAAAACTATCATTGAATATGCGCAACAGGTAACCGACATCACCCTCCACTCGTTTTTCCATCACCACAGCGCTGCGTGGAGGGAATGGAAAAGAGTGTTCAAGTTCGGGTTGGTCGGAATCTCCGGTATTATCGTGAATATGGGGGTCCTGTATTATCTCAAAGAATATGCAGGATTGTATTACCTCGAGGCCAGCTTTTTTGCAGTCGAGCTGTCAATCCTGAATAATTTTCTCTGGAATGATCTCTGGACGTTTCGCACAGCAGGGGATCACAAATTATCGAGCAGGTGGCATCGCCTTGTCGCATTTCATATAGTATCCGCGGGAGGGCTTGTAATCAATATCGGGATACTCTGGCTCCTTACCAGTATATTTGGCGTGTATTATCTTGTTTCCAATCTGGTCGGGATACTGGTTGCATTCATATGGAATTTCTTTGTAAACCGCCGAATTACCTGGACACGGACTCAACGCACTTTCTCAGAAAATCGGTTGTTATAATAAGAGAAGGCCGAAATTATTCCTTTAACAATAAGCATCTTTGAAAAATTCACGATAAAACAGGAATGGAGAATGTATATGGGTAAGAAAAATAAGGATGCCCTTGAAGCATCAGTAAAAAAGGGAAAAAAAGGAAAGGCTCCCTTAATTTTTCTTGAATTCGAATTTGACAATATTGACCGGAATATGGTTAAACGACATATATTTTATCTCATCCTTGCCTCGTTGGTAACAAAATTTTTGGTTCTCACTCTCACCCCTTTGGTATTCAACTCCTTTATTGACCTTTTTGATATTGGATTCTATTTTGAGCATGCGGTCAAAGTGCTTCAGGGGCAATTACCATATATTGATTACAGTTTTGATTATCCTGTCCTGATTTTTATTCCCATTACAATAGCCTTTATTCCAGCCCTTGCGTTACAGAGTGCAATGGCATTTGTGTACACTTTCCAGCTGCTCATGGTCTTGTGTGATATTGTCACCATTCTCTGCATCTATTTCATCGCGCTTAAAATCTGGGATGAAAAAACCGCATATCAAGCCGGGCTTATCTACGCAACGGCATTCTCTACGGCCTATTTTGTTCTGACGAAATTTGACGCATTTCCAACTTGCCTTCTCATGGCAGCTGTGATGTTTACTTTATATGGGATGAACATGAGAGGGTATCTCTTTGCGGGCCTTGGTTTTTTTGCAAAAATATTCCCGGCACTTGCATTTCCGTTCATGGTTTTATTTAATGCAAAAAAAACTTCGATAAAACAGGAATTAATTACGGCTTTGAAAGTCATCATTCCTTTATCCTTTATTCTTTTGGTACCGCTTGTTCTCGTTCGTCACGAAGCTATCGGGACATACCTGTTCGCAACTGGTTCGAGCGTCGGGGTTTACGTAAATACCGCGACATTTACCATTTATACGTATTTAAATGATGTAGGACATCTTGGAATTACATCGACAGTAGTTTCGACTTTGATGTACATGATGATGGGTGTTGTATTCCTCATTCTTTTCTATTTTGCTTATATTGATACTGAAAAGAGACCGATAACACTTTTGAAAATATTATTATGTGCAATTTTTTCGGTAGTATTTTTCACAAAATTCCACAGCCCCCAGTATATTGTATGGTTCACACCATTTCTCTGTCTGCTGGCAGCTGATGACCTTTACAAGATAATTCTGTTTTATCTGACGCAGGTTTTTGCATATATTGAGTTCCCTCTGATGTTTGGGAGGTTCTATACCAATCTTGAATATACAAATCCCGTAGGATCTTCAGACTGGTACCTGACATTGTTCTTCTTCACTATCCAGTACGCATCTCTTTTACTCCTGATGTACTATGTGATTCAACCATTGGAAATCATAAACCAAATACAAAAAAATCGGATATAAAACAAATAAATAGATAATTTATTCTTGTTTTTTTGGTTAAACCCATTCCTTGTGGAGGTATTTTGTCCGGAAAATTTTATATAACAGCATCAGGTAATTCTTTATCTCTTTTTTAACGTTAATTTTAGAGCTCCCATACTTCCTTTTCAGAAGGGGAACCGGTACTTCCACAACTGTTTTTCCACTAATGAGTAGTTTTGAAATAATTTCCGCATTGATCTCAAAATTTTTACTCGTAATCTGCATCTCTGAAAGAACACGGCGTTTATAGAGCCTGAATATAGGGCTAACACAAGTGATATGACTTCTTAAAAGAAGGCGGTAGAGAAAATTCACTGTTTTACTCATCAGCAGCCTGAACGGGGTAACTTCTTCCATCAGACCCTTTTCAAGATATGGGGAACCGGATATGCAGTCAGCATGTGTTTCACGATATTTTTCTATCAGCCTTGCCACATCAACCGGCCGGAAAGTAAGATCAGCATCCATAGTGATGATAAGTTCTCCACTGCTTGCAGAAAGGCCGGTCTTAATTGCGTTCCCCATCCCTTTATTTATCTCGTGATGGAGTATTTTTGTATCAGGTCGTTTATTGGCGGCTTCCTCTATTCTCTCAACTGTATCGTCCCTGCTTCCGTCATCAACGAAAATAAATTCAAAAATTTCGCCATATTTTTTTCCGATTTCATCAATTATTGGAAACAGGTCATTATTGTAATGGATAATGTTGGCTCGTTCGTTATAAAGGGGGATTATAATCGAGATCATTTAAGCTCATATGATCTTTATCAGGACACCTTTAAAACCTCGTTACTATTGTTCTGTAATTTTACATATATCGACCCGTTACTGATCCCCCGATTCATAAAGAGGATATAGCACTCCAAACAATATGTTCATCATCCGAGTGTGACCTGTTCCATGGAAGAAGAAATCTGGGAAAAAGTCTGGACAAAAAACCTGATTACCAGTGATTACAGCCTCAAATATCTCGATTTTATGATGAAAGTTGAAAAGGATCTTCCCATGGGTTCGAAGGTCCTTGAAGCCGGATGCGGAACAGGACAGACACTATTTCCCCTGTCAGAGCGACATGAAACGTACGGACTTGATATTTCAAAGGCTGCATTAAAACTGGCACAGAATAATTGCAGATATCCGGTACTGGGAAGTATTTTTAACATGCCATTTGGTGACAACACCTTTGATCTGGTGTATAATTCCGGGGTTATCGAACATTTCAAGGATCCGGAGAATGTCGCTGCAATAAAAGAAATGGCACGTATAACAAAACCTTACGGAAAGGTCATTATTATTGTCCCAAATACACTTTGCCTCTGGTATAAAGCGGGTAAATTCGTAGCGGTGCTGGTAAAAAATTTTGAATTCGGGTATGAAGAGGATTACTCCCCGCGCCGTATTAAAAATGCTATGCGACAGGCCGGGTTAACCACAGAAAAAATATTCGGACTGCAGGCTCTGCCCCCGCTGGCAACCAATGACCGGGAAGTCCTGCCACTTACGTTGAGAAAGAGAATAGGGGTGATTGAACGGGCTTTTCCCAAAAAACAATATTATGCCTACACGGTTGGTGTGATTGCACGGAAAAACGGGTAATATTTACCTCAGATCTTTGGGAATCTCTATGGGATACCTGAAATATACACCCGCACCAATGAGTGCAATCAGCCAGTAGCTCATAAACAGGTACAATAAGGAAAATGCCACAGCCTGTTCTGGTGAGATACTTTTTAGGCCAAAAAGAAAGATTAGAGCCACATCGCGGGTCCCGATGCCTGAGATACTGATCGGAAGCAGGTCAAGCAGGCTGATAATGGGAATAACAAGAATAAAAAAGAAGATACCGGCATCTATACCGATCGAAAGCGCAAGCAGATACCCATAGATGAAAGGGGGAATCCATGATATGAGTCCAACAAAGATACTGGAATAAAACCTCCGATGGTCGAGATAAAAAGCGAACAATCCTGTGAAGAAATCATTATAATAAAGAGAGATTTTGCCTTTAAGGTGTTGTGGTACAAAAAGATTGAAAAATGGTTTAAGCAGTGCAGACAGAACCGATTTATTAAGCACAATATAGATACCCGCGATAATACCCACTATGAGAAGAGCAAAGGTGCTTACTGAAATGATTTCGATATGATAGAACACGGAAAATCCGTATACGCCCACTAAGGCGATAGAAAACAACAAGATAATATCAATCAATCGATCGATCACAACCGTAGCAAGTGACTTCCCAAGGCCGCAGCCGTCATCCTGTATATACAATACCCTGATAAAATCTCCAAGCTTTGCCGGAGTGATGGTAGAAAAGGAAAAACCAACAAAAAATGCCTTTATACTTTCTTTTAAGGTAAAATCATTTTTTACTGAATTTACTATGATCTTCCACTTGAGCGATTTCAAAACGATTGCAGCACCATTTACGAGCAAAGCCATGAAAAGCAGAGGTAAATTTATATGGGCAAAAATATCGACAAGTGCACCGAGATTTATCCGAGAAAGGATGATGAGAAAAAGAACGATGCCAAGCAGACTTAAAATTTTTATTTTTCCCTTCATTTGCTCACACATCTGTCTTCCGAAGAGTAATTAGTTTTTATGATATGTATAAACAATCAAATCTCTCCTTTTATGACCCTAAATCCTAATAATCATCACCGCTAAAGTATTCAGGCATGTCCAACCTCACCGTTGCCGTCCTTGCCCCGCCGGATTACGCAAAGGATCTGGGAAAGAAAGGCACGACCAGCGACATTACTTTTTATAACATGAAGAAGGGTGATGCAACTGTCACTCTCATCGAGCCAACGCGGTATCCGGAAAAATTATCCTCGCTGTTTTATGCGATATCCCTTGCAGACCGCGTCATCCTGGTGGTCGATGAGATCAATGCCCGGTTCGGGGAGTGCGTGCTGATGATACAGAGCGCCGGAAAATCATCGGGAATCATTATCCTCAAAAACTATGTCACCATCGACCAGATAGCCCCGCTCATCGGTGGGACCGTGCTTGAACATTACGACATAATGGAGGAGGATATGGCGGGGCTCCGCGACAAACTGATCGGTATTACAATAAAAATGACCTCACACCAGAAAACCAAGGACGGCGGCGGAAATGGTGCAGTCCCAGTTGATCACCATTTCAACGTGAAGGGCGTCGGTGTCGTTGTCCTCGGCTGCGTGACACGGGGGCTCATCAAAAAACATGATACGCTCAAAGTCCTCCCAACCGGAAAGACGGCCCAGATCCGGTCCATCCAGAAGCATGATGATGACGCCGAAAACGCTGTTGCCGGGGACCGGGTGGGCCTCTCCCTTAAAAACATTGATGCAGAGGACCTCGACCGTGGCTACGTCCTGACAAACGACCCCTCGATTAAAACCGCCTCATCGATTACCGCAAAGGCAGCCCTTGTAAAATACTGGCCCACACCTCTCAAACCGGGCATGGTTATCTATGTCGGCCACTGGATGCAGTTTTTACCCGGCCGGCTGGAAAACGTCGTTGTTGGGGGTAACTGGAGGATGCCAACACTGACCGTGAGCATGGATAAGGCGCTTGTGTTTCCCCCTCATGCCCATGCAGTGTTGCACTATCTTGAAGGGGGAAAGCTCCGGGTCATGGGAACGCTCAAGTTGCCGGCATAGTAGGTGAACCTTATCCTAAATATCAAAAACAAGCGCAATTGAAATTATGTTCTCTCTCACTGGGCACGTTTCAGGGAATTGCCACTCCTGCCCCATCTCACGTTTGACGTCAACGGGCACAACACCTTAAATAAGTACCTCCCCTCATTTTGTTCTGATAAACTATGTTTGAGTCATTGATCCCATGGATCGTCCTTGGAGTAATAGCCCTTGTCCTTGTGGGCATTATTTTCTGGGCGATCGGCATCTACAACCGGTTTTATACCCTGAAAAACTCGTCTGAGGCAACCCTCGGCCAGATCCGTGTCGCCATGAAAAAAAGGCTGGACATGATCGACCAGCTGCTCGGAGCGGTGAAGAGCTATGCTAAATTTGAGAAGGAAACGCTCGAAAAAGTCACCGCAATGCGTGCCAGTGTCGCAACCGCGGGCCCGGGCGATCTGAACAAAGTCGAAGCTGAGTCGCGTTCAATCTTCGGGCGCCTGCTGGCAGTCGCCGAGAATTACCCCGACCTCAAGACCAACACAACGGTCATGAACCTCATGGACTCCGTCAAGGGACTCGAGGACGAGATCGCACGTCAGCGCTACACTTTTAACAATATATCGCAGGAATTCAACACCATGATGGACACCATCCCGTCGAACTTTATCGGGCGCTTAATAGGGTTCATCAAGCTCGAGTACCTCCAGTTCGAGGAAGCGATCAAGACACCCCCGAAAATCGAATTCTAAAGGGTAATTGTTGTGGGCGAAACACGGCAGCTTGCATGGCTTGTTGGGATCTCCCTGCTACTGGGAGTTATCGGGCTAATCATTGTCACCATTATACCTCCCTTGTTTGAAGGTGACCTTGTTGTTGACCGGTACGAAGCGGTGCTTTATGACAATGGCACATTCACTGAACAGTATACCTATGATGTGAAAAATTCCGGCCAGTACCGCATGCTGTACCGGCATTGGGAAGTACCGCTCACGCTCAATGGGGCCACCTACCCAAACATCGAATTTGTTTCAATGCAGGCACCTGCAGGGACCATTGGGTATATCAAGGATGACAAGGGGGATGTAACGATACCGGGTGCGACCGGCAGCAGTCCGCCCCATTACTCCAGCGGTTTTAGGCCCGAGTTGAATGAAGCAGGCATTTTCAAACCCTCTTATTTCGACTCCGGGCACTATACGGCCGGGTACTCCTCCTCCCTCCACCCCCCGCTGGAGTACGACTCGTACCATTCCCACCTCAACCTCAAACTTGCGGGCGAATCCCATATTCCTTACCGTAACGTCAGGATCATCATCCCGTCCCGGTCTGTGGATAACATCTATGTGTATCCCCCGATGCTGAATGTTGCGGAATCGGGGAATACCTATGTGATCACCGGCAGTGTTTCGGAAAACGAGATCCTTGCCATTGAACTCCTGACGGGAAAAGAAGCATTTTTAGGAATGCTGGCGTTCCGGACCCAGGTAAATGACGTGAAAGGAAAGACCGGGTCTGCCGCATTCTGGTACAATATTTCCTATTACGGGGCAATCGCACTCAACCTTCTGGCGAAGCTTTTGGCTATTCTCATGCCCATTGTCTTTGTCCTCATATACAACCGGTATGGCAGGGAGAAAGAGTACGGGGTGCCGGCATACCTGAGCACAATCCCAAATCCGGATCTCAGGCCCTGGCAGGTGAACCTGCTCTTCAAAGACGACGCAATGGATTTTGATGAGGACGGGTATTATGCGACGCTCCTTGACCTGCACCGTAAAAAGATTATCAATATCACAGAAAAACCGGGTGGAAAGGGAATTGAGATAAGGATCCTTTCTTCCATATCCGCTGATCCTTATGAACAGCGGGTCCTCAACTTCATTGCGGGAGTGTCGGAGAACGGGATGCTTGATACCACACGGATTGAGGCATTGGCAAAAGATGCCCGGAAAAATACTGCTTCCGAAGAAAAAGCCCTGAAGTACCAGCGGATGCTCAAGGATGTCACCGGACGGGCGGACCCGGCGCTTCCGGCCCAGTACATTGTTGACGGCAGGGAGCATATTGTCCCCGTCCTGCTCTGCACGATCATACTTCTTGCAATATCCATAATCCTTGTATTTGTGCTGCCTATGCAGTCTGCCCTGCTCATTCCGGCTGTGGTTCTCTATGCAATCATGCTCATCCAGACAATAATTGCTGTTTTTGCCCCGTCCACCCTCTTTGGTCACTGGAAGGACGACCGTTATAAGGAAAGGTTGGAATGGGAGTCCTTTGCCCACTTCCTCTCTGACCTTGCGATGATGAAAAAGTATTCCCCTGCAGACCTCTCGATGTGGGGTGAATGGCTTGTGTATGGCACGGCACTCGGTATGGGTGAAAGCGTGGAACGCGCGATGAAGGCACTGAATGTCAGCATGCCCGAGACAGGAGTCCCTGTTGGTGTTGTGGGAATAAACCACGCATTTGTCCCGCTCATGTACTTTTCCCCCCCGAGCCATGGCAGTTCCGGAGGGCATGGGGGGTTCGGCGGTGGTGGCGGCTTTGGTGGCGGCGGAGGTTTTGGCGGTGGTGGCGCGGGTGGAAGATAATCTCCCGTTTATTGAACCGCCACATCCCATTAAAAACCGCAAAAAATCCCGAAAATCTTCTTTATTTTCAGAATTCCTTGATATTCCCCCCATTATTGAAAAAAAGCCCTCTCATTGTACAATATTGCAATAAAAGGAAAATTATCTTATGGATCAGCACGATCACTCCTTTATGGGAGATGAATCGGAGAACAAGGTCACATTCGGGGAGACTCAGGAGACATCGCCCATATACGGGGAGAAAGGCTTCTGCGCCGTCAGGAAATCAGGCGGCACCTATCGCTTTGAGTCCCGGAATATTAACGAGTTGCGCGATTTTATCAAAGATGCCGAAATAGGCTGGATCGATTTTGTTGTCGATGATGTTGAACAGGAGGTGATGGCGACAGCAACCGCGCTTGGGTTTTCCGACCTTTTAATGCGAAACCTCCTCAAGGACCAGAGGAACGGGTATGAAGACTTTGACGATGAACTCGGTCTCCTGATCCCGGCGATTTTTATGCAGGGTTTTGACGTCAGGCTTGAACCGCTTTTCATCCTTATCAGGCACAATTTTATTGTAACGCTCCACACCCGCGAAGTAAAGCGGTTTTTCAGGGTGCGGCGCTATGCCGAAACATTCCTGCGGAAGATCCC
This sequence comes from Methanoregula sp., assembly GCA_026625165.1. Classification (NCBI taxonomy): domain Archaea; kingdom Methanobacteriati; phylum Methanobacteriota; class Methanomicrobia; order Methanomicrobiales; family Methanoregulaceae; genus Methanoregula; species Methanoregula sp. The sequence continues at coordinate 2,152,851 of CP112999.1, read as the reverse complement.
TGTTGGCAGCCTCCCCGGGGATAAGATCACCCTGCTGCTCATCAGGATCATCGATGAGAACAACTCCCGGAACTTCGATTACCTTGCAAGCATCGAAGGGCATGGTGACCAGCTGAGCCGTGAACTTACGGATCCCAAAACCCCAAGGGACGTGATCGGCCCCAAGATCTACGAGATGAAACATGCATTGATTGTGTACCTTGGCGGGCTCTGGGCAACTGTCGATACCTTAAGCTCGCTGCGGTACGGGGATGCGGAGCTCATGACCGATGAGGAAAAGATACTCGACCGCATCAATGCGCTGATTGCCGAGGTGCAGGCGCAGATCGGGCTTGCAGAGCACCTTTCCGAAGTCCTTGCAAGCGGTCTTGAAGTGCTCCAGTCTATATACAATAACCAGCTCCAGATCCTGAATAACAAACTGGCACTTCTGGGAGCCTATCTCGCAATTATCGGTACCGCGCTTCTCGTTCCAAACACAATCGCAACGGTTGCAGGGAACCCAATGTTCCAGTTCACTCCGGAAGACAGGCCTCTTTACCTTGCAGTCATTGTCATATCCACCGTTGTTTCCACAATCGTTGCGTACCTTGCTGTAAAACGGCTTGGCCTGCTGCCATCCCAGCCCGATTGATAGTATAACATTCACTCATGGATGTTAAAGAAAGGAGATCCCCTGAATCAGGGTACCGGATAAACCTTCACGCAAACAATATGAACCTTAAGAAGGGAACCTGATACTATGCAATATGCGGAGGGGCAGATCGGAAGAGTCTTTGTGGTGCGCATTGATGACGGCGAGGATTTTCTCGTTTCGATGCGCCGGTTCATAACTGACAAGGGCATTGAGTCCGGGTCTGTCATTTTCCTTGGGGCGTTGATGAACGGGAGGATGGTCACCGGTCCCGAAGAGCCCGTTATCCCCCCCGTCCCCCATTTTGTTATGTTTGAAGGGGGTTGGGAGGTGTTCGGGGTTGGCACGATATATCCCGGTGAAGACGGGCCGCATATCCATTACCATGCCTCTGTCGGGCGTGCAGGGCATGCCCTTACCGGCTGCCTGCGGGAGAAAGCGACGACGTATCTTATCGTTGAAGCGGTCATCCTTGAATTCTCAGGTCTGAAAGGACGACGCGAGTTTGACAAACATACCCAGACAAATCTCCCTGTTTTTGGCAATAAGGAAAAGGAAGATGAAGAAAATAAACCCCAAAAATCCGAACCGACCCGGGTTGATCTGCCAGATGCACCCACTCCTGAACCCAAGGATGAACTGCCTACGGGTCTGGCAGATATCATACGGGACCTGACACAGCGCTGATCCCTTACTGTTTTCTCTAAAAATCCCGGAATTATTTATACTGCGGGTTCACATGCTGATTATATCAGCATGATCCCGCAACCCCCGTTCCTTCCGATGTCAAAAATGGAAGCTGGTAGGCTTGGCATCTCCCAGTTTGATGTTATCCTGTTGACCGGTGATGCATATGTTGATCACCCGTCATTTGGGACTGCGCTGATCGGAAGGGTGCTCTGGGATGCGGGATACACCGTTGGCATAATCGCCCAGACGGACAAAAAATCTGACCGGGATTTTATCAAGCTGGGCGCCCCCCGCCTTTTTTTCGGGGTGTCATCCGGAAATGTCGATTCGATGGTGAACAGTTTCACGCCAAACCTTAAACGGCGTAGTGAGGATGTGTACTCACCCGGTGGCATCCCCCGGCGGCCCGATCGCGCAACCATAGTATATTCAGACCGGGTCCATGCTCTCTACCCGGATGTGCCTATCGTCCTTGGTGGTATCGAAGCCAGCCTGCGGAGGTTTGCCCACTATGATTACTGGCAGGGCCGGGTTCGGCAATCGATACTTGCCGATGCACCTGCAGACCTCCTCATTTTTGGCATGGGCGAGCGCCAGGTATGCGAGGTTGCCCGGTCGCTTGAAGCGGGCAAATCCGCAGACCGGATCCGGGATATTTCCGGCACAGCGTATAAAATGGAAATCTCAGAGTGGCGCGGATTTTCACGGGAAGACATCGTCGAACTACCCCCATTTTCAGAAGTTTTAAAGGACAAAACCACATATGCCCGGGCATTTGCCTTACATTATGCTGAACAGGACCCTGTACGGGGCCGTACAGTTGCCCAGCCGCATCCAAAGACGATAATTATCCAGAACCCTCCCGCAAATCCTCTTACAACTAAAGAACTTGACCATGTCTATGAACTGCCCTTCAGCCGCAGGGTGCACCCGTCATACCGACTGCCCGTCCCCGCCCTTGAACCAGTGCAGTTCTCCATCACCAGTCACCGTGGATGTTTTGGCATGTGCTCGTTCTGTGCTCTCACCCACCACCAGGGAAGGATCATCCAGAGCCGGAGCGAGGAATCAATTGTACGGGAAGTGGAGCGCATGGCACGGATGCCGGAATTCAAAGGAATCGTTCAGGATATCGGGGGGCCGACAGCAAACATGTACGGGCTCTACTGTCCGCAATGGGAAACGAGGGGTACATGCCCGGATAAACGGTGCACTCTGGCATGTCCGAACCTTTCTACAAGCCATGTCCGGCAGCTGGAGCTTTTACGTCGATTGAAAAATATCCCCGGGGTCAGGAAGGTATTTGTGAGCTCAGGGGTACGGTACGATCTTGTCCCTGCGGATGACATGGAATATCTGTCTGAACTCTGCGAGCACCATATTTCGGGGCATCTCAAGGTGGCCCCCGAGCATATTTCCCAAAATGTCACATCCTGCATGAACAAGCCGGATGGTAATGTGTTTGAAGCGTTTCGTAAAAGGTTTGAGAAGATCCAGCAGACCAGGAGAAAGCGCCAATATCTTCTTCCATATTTTATGTCGGGGCATCCCGGATGCACGGTAAATGACATGGTCGACCTCGCGTTTTATATCCATGACCACAACCTGTATACCGAGCAGGTGCAGGAATTCACGCCCACACCGATGAGCGTTTCCACCTGTATGTATTATACCGGACTCAATCCGTTTACACTCGCACCGGTTTATATTCCAAAAGGCCATGAGAAAAAGGTACAGCGGGCGTTGCTGCAGTATCGCGATCCAAAGAACCGATCGCTTGTCAATGAGGGAATGAAGGCTGCCGGACGGGATGGCACACCCCTCCTTTATTGAATTTCATTGCCAGTATGATTGCGAGGATTAAAAATAGAATTATCATAGTTTTAATATCCTGATTGCCAGCCACGCCGCATTCTCTCCGTTATCCACTCCCACGCATGCGACAGGCACGCCTTTTGGCATCTGGGCGATCGCGAGGAGTGCGTCGAGACCGTTGAGGGTGCCGCTTACCGGAACACCGATCACGGGCTTATCGGTCTTTGAAGCGATAACACCGGGAAGTGCTGCGGAAAGCCCCGCAATTGCAATGTACACTTTGCAGGTGCTTGCTTTGATATACGCATCAAGTTTATCCGGGTCCCGGTGAGCGGAGATCACCTGGTAATCATAGGAAATTTTTTGCCCGTCAAGGATCTTTTTTACCTTGTCTGCGATCGCGCTGTCCGATGTAGATCCGGAAATTACTGCGACGTCTGCCATATCTGCCATCCAAACTTATATCCCGTCTATATAAATATACTATGGGCAGATCCACATGGAAAAAGAACCACTACTGATGTTGCCGGGCCCGGTTCCGATGCCGGAACGTGTCCGCTACGCCATGATGCGTCAGGCCATCAATCATAGGAGCGTTGAATTTGGTGCGGTCTATGGTGACTGCATCCGCGTGCTCAAGACTGTGTTTGGGACATCAAACGACCTTTTTGTGATCAGCGGGTCAGGTACCGCTGGCATGGAAGCTGCAGTTGCAAATTTCGGACGGGATAAGGAGATCGCCTGCCTTGTCAACGGTAAGTTTGGCGAGCGGCTCTACAAGATCAGCCAGCGCTATGGAAAAGCACATGAGATCGCATCGGATTGGGGGACCCCGCTCAATCTCGGGGCGCTTGAAGAACGGCTCGAGCAGGGGGCACAGGTTGTCACTCTTGTCCACAACGAAACATCAGCCGGTATCAAGAACCCGGCGCAGGAAGTGGGAAGGCTCGCCCGCAAGCACGACGCTCTCTTTGTGATGGACGGCATCACGTCCATCGGCGGCGACGTTGTGGAAGCCGATGCATGGGGAGTGGATGTTGCCATTGTAGGCTCCCAGAAGTGCCTTGCGGCCCCGGCAGGATTGGCTGCCGTATCGGTGAGCAGCAGGGCATGGGACCGGCTCTGCAGGAACCCGCCGTACTACCTTGACCTTGCCGCGTACAGGAAGAGTGCAGGAAACAAACCGATGGAGACACCGTACACCCCGGCAGTCCCGCTCTTTTTAGCGCTCCGCGAGGCATGCCTTATTGTTGAGGAAGAGGGGATTGCCAGCCGGATCGCACGCCACCAGAAAATGGCAAAAGCGGTAAGGGCAGCGGCAAAGGCATGGGGGCTTTCCCTGTACCCGAAGATCGACGCGAAGCACGAGTACTCCACAACGGTTTCGGCAATCTCGTATCCGGATGGGGTTAAGGATGCCGAGATGCGGGATAGCATCAAGAAGATGGGCATCGTCATTGCAGGCGGGCAGGACCACCTGAAAGGTAAGATCTTCAGGATCGGGAGCATGGGTGCAGTCGGTGCCCCGGAGATCCTCGCCACCCTTGCAGCGACACAGGTCGCATTGAAGAAACTCGGATATAAAATGCAGGGTGACGGTGTGCAGGCAGCGGGCGAGGTATTCGGATGAGAGTGGGGGTTGCCGACACTACCTTTTCCCGCGTCAACATGGGAGCCATCGCTATCGATGAGCTCAAAAAGCATGCAAGCGTTGCCATAGAGCGCGTGACGGTGCCGGGCATAAAGGACCTGCCGGTGGCATGCAAGAAACTGATCGAGGAGCAGCGCTGCGATATCGTCATGGCGCTGGGAATGCCCGGCGGGCAGGAGAAAGACCGGCTCTGCGCCCACGAAGCTTCGCAGGGGCTGATTATGTGCCAGCTGATGACCAATACCCACATCATCGAGGTATTCGTCCACGAGGACGAGGCAAAAGACGGCCGCGAGCTTGCGTGGCTTGCGGAGCAGCGCACACGGGAGCATGCGGTCAATGCGGTCAGGCTCGTCCTGCACCCGCGGGACCTGGAGCGCGAAGCGGGAACCGGGCAGCGCCAGGGATTTGCGGATGCCGGCCCTGCCCGGCGGTGAAAAAGAGAGTATGAGTTTATCTGGTTTTACATTACACAATGATTACGTGAGCAGTGAGTTATGGCGATAAAACTGGGATTTGTGGTTGCGGAATTCAACCGTGACATCACGTACATGATGGAGATCGAGGGAAGGGAACATGCGACGTTTCTCGGCGCACAGGTGACCGAGTGCATCTATGTCCCCGGGGCATATGACATGCCGCTCGCGATCAAGAAGATGCTGCAGGCAGGAAAAGTTGATGCTGTTGTTACCATTGGCTGTGTGATCGAAGGCGCAACTCAGCACGACGACATCGTAGTCCAGCACGCAGCACGGAAGATCATCGACCTCTCGCTCGAGTTCGGCAAACCCGTGACGCTCGGCATCTCCGGGCCGGGAATGACACGCCTTGAGGCAAACGAGCGGATCGATTATGCGAAACGTGCAGTCGAGTCAGCCATCAAGCTTGTCCAGCGATTGAAATGAGGCAGTTATCGGAAAAGATTTCCGAGATTGCCCCTTCCGCCACCCTTGAGATCACCGCCCGGGCACAGAAGATGCAGCGGGAGGGAACCGATGTCATCAGCCTCTCTATCGGAGAGCCCGACTTCGATACCCCCCGGCACATCAGGGAGGCCTGCATTGACGCAATCCGGCGCGGCGAAACCCACTATGCACCGGGCAACGGGATCCCGGAACTGCTGGCTGCCATCAGCAAAAAGATCACACACGAGAACCACGTCCCCTGCAAGCCCGATCAGGTGATCGTCACCTGCGGGGCAAAAGATGCCATCCACGAGGCGATGGAGGCGGTGCTCAACCCGGGCGATGAAGTCCTCCTCCTCACCCCCGCATGGGTTTCTTATGAACCCTGCGTGCAGATCGCCGGCGGGAAAACGGTCTTTCATCCGCTCAACACAAAAAACTTCCAGCTTGACGATTCAGTGCTGGAGAGGGTAAACGCAAAAACAAAGATGATTGTCATCAACTCGCCGTCCAATCCTTCAGGTGCGGTCTTTGATGAACGATCGATGAAGCTTGTTGCAGACATCTGCTGCGACCATGACATCTACGCGATGTCAGACGAGATCTACGAGAAGCTGGTGTATGGCAAAGAGCATATCGCACTTGCGAGCATCGGGGACATGGCGCAGCGTACGATCACGATCAACGGCTTCTCCAAGTCCTTTGCAATGACCGGCTGGCGGCTCGGGTATGCTGTTGCCCCCTTGGAGATCATACGCCAGATGTCCAAGGTGCAGCAGCACTCGGTCTCACAGGCCACCACCTTTGCGATGTACGGCGCTGTCGCAGCATTAAAAGGCGACCAGCACTGCATCGAGCAGATGCGGCAGGAGTTTGACCGCCGGCGAAAATACGTGATCGCCGAGCTGAACCAGATGGGCTTTACGACAGCACCGGCAGATGGGGCGTTCTATGCGTTTGTCAAGGTTGACGGCGACGACATGGCAATCGCGTCCCGCTGGCTTGAGAAGGCGCATGTTGCAGCGACCCCGGGAACTGCCTTCTATGCCCCGGGCTGGATCCGGCTTTCGTATGCGGCCTCGATGGAGAGGTTGAAGGAAGCGATGCAGAGGATCCGGAAAGTTAGCGGGAAATAGGCCACTCTGTTTTTCCTTTTTTAGCCTCGAAGCAATTCGAAAAATTTAATCAGTCTGCCGGCATTGGTCCTGCATGACCAACTGGCAGGCGAGAGAAGATATCATTTTTACATGCCCGGACTGCGGGCATGAGCAGAGGGAGATGGCCGAAACCTGTCTAGCCTGTGGTAATCGTCGTCTTCCCCACCAGACATCTGACCAACAAATCTATCATTTTCGTTTCTGGCTGAATCGCGGCATGAGACGAGAGGAGTACATATTGTATCTTACTAAATCACAATTCAAGAGATTATCAAAGCTTGACGCAGAGACTGTTTACGAAAGGATTCAGTTGAAACTCTGGGACCAGGTCGCGGAATCATATAACGATCTTGGGTGCGATTTTGATACGATGATGTTTAAAGGGGAATTAATGGAAGATATAGATGATACCATTTGAATATATTTAAGAAATCAGCATTTGTGTAATTAATTTTAGATATCAAAAAATATTTGAGAATTTTTTACAGATTTGGATTAGAAATGCTTTCAAATCCTCTCTATTTGCTACATCGCAATATTCAATTAGTGTCTTCATGTTATTTCGTAATTTGTCATCAGATGTTTCCATGGTAGCAAATAATAAATCTCTTAAAAGAGGCTCTGATATTTCAATAGCACCCCCGTTCAATAAAAATTTTTTGTAGAGTGGATTTTTTTCAATCTCATTTAAAACTCGGCCAATTTTCCCTCTCGAATCCTTAATTTTACTTTTAATTTGAGTTTTTTCCGCTTTTCCAGTTTTTAATAATGTTTGTATTTGGTTTAATTTCTGCAGTCCTTTATCTGTAAATTTGTAGGTAGTTTTTAAATTACCATCAACATATTGTTCGTCACCAACCTGAAAACCTTTCCCATCCATTCTCTGTAATTCTCGTCGCACTCTATTTGGATCTGGGTATTCAGAATAACTTTGCATTGAGAATTTTTCAGGAAATAATTCAAAACTCTCTACAACTATATTTTCAAAATTCGTTTCAATTTGTTGATTTTGAAGTGAAAAAATAGAATATAGAACTAAATCAGACAGTGGCATTTTTTCATAAAAATTTAGTTTTATTGCATTTGACTTAGTATGTTTCTTTTTTTGCGTATCCATTATTAAACCTCGAATAATGTCCGTTCTTTTTGCAGAAGTTCTGCCTCAACATATACTGAATGTATTATGGGACCATACTTCATTTTGTACTTATTTAATCTGCTTCTCATTGCGGTATTTTTATCTTCACCCAGGAAAGGAATCCTCTCACTGATTTCTTCTGTTACTTTGGAACAAAAAGCATCAGTTATTAGATCTGCACATAGAACTGCGAATGAAAGGCTTTTTTGATATTCACCATTCTCGCCAAAGTATTTCTGAACCGTAGGTTCTTTGATAAAAATGTAAATTTCACTCCCTTTACATAATGCTCGTTGAATTGGGGTTGGTTCGGGGTGGAATTCTATTTTAAATCCTGTAGGTGGAGCTGATGGATTTTTTGATACGACTTTTATTTTAGCTTCAGATTTGAGATCTGGGAATTGTTCAACGATAGCAATTACCACTCCATTTTCCCCAACTCTAGTTCCTCTTATTGGGATATGTGATTCAATGATACCCTTATCATGAGAAATTGTCAATTCATGTTTATCGAGTAGAATAAAGGGATTATTGCTTGACAACTTGATTTTTTTGGTAGTTTTCGGTATTTTTTCAGTATTAATTCTTAAAGTGATTTTTGATGTTTGTTCGATTTTAATTTTATACTCTGACTGGGAGAATGTTAGAGCATCAGTAAAAACATCTGCCTTTTTTACAACAACGCGCGCCTTTGCTGTAGCATCAAAACCACGTTTATCTTTTGTTCGTGCAATTATCTCCCCTTCTTCACCTTCTTTATTCCCCGTGACTCCTATTCTTAAAATGTATATCCCTTTTTCTGGCTTGTGATCCCCTTCATTGATGGATATTTGTTTTCTGTCGATTGTGATGCTACCCCTCGTAGATTCAAATGATATTTTTTGATTATCGGATATTCTTCTTGGACTTTCAACTACTAATCGCAATTGTTGAGTCTTTTTAGGTTCAAGTGAATAATAGGAAGGAATGAAACCGAAGCCTAAACTAGGTATAATGATGCCGTTATCATCAGAACCATCTTGGCCCTCTAATGAAGAAAGCCCCTCATCTTTTATAATCTCTTTATACAATTGACCCAATTTGCGACCCATAGATTCATTCTTTTTAAGGATCTCCTCACTGGTTCCTTTTGATTGACGCTCTTTTTCTTCTCTCTCAATATCAATGAATGGTCTCAATTTATTTTCTATTTCCAACTTCAATTTTTTCATGAAAGGGTGATCCCAATCTAAATCACGTCGTGATGGTGCGACAATATGTTCATCCAATCGCATCAACGTATCAATATGATCGCATCTAACAGCCCCGAAAAATTTTGAGGCATTGGGATCTCCCTCAAATTTTAAAAGAGTGGCAACATGCACGCTTGTCCCACTCATAATGAGCAATCCGCCTTGTCTGAATTTTCCATCTTCTGACTGAGTTAATGGCTCCTCACTCTTACATATAATAATAGAATATGTGGCATTTTCATCAGGAATTTTGTTATTTTCCTCTTTTAACAGTTCGACACCTTTGGGGAAATTGTATCTCAATAATTGCTCCTTGATAACCTTTCCTTTCTCTATTTGAATTAATTTGATATTCCCTTTGGCCATTAAAGGACGCAACGGGACGCATTTGGTAAGTCTCTCTGTAAATGTGCTGAAATTAGGGACTGGTTTATTTGTAGTGGGAAAACTGACCATTGTGAAAGTTTTTGCGCCATCGTCTAAGTGATATTTTTTCAAATTCTCTATAGTGGTTTCAACTGTCTCTACAGGGTAATAAGAGATTGAATTTTTATCTTGGCCATCAATTTTTCCGATGGATATTTTTCCATCTTTTACCGAATAGATTTCACCTATTCCGTCAAGCCCCCCGGCAGCATCTTTTAATCCTCTTCCGAAAAATCCGCGAATACTTTGACAGATATCTTTACCGCTGGTCCTCGATCCATAACCAGAAATATAATCTTCTAATTTATCAGATGCAATTCCCTCAGCCCAATCTTTACAGGCAATTACTGCAATTTTTTTGGGGCCTCGTGTTTTCTTTAACAAATACAGTTCAACTTTACCGTCGTTTTCTTTAGATATTGACTCACCTCTGCTTTTTAAACGATTATAACTGTCCATGCTGTTTGTGATGAGTTCAATAAATGCATCTAAAGGATCTCTCACGGCATTTTTTGCATCCTGCTTAGCAACTCTAGGATCAATTTTTATTGCTTTTTTTTCTGTCATGTAATGCCCACCACCTTCTTACCAAATTCCGTCACAACATAGTTCGCTTTTACCCCAATCTTCTTCCGTGAAATGAATCCCAAATCAAGCATTCTCGCGAGCATCCCTGTCCTGTAGGTATTTGCCATCTTGGGGGTCCACTTTGTTGGCTCCAGTGTCGCCATTTTTGCGTTCAGGGAATCAGGAGTGTTGAGGCCGCTATCTATCCATTGAATAACGGTCTTCATACCCTGCCATTCGGTGGGTATGTTGCTTTTGATGTGATCGATCAGGAATTGCCGTTCTTCCTGGCTGAATAGAGCAGGAGAAAAGGGATTCTCATCGAGTATGGGATTTTTCAGTTGCGCAAATGCCAACCCTTGAGGAGATAATGCGATCTGATTGTTCTCGATCACAACAAATCCTAAGTCGGATAGTGCTCCAACTGAATTCCCCTGTGAATCAGTGTATCCAATAAAATGGTGAATGAATCGGGATCGGGATTTTTCTTCGTCTTCTGGAAGCCCCGCTGAAAAAGCCTCCCCCCATTTTCTTTCTACCCTCTCATCGCTTTCGCTTAAAATCTGTTTCATCTTTGAAGCTTCTTTCGCGCATTTGTTCTGGAACTCAACGAGTTTTACCGGAGCAGAATTGTTTTTTGTTTGCATCAATGAAAGATACCGGAGCGCAAATTTTAATGTGAAAAATTTATTGTATTGTCCCCAAATGTAATAATTTTTAATAGGTTTCTTTATTGATATTGTATTGATCTTGTCGAAACTTATGGGGTTATTTACGATCTCAATCTCAACTTTTTCTTGTTTCAAATCCTTATTAAACGGTTTTTCTCTAGTTAATTTCTCAGGAGATTTTGATTTTTTTATCTCTACATCTACGAAGTCCGTTAGTTCTTCTTTCTCAAGTTCTATTTGATTTTCAATAGCTGCAAGGATGAAGTTTGAAATGGAAGAATCCCGATTTACTTCCTTCATCCTTTTGAATAACTCTTCGTTTATTTCAACCAAGATCTTCATAATTAGCCATATTGTCAATCCCGCTTTATATAACTTTCTTGAAAATCTAAATAACTTTGGTGTTATATTGGGAATTGGGGGCAAATACAGAATAACTCAATAGGATCTCCACCCCAGCATATTATTCTTGAATTAAGAATCCCAACACCGGGGGTCATCGCCCACACCCCCCACCCCTTTATGAAAAAATCCGGAACAAGGGGGGTGCCATGATGAGGGGAGGGTCTCATTTCCGCAAGGGTTGGGGGTGGGTTCACGGGAACCCCCCTCCCCCTTTTTCCGCGAAGAATGAAAAGAGGCCTTATCGTCTGAAACTCCACGCAAAGCGCCACCCGGCCGGATGCGAGAGGGAGGTCTGAATCCGGCAAAGGCATAGGGGGGTATCAGGGTGACCCCCCCACACTCTGGAAAAAAATCCGAGGCCAGGGGGGTGGCATACATAGGGGGAGGTAGCCCCCCCGCATGTCAAGGGAGGGGTGGGTAGGTGGGGGCTACCTTTAAAAAATCCGGAAGGGGGGAGGGGGGTAGCTCACTCAGAGTGATGGGGGGTGCCCCTCATGGAAAGAGAGGGGGGTACCCCCCCATTTGCACAGGAAACGGAGGCCGTGAACGTAGAGCACTCCGTCGGAAGGTGCAGAACGGACAGGGGGGCAGGTACCCCCACCCCCCATGGGTGCAGGGGGTAGGAGGGGGGTATACCCTGAGCCCTGAGCACGGGGGGGAGGGGGTGACCTGATCAACGCGAGTGGGGGGTATCCCCCCTGTCTGACACTGGCTGGAAAATAGCGTGCCCCGTCGTGAGTTCCACGCGAAGATGAGGGGATGAGGGTGCAAACTTGGAGGGTCTGGGGTATACCCCCCCTTTGAGGCTGATGGTGACCCCCCCACCTTCGTACATGAGTGGGGGGAGCTGGTCTGAGAAAGGCCGACCCGGTCGTTGAAGGGGATGGGGTTGCCTGATCTGAATAGTTTGAGTGGCTAAGGAAAAGAGATCTATCGTACGTCCGTGTTTGGAAAATCCCGTTAGATCTCCCGGATCATTTTATCAGGAGGATATGCGGTAATCAGGGATTTTGCATTTTTGATCAATGCCGTATCCGATGAAACGAACCGGTCGCACCCTGCCTCAACCGCTGTGGCGACATGGACGGCATCCATCGCCGAGATATTGATCTTCGTCATGATGAGGGTGGTATTTTCCCATCCGCGCTGTGTGAGGAACCAGTAGTCGAGGGTATCCTTGTACTGTTCATAAAATGAGTAGATTAGATTGTTGTAAACCGTAATAAGATCGGTATGAGAAAGGTTTCGCTGGCCACGGTTCCGCAGGATTTTATCAACCCTCTCCCCACGTTGTAACTCATTCATAATGTATAGATGTTCCTGCCGGACACCAAGAGCTTCCATCATTGAAAAATGGGATGTGCAGATCCTCATACCCCGCTCTCTTACCGCATCCAGCAGCTCGACAGATTTGTTATTTCGCTTAATTGCAACATCGAGTATAACGTTGGTGTCGATGTAAATATATGCGGCAGGGATGGTATCACCTGCGCTTTTTGCCTGAAGATTTCTTAATAGGCTTGAGAACGAATGGGGCTCTTTTTGCACCCGCCGTGGCACTTCTCTTCCCTTTTTTTATGGATTTTTGTGCAGCCATATCTATCCTATTATTCACTTATCGTAACGGTATTAATCAATTGTGTATAATCTCCGCCTCAACTTCCTTATGCGATCAAGGAATAGCAAACCACGATCCGGTCACAAGGAGGTAATTCCCTCCACTACTTCTAAGCTCTTGAGGGGATAGCCCCCCCTACCCCCCAACATCGTACATAAGTGGGGGGAGCTGGTATGAGCAAGCCCGAGCCCTTGGAGGGGTCTGAGGGGGTAACTCGATCTAAGCGGGTAGGGGGGCACTTCATGGCACATGAGTGGGGGTACCCACCCGTTTTCCACAAGAAGAGACGGTTACCGCGATGAAGTCTCCGTCGGAGACTAAAAAACCGGAACGTGGTGGGGGTACCCCCTCATGTGCTCAAAGGTGGGGGGCAGGTCATCGTACTCAAGACCCCTCACGCGATCGCGGATGGGGTCTCGATCCAAGTGGGTGGGGGGTGTCTGCCTATCCAAGGAATGGCAGACTTGAGAAGATATCAAAGATATCTTCGAGTTACCCCTTGTCCGCGGGCAGGGGTGCCACCCTGTTTTCGTCGGGAGGTTTCTGGAAACTGGTCTGGTGTGGGGAAAAACGGAGGGGGTAAATGAATTTGGAGGGGGGGCGTTCCCCACGGACCCTGAGTGGGTGGCAACGGGGATTTCATCAAGAACTTAAGCTTATTCTGCCTTCTTCCACCACACCTTCGCAAGTTTCGAGTCCCCGGAGATCACGACCTCGTCCCCTTCTTTCCGGATCAGCGGTTTGAGATACCTGTCCAGAACGAGTTTCTGTCTTGGCGTCTTTGCCGCAAACCGTTTTCGGAAGAACGCTGTCATCTCCCTGCGGGTGGAGAACCGGTATTCTTTCTGCAACGGAAGCATCTCAACATTCGGGTAAATTCCCATCTGGTACAGGACGTTGAAGAGGCAGTCGGCTTTGGGCCCGGGATGATAGGTCTCGCCATGCAGCTCTGGCCAGAGGTCGACATACATCCGCTCCCAGAACGGCGGGTCAGCAAACCAGAAGAGGTAGACATACCCGGATGAAGCAGCATCCATCTTGGCAAGCGATTCTCTTATATCTTCCATCGTGAGGGAGAGCGACGCGATAACCACATCGTACTGTGGGGCAAGATCCCGGGAGATGTCGACATCCTCCCAGCGTTTCTGTATGCAGGTGATGTTTTTGATCCCCTCTTTTTTCATGTTCTCGTACAGGAGATCGACCATCCCTTTTCCCGGTTCAACTGCGGTTATTTCGCTGACGAGCGGGGCGAGCGGGAGTGCGAGTGTGCCAGGCCCGGCGCCGATGTCCAGCACACGCGACGTACGGCTGATCTCAAGGCTGGCGATTGTTATCTTAACCCGGGCGTCGTACTCGCTCTTCGAACCGGCATTGTACCGCTCGGCATTCTCCTTCCTGTCCCAGTTATGCGAGGGATCATCGAAGTGTTTCGACGCCTCGTGCCGCAGCTGCCGCGCCTTCCAGATTTCGTTCCAGTCTAAATCAAAGGGTGGGGGATTGGGTGCCGGGCTCATAGGATTTTAGTTATGTACGCAACCGGTTAAAAGGTTCTGTTAAAACAAAGATTATGGTTTATTGATTAAACTCACTCGTGACGCAGCGCATCGATCGGGTTTAAGTTTGCCGCCCGCCATGCCGGGTAGATACCACAGACAAGGCATACGACAATACCAAAACTCACGCCATAGACGATGTTGATGAGGCTCGAGGGGACGAACAGGTATTTCGTTGTCTGTAACATCATGCTGCTGATGGCATATCCACCGAGCAGGCTTAAAACGCCACCAATAAGGCTTCCGGCAATCCCGAGGATCAGCGCTTCGTACAGGAACATCCGCATCACTTCCTGCTTCTGTGCCCCGATGCTCCGCATGATACCTATCTCCTTGATCCGTTCCGTCACCGACATCATCATGATATTGAGGATAGAAACCCCTGCGACGATCATCGATATCCCGCCAATCGCGGTGACAAATGTGGTGATCTGACCGAATGCCTGAAAAATGGTCTCCATCGTTTTACGGGTGTCCATTACATCAACAATTGTGTCCCGGCGGTTCATCTGCTTCTCGATCGCGGTCTTGACCGTCGGGAGATCATCGAGGTTTTTGACCTTGATCACGACCTTGTCATAGTCACTGCGGCTGTAGGCATTATCAAACCAGTCTTTTGTCGCAACGATCGCGGAATCGGTGCTGACATCAAATGCCATCCCCCTTTCCTCGATGATACCGGTAACCCGGAGTGTTCCTTTGGTCCCGTCAGTACCGATTGCGATCCGTGTTCCGACCTTGACTTTGTTGTCATCAGCGAATTTGGATCCTACGAGACACCCGGAATTGCCCCGGCTGTACCCGCCTTCTTTTAATTTCAGGAGGTCCGGGACATCATCAGGGTTCAGGCCATAGACAGGTGCCACGATATCATCGGTGCCCACACCAAGCTTCATCCGGTCAGATGTCTGGAGCACCGGGATCGCCACATTCGGGGCTGATACGCGTTTTATCTGCTGGTAATCCTGCTCGGAGATGGAGAGCGAGGATGATCCCCCCCCCGTCCCTCCGCCAAACCCGCGGGCGGTACCCCCGACATGGGGAGTGACGATGACACTGTCGCCAACCGTCCGTAAGCTATCTGATACCGCGAGCACCATGCTGTTGCCCAGAATACCCATGGACGCAATGGCAACGACACCAATGATGATTCCAAGCATCGCAAGCGATGAGCGGAGCATATGGATCCGGATATTCCTTTTCGCGATCTCAAAAAATATCCCACCGCTCATTCCACAATCCTCCCATCGGCAATACGGATGGTCCGGTTTGAGTATTTTGCGATATTGGGGTCATGGGTTACCATGATGATCGTCGTACCGTTGCGGTTGAGTTCGGTCATCAGGTCCATAATACCCGCTCCTGTTTTTGAGTCAAGGTTGCCTGTCGGCTCATCACAGAGCAGGATGTCCGGGTCGTTGACGAGTGCCCGTGCGACGGCAACCCGCTGCTGCTGGCCCCCGGAGAGTTCCATCGGAGTATGTGTATAGAGTTCTTCCTCCAGCTGGACTGCCCGGAGCACATCGCGTGCTTTTTTTTCATCAACCGTCTTTTGTGATTTCAGCATCATTGGGAACGTTACATTCTCAATGGTGTTTAACAGCGGAAAGAGGTTGAAATACTGGAAGATAAAACCGATCCGGTCCCTGCGGAGGCTGGTCAGCTCAGCATCGGTCATATCCCCAATCCTGGTGCCGCTGATGAAGATGTCACCGGAAGTCGGGGTGTCAAGGCACCCCATAAGGTTGAGCAGCGTGGACTTCCCGGATCCGGATGGCCCCATGATTGAGATAAACTCCCCCCGGTCCACCCGGAACGTGACACCATCGAGTGCGGTGACGTCTCCTGCGGGAAGCGGGTATACCTTCACCACGTCCCGAAACGACATGACTGCCTGTTCGTCCATGGAAAAGATCACTTCTTCTTTTTAAGGTAGAAGAACCATCCTCCGACAAATACTCCGACGATAATGATCCCGGCGATAATGGGGATCACGGGAAGATCGTTCGTCTGAGATGAAGCGGAGTTCACGGAAATCTTGACATCCTGCCGGGATGTAATTACATTTCCATCTGCATCCTTGTACGACATCTGGACCGGAATAATAGCGCCGTTATCTGCGGAAAAAGTCACCTCAAAGCTGCCAAAATCATCCGGCTTGAGGACTCCCACCACGTATGATTTGTACGGGTCCTCGGGAACTGCAGGAAACAGGGATGTGACCACGACAGAGTTGGCATTTTCCAGCCCGGCATTGGTCACATCACCGGTGATATGATAGATACCGTTAGTTGATTTCACCTGAATATTGCTGATGATCGGCTCTGCCTGCTTCTTATCCGGCCCAAAGACGATCGGGAGTTCTGTGGTGACTTTATGAGGGTTATCGCCATTGTTATACTTCACGGTAAGACCGAGTGTTGTTGGCTGGTAGGGGGTTACTGCTATATCTGCTGTGGTCTTGGCTCCGGATGCAAGTGAACCAATAAAAGTCTCTGAAGGTGTTACATCAAAGCCGGCACCGGTAACTTCAAGGACGACATTTTTCACATCATTTTTCCGCGGATTTGCCACCTGTACGGTAATAGTTTTTTTCCTGTCTTGCGTGAACGCATCGGGTTTGCTTAAAACCGTCACGATGAGCGGGGTGTTGTCTACCTGTACCATATCACGGTGGAACAAGCTGTCAGCATCACGGAAACTCAACGAGAATGTCGGATAATACGTGCCCTCCCTAACATCTGCAACGACAGAAAATGTGAATGTCCGGGACTTACCGGGACCAATATTGGACGAAGAATCATATGACCCGCTGGTGAGCCGGATATTTTTATCAGAAAATGTTGCATGATTTACCACAACCCCCTGGTCCGTACCGGTGAAGTTGCCGTTTGTGACCTCAACAGTGACAGTTCCGGTATCACCTGTAAAAAAAACCGTGGGATCATACATCATCTTGGAAACATAGATTTTCCCTGCGGCAGTAAGAGAGGAATCAGTCTGGTATGCGGTTGCCACTCCGATAAATGCGGCAAGAAGCAGACACAGGATAATAGTTGAATAAACAAGTATCTTTTTCATTTATATCACGGCCAGCATATAGAGCAGATAGACAACATAACCGACAACCGGTACGAGCACACAGATTGCAGCATCCCTTATCGGGAGCACCCTTGCGTGTTTCAATCCAAAGATCCAGATATTTGCGCTCAGTAAGAGAACAATGATTGTGATAATTGAAGAGATCTGTGCCAGTTCCATCATGGCCGGATCATGCATGAGGGCCTTGATGGCTTCCTGTATCACCTGTGGGTCTTGAAGGGCAGCTGCGGAAATTTCCGGCACTCGCACTTTCGGGATGTAGAAAAAGGAAATGATAAGCGTTATGATAGTTCCGGCAACCTGCGGGAGATAACCATATCCTACCGACTCCATGGTGCGCCTGAAACTGCCTTTACCCCTGAAAAGTGAGGACATGGTATAAAATATCCCGGCCCAGATAACCCAGAACAGCAATGTTCCGATAAGGGCTCCGGCAATTGCCCAGACCGCGATGATGGTCCCTATGCCGGCCATGAGGTTTCCCATCATCTGTCCCGTCAGGCCACCGACTTCATATGCGTATGCAGCAGCGACGATCCCTCCTGCAATCACGATGAGCGCCGGGACTTTGAGGTTTTCTTTTTCTGTCATCAGATCCCGAAAAAAGATATCCGGATTTGAAAATATTTCAGTAATTGAACGCTGCATTCTCTCATCACCGTCCGCCAACGAACCATATTGTTGTTGCTCGAATAACAACTTTTAATAACTTTGCATCCCCTCATTTATATTCTTGCTGAGTACGGCAGATAATCTGAATTTAAAAAAAGGAAAATCGATTTGATTATTTTATCCCAAACACCAAGAATTAGCTGCCCATTTATACGGAAATCAATTCTTTTCTGGTCCCCTCATTCCACATCTCCCGACGCCATCAGCTCACGGGCTTTGTCTACCATGCTCTGCGCAGCGGTTGCTTTGGGCCTGATGGAGCTGTACTCTTTTTTGTCGAATGCAGCCTGTGCTTCCTGGTAGAGCGCGTTGGCACGGTCGATGCGTGCTTTTGGCTTTGAAATTTTCCCCCCTTCGCTCTTTGCTAGTTCAATTTCTTCCTGCACAGAAAGGATCTGCCCGTACAGTTCTTCAAGGAGGGAGCGGTACTCTTCAGCCTTTCCTGACTCTTCAGCTATCTTCTCGCGGGCTTTTTCCCGGGTCGCTTCGCGTGCCTGTTCCTGTCCCTGCAGGATGTTCTGAAGTTCGTCCTCGACCTCCTTTACAGTCTCGGCAAGGACTGCAGCAAAATTCGTGCGCTGTTCCTGTGATTCCTGGTACCCATCGTAAGCACCATAAGCTCCTCCGGCCGCAGCACCGCCAAGTGCCCCCGCAATCGCATCACCGACCCCCTGGTCCCGGCGCAGGACGCTGCCGAGGATGCCACCGAGACCGGCGCCGGTAACCGCTCCCATGACCCCCTTGGACTCCTCCTTGCGTTCACGATCCACCGTGTAGACCACCTTGACATTCTCCCTCTCAATCGCGAAGTTGAGTTTTCCGGTCTCACCGGTATGTTTCACATCCATCTGGGCTGAGGCAGGGTTGAGCATCTGGTGGGTGATCTCGGTACCTTTGAGTGCGAGATGTGACATCAGGCGCTCAGCAAAATCCTGGTAAAGTGGGGCAACCCCCTGTCCATAGTAAATAAATGGCATAATCGGCAGGCTCCTTTGTGTACAATACCATGGACAGGATGAGGATAAATGTGTGATTTTTCTTGCTTGGGCAGACTGCTAAAATCCCCGTTCACGCGGGTTGAGAGGAATATCGCCTATTTAAGGCTCCTCCGACCCAAAAAATTGTATTTAATGTTACATCAAATAACAAATTTGTTCAATTAAGTATATATCTGTACAATTGAATAAATGAATATATGCAGACCAAGATTCTCCTTGATGAGGAGCAGATGCCTAAAAAATGGTATAACGTCCAGGCAGATCTGCCCTCTCCCCTTGACCCCCCGCTCCATCCGCAGACCAAAAAGCCGATTGGTCCCGATGACCTGAAAGCAATATTTCCTATGGAGCTGATCAAACAGGAGGTCACCACCCAGCGTACTATTGATATTCCTGAAGATGTGCAGGATGTTCTCCGGCTCTGGAGGCCAAGCCCGCTCTACCGTGCGCACCGGCTTGAAAAGTACCTGAAAACACCCGCAAAGATCTATTACAAATGGGAAGGAGTGAGCCCGGCAGGGAGCCACAAGCCCAACACCTCAATCCCGCAGGCATACTACAACATGAAAGCCGGTGTTGAGAGGATCGCTACCGAAACCGGCGCGGGGCAGTGGGGATCCGCCCTTGCATTTGCGACGATGCTTTACGGTCTGCAATGCACTATCTACATGGTCCGATCAAGCTATACCCAGAAACCGTACCGGAAGTCGATGATGCAGGTATGGGGGGCAGAGTGTATCCCCAGCCCCAGCACCAAGACAAAATCCGGGCAGGCAATGCTCGTAAAAGATCCGGAGACCCCGGGAAGTCTCGGCATGGCAATATCCGAGGCGGTGGAGGATGCCGCAAGCCACAGCAATACCAACTATGCGCTGGGCTCGGTGCTGAACCATGTCTGCCTTCACCAGACGGTAATGGGCTTAGAGGCCCAGGAGCAGCTGGCGACGGTCGATGATTACCCGGACGTGGTGATCGGATGCGTTGGCGGCGGCTCCAACTTTGCAGGGATCTCGTTCCCGTTTGCCGGGGACAAACTTACAGGGAAACATAAAGACGTGGATATTATCGGTGTAGAACCGGCGTCCTGCCCTACACTGACCAAAGGCCTGTATACCTATGACCTCGCAGACGAAGCCGGGTATACCCCGCTCCTCAAGATGTTCACGCTGGGGCATGACTTTGTCCCGCCCTCAATTCATGCCGGTGGCCTCCGTTATCACGGCGACTCGCCAATTGTCTCCCGTCTTGTTCATGATGGCGTAATGCGGGCCGTATCCTACCACCAGAGCGAGGTCTTCGATGCCGCCCAGATTTTTGCCAGGACCGAAGGGATTATTATTGCACCGGAGACATCCCACGCAGTAAAAGGAGCCATCGATGAAGCCCTGAAATGTAAAAAGAATGGCGAGAAGAAGACCATTCTGTTCAATTGCTCCGGGCATGGCAACTTCGATATGTCAGCATATGATGCCTACTACGCAGGCAGCCTCGTGGACTACGAGTATCCGGATGCGCTCATCAAAGAGTCGCTCGCACGGATCCCAAAAGTCCCCTGATCTCTTTTTACATGCATACCATCGGTTTTCTCATCAATCCTTACGCAGGGATGGGTGGGGCTGTAGGTCTAAAAGGCACAGACGGGCTCGTTTATGAGGCAACAATACGGGGAGCAGTTCCCCATGCACAGAAACGGGCTGAGGAAGCACTTCGCGCCCTGAAATGTGTCAACCTCCGGTTCTTCACCTGTTCTGGCAATATGGGAGAAGCCGCGATGCAAAAAGCCAAAATAACACACTTCTCTGTTGAATATTGCAGTCCGGAAAAGACAACCGCAGAAGACACAAAAAATGCCTGCCGGAAATTCCTCAATTCCGGTGTGGAGATGATCGTGTTCTGCGGGGGAGATGGAACTGCCCGGGATGTCTTTGATGTTGTAGGAACCCAAGTCCCCATGCTTGGAATCCCTGCCGGAGTCAAGATGTATTCGGGGGTATTTGCAGTATCCCCTCAGGCGGCAGCCGAACTCCTGGAGCAGACCGGCACCACACCTCTGCGGGATGGAGAGGTTGTCGATGTGGATGAGGGCGCGTACAGGGGTGGAGCCCTTCGTACCACGCTCTATGGTTATGCCAAGACGCCCTACATTTTAGAGAAAGTCGCTGGCACAAAACAGGTCTTTGAGCAGCCGGATGAGGAAAGAGCCAAGGCAGAAATTGCACAGTTTATATCTGAGGTTGTTGACGGGACTCCTGATAAGCTCACCATTCTGGGACCCGGGACGACGACAAAAATGATTGCAGATGTGCTTGGTGTTAATAAGACCCTTCTCGGGTTTGATGCGATCCGGGGGAGGATGCTTGTGGCTGCTGATCTCAGTGAGAATGGGATCCTCGCCCTGCTTTCCAGCGAACGGGAGGCAAGACTGATCATCAGCATCATCGGTGCACAGGGGTTTGTGCTGGGAAGGGGCACCCAGCAGGTTAGCCCGGCAGTGATCAGGATAATCGGGATTAACAATATCATCGTTGTCGCAACGCCATACAAGCTTTCAAGAACACCCGTTTTGTATGTTGATACCGGGGACTCCTCGCTTGATGCCGCATTCGGGGATCATATGCAGGTCATCTCAGGGTACCGGATTGCGCAGCGAAAGAGGATCTACCAGCCTATGGCTGAATAGTAATAATAGAAGAAAAATTGGCACGCACATCTCACCTTTCTGAGTTCCGTGTTGGAGTATTATTGTGCCTGAGTAATCCTCTATCGTGGCCCCCTGTTCACAATACCCTCGTCTTATACCCCGTAATGCAGAACGGCAGGTAAGGCGTGTCGTGATCCAAGGATTTGAAGGCCAGGATTTCGGTGAAGATGGATGCCGGGATTTTATGCGGTATCGTGTGAACCGGTGATGGATTTCCCTGAAATGTGATAGTGCCCGTTATAAAAAAAGGAGAGAAATGATTATTCCTGATGTAGGGCTTTTGGTGGTTTCAAGAGGGTAAAAGCAATCACAAGTCCTATAACTGCAAGGGCAAGTACGTAGGGAAACACCCCAAGATACGAACCGCTTGAAGTTTTGATGAACCCGGCAAGCTGGGGTCCGACAATTCCGCCAGCGCCATATGCAAGGAAAAGAACCCCGTAACAACGCGGGTAATCACAAGTGCCAAAGTAACTCCCGCAGGCAGTCGGTGCGATGGCGAGCCAGCTGCCAAGACACCCCCAGAGAATGACAAAGGCAAGGATGTATACCGGTACAACCGGGACCTGCCACATTAGAAGCGAGGCAAATGCAATCAGGATGAATGATAGTATGGCAGTATTCCGCGGGGTAAGCTTGTCTGTGAGGGCACCGAAAACGGGACGTCCAAAACCGTTGAAGATTGCAAAGACACCTAAGAGCACTGTGGCAAGTCCCGTCTCAATACCCACATCCGTACCTACCGGTTTTGCAATCCCAATCGCCATTAGCCCGACAAGGCACCCAATGAAGTAGCATGCCCAGAGCCCGTAGAATGAAGGAGTCCTGAGCACCTGCTCCCGCCGCATTTCGCATCCGTTCTGTTCACCGGGATTTAAAGTGGGGGGAGACCACCCGGCAGGGCTCAATCCGGCCTGCGGGAATTTCAGGGGTAATGCGAGCACCACGATCAGGATGATAAATGCAATACCGAAAATCCTGAACGTGTTCATGACACCGGAAACCCCGATGAGATTTCCGGCAATATTAGCGGTCAGAACCGCGGAAAACCAAACCCGAGCAGTGTGAGCCCGACAGCGAGTCCACGGCGGTCAGGGAACCAGCGTGCGGCAACAGCAACCGGAACACCATACGCGATCCCGACGCCGGCTCCGGCGATCACCCCATAAAAGAGATAGAGCCATTGGACTGATCCCGCAAACGAAGAGAGGAGCCACCCGAACCCGGTAAGGCACCCCCCGATGATCGTGATATTCCTCGGACCATATTTTTCAATATACCTGCCGGTGAACGGCATCGCAAGGGCAAAGCATGCAAGGAATACCGAAAAGGGCAACAGGATCTCGTTTGCAGTAACAGACTGCCCCAGTGTCTTGGTGAAGTAGGTGGTAAGCGGACCAACAAACACACTCCATGAATAGATTGAACCAAGGCAAAGGTTGATGATCATGCCAAGAATGACGAGGCCCCATCGCCCTTTTTCTGCACCCAACCCAAAGATCTTATCCGTAACTTCGCTCATTCGCACGCTCCAGAGAGAGAGGAAAATTTCAATCAGATTAAATTTTTTTGCATTTTTTTCCTTTTGTTCAGCAGTCATACAAAAAATTGGGGATTTTACTCCTCCAGCGTTGATACATCGCCTGGATCCATTCCCATCTCCTTTGCCTTGAGCACCCTCCTCATGATCTTCCCGCTGCGGGTCTTTGGCAGTTTATCAACAAATTCAATCTCATGGGGAACTGCAATCGGCCCCAACGTCGTCCGCACATGGTGAACAAGATCCTGAATAAGGTTGTCACTTTTCTGGAAACCAAGACGGAGAATCACAAATGCTTTGATCGAGTTCCCTTTCACCGGATCCGGTTTGCCAATGACGGCGGCCTCTGCCACTGCCTTATGGGATACGAGAGCACTCTCCACTTCAGCGGTGCCGATATTGTGACCGGAAACGATGATGATGTCATCAGAACGCCCGAGAATCATGATATTGCCCTCTTTGCCCTTGACTGCAAGGTCGCCCGCTGTATAACAGTTATTGATGGTGTACCAGTACTTCCGGTACCGTTCATCATCTTTGTATAATGTTCGCAGCATGGCAGGCCACGGTGATTTGATGACAAGGAATCCCATGGTGTTCGCCAGGACAGGTTTTCCGGATTTATCCACCACATCTGCCTCAACACCGGGAATTGCTTTTCCTGCAAATCCCGGGCGCATCTTTTCGCCGATCATAGTGGTGATCATCTGCATGCCCGTTTCTGTCTGCCACCAAGTGTCAACAATGGGGCACCGATCCTTTCCGATCACATGATAGTACCACTCAAATGCCTCCGGATTTAATGGCTCACCGACAGAACCGATGATGCGCAGGGATTTCAGATTATATTTGTTGGGCCAGCTATCCCCGACCTTCATGAATGTACGGATGGCGGTTGGTGCAGTGTATAATATCGTGATCTTCTGTTCCTCAATGAGGCTCCACCAGCTGCCCGCATCAGGAAAATCGGGAGTGAGCTCTGTAATGAATACCGTTGCACCAACCGCTAGGGGACCGTAGACAATATAACTGTGCCCGGTAACCCAGCCTGGATCAGCAGTACACCAGAAAATGTCGTTGTCCTTGATATCAAAGACATATTTACTGGTGTAATAGGTTCCGACCATATAGCCGCCCGTGGTATGCACAACTCCTTTTGGTTTTCCGGTGGATCCGCTCGTGTATAATATGAAAAGCGGGTCCTCGGCGTCCATTACTTCAGGCGGGCAGTCATCAGAAACATCATCCATCACCGTATAGAAATCCAGCTCCCGGGTTGGGTGGAGATCGACAGACGGATCTTTCCTCCGGAGCACAATGACATGCTCTACCGTAGGAGCGTGGATCAGGGCCTCATCAACGATTGCCTTGAGCTGGATAGCTTTGCCGCGGCGTACTGCAATATCCGCGGTTATTACGACCTTTGCTTCGGCATCCTGAATTCGCATGTTTAATGCTGCTGCGGCGAATCCTGCGAATACCACACTGTGCGTTGCACCGATCCGTGCGCAGGCAAGCATCGCAATGACCTGTTCCGGGACAAGCGGCATATAAATACAGACGCGGTCACCTTTTTTCACTCCGATTTTCTTTAATGCATTTGCAAATCGCATCACGTGGGACAGGAGTTTCTGGTACGTGTAAATCCGCTCCGCCCCTCCCTCCCCCCGCCAGATCAGGGCGACCTTGTTCCGCCGGTGGTTATTGACATGCCGGTCAAGACAGTTTGCGGTAATATTGAGTTTTGCATTCGTGAACCACCTGGCATAGGGATACTTCCACTCTTTTACAGCATCCCAGGGCTTGATCCAGTCAAGCTGTTGTGCAATCCCGCTCCAGAATGCATCGGGGTCTGCAAGGAACTCATCATAAGCCTTCTGGTAATCCCCAATCCAGGAATTTCGCTTGTATTCCGGACCTGGTGTATAATATTTCATCTCCTCAACAAGTTTGACGTCGAAGTTGTCAGCCATGTTCGCTCCTAATTTACATTATTAATCACAACAGAATCGTATAAAAAATTAAGGGATTGTTCAAAAAAGGAACCCCCTTCTGCCTTCATGTATATTTTTGTGAAAGGAAAGATTATAGTACCATCTGGCTCCATCGACAGACCTGCAAAACAAATGAACAGCGATACAGTCTTTTATCAATTATTTCAAAAATGGCGGTTTTGATTTTATTGTTGTGCCTTTGGCGGTTTCATCAGGGTGAATGCGATGACAATACCGACCACTGCAAGGACAAGAACATAGGGGAACACACCCATGTATGATCCTGTTGATGTTTTAATGAACCCGGCCAACTGCGGTCCGACAATGCCCCCTGCCCCGTATGCAAGGAACATCACGCCATAGCATCGTGGATAATCACAGGTGCCAAAGTAACTTGCTGTCGCGGTCGGAGCGATTGCAAGCCAGCCTCCGAGACATCCCCAGAGAATGACAAAGGCAAGGACATAAACTGGCACTGTCGGCATCTGCCAGATGAGCAGTGATGCCAGTGCGATCAGGACAAAGGATATCATCGCGGTATTCCGGGGGGTCAGCTTATCCGTAAGGGTGCCAAAGACCGGGCGCCCAAAGCCGTTGAATACTGCAAAGACTCCGACGAGCATCGTGGCAAGCCCGGCCTCCACACCAACATCAACGCCCACGGGCTTTGCTATACCAATCGCCATCAGCCCGGCAAGACAGCCGATGAAGTAACAGGCCCAGAGCCCGTAGAATGTGGATGTTTTTAACATCTTTCCACGGTCACACTCACAGATCTCCTCTCCTGGTTTTAGCGCAGGCGGGTTCCATCCGGCCGGCTTCCATCCTGCTGCAGGGAATTTCAGGGGCAATGAAAGCAGAATGATAAGGATGATAAATGCGATGCCGAACACCCTGAAGGTGTTCATGACCCCAGAGGCACCGATGAGGAATCCTGCAATATTGGCAGTCAGAACTGCCGAGAACCCGAATCCGAGAACCGTCAGCCCAACGGCAAGCCCGCGGCGGTCAGGGAACCAGCGTGCAGAAACCGCAATGGGTACACCATAGGCAATTCCCACACCAACTCCTGCGATCACTCCATAGAACAGGTAGAGCAACTGTACGGACCCGGCAAACGAAGACAGAAGCCACCCAAGCCCCGTGAGGCACCCTCCGACAATAGTGATGTTCCGCGGACCATATTTTTCAATATATTTGCCGGTAAACGGCATGGCAATGGCAAAGAATGCCAAAAACACGGAAAATGGCAGCAGGATCTCGCTTGTCGTGACTGCCTGGCCCAGATCCTTCGTGAAATAATTCGTGAGCGGTGCAACAAACACACTCCACGCATATACCGAACCAAGACATAGGTTGATGATCAAACCGAGAATGACAAGAACCCAGCGCCCTTTTTCAGCATCTATACCTAAAATTTTATCATTAATTTCACTCATTCCACACGCTCCGGATTAGAAGGAAGATTACACCACTTCACCAGTGCCGTTACTGTGACTCGGCCAGACCATCTTCGAAATCTCTTCAACTATCTCGGGATTTGCAAGTGTAGTGATATCCCCCACATCTCTGTTGTTCGATATTGCCCCGAGCACCCGCCTCATAATCTTTCCTGACCGGGTCTTAGGCATATCAGTTACAATCCATACTTTTTTCGGTTTAGCTATAGGCCCGATCTCCTTGGCAAGGGCATCAGAAATCTTTTTCTCAAGTTTAGTGCTCGCCTTGAACCCGGGTTTCAGCGCAACATAAAGATCCGGAACTTTGCCTTTGATCTCATCATTAACCGGAACGACTGCAGCCTCTGCTACTTCAGGAACGGTTAGTGCCGCCGATTCGAGTTCCTTTGTTCCAAGCCTGTGTCCGGATACATTGATGACGTCATCGATTCTGCCCAGTATACGGTAATAACCGTCTTTGGCCTGTACGGCCGCATCACCTGCCAGATATGGCCAGTCTCTCCAGTCCTTGCTGTTTTTATCCTTGCAATATCTTGCATAATATGTACTGACATACCTGTCGCGGTCACCCCATATCGTCTGGAATGAACCGGGCCATGGATTCTGGATGCAGATATTGCCCGCCTTCCCTGCCCCTGAGGGGATAACCTTCCCGTCTTCATCATATATAATCGGATGGATTCCGGGCATCCCGTGACCTGCACTGCCCGGTTTCATGGGTTTTAATGCGGGCAAGGTGCTGCACAAAAAGCCACCGGTTTCTGTCTGCCACCAGGTGTCTACAATCACTGCCTTGCCCTTCCCGACTTCATGATAATACCATTTCCATACTTCCGGCTCTATTGGTTCACCAACGGTTGTCATGTGCTTGAATTCATAATTATACTTTGCCGGTTCGTCAGGACCAACCTTTCTTAAGGCCCGGATAGCGGTCGGGGAAGTATGGAAGATATTTACACCAAGGTCCTGGGCTATTCTCCAGCAACGCCCCGCATCGGGATATGTGGGTACACCCTCATAAATTACCGTGGATGCACAAAGGGCAAGAGGCCCGTAAACGATGTAAGAATGCCCGGTAATCCAGCCGATATCAGCCATGCACCAGTAAACGTCTTCGGGATGAATATCCTGGATATATTTTGACGTTCCTGCAACATAGGCAAGATAGCCGCCGGTGCTGTGCTGGCATCCTTTTGGTTTTCCGGTTGTGCCGCTTGTATACATCAGGAACAGTGGGGCTTCAGCCGGCATCGGGACGGGATCTATTCTTGCTCCATAATACTTCGTTAACAGATCATTAACAAAGAAATCGCGTCCTTCAACCATCGGAGTCTGTGCTGAATATTTACCGGGATAACGCTGCCACACAAGGACTTTATCGACAACCTGCCCGGCCTTCTCTGCCTCTTCAACAGCGATGTCAGCTTTTTCCTTATGATCAAGAAGTGCTCCACTCCTGTAGTAAGAATCCATTGTGATTAATACCCTGCTTCCCGAATCGACTATCCTGTCAGCAGCAGCCTTGCCACTGAATCCCCCGAATACTTGCGAATGAATAACACCCAGTCTAGCACATGCAAGCATGGTAATCGGAAGTTCGGCAGTCATAGGCAGGTGAAGGGTTACCCTGTCCCCGGCTTTCAGACCAGCAAAGTCCCGTAAAAGTGCTGCGAATTCGTTAACACGAACATACAATTCCTGATATGTTACATGTTCAACTTTTTCATTTTCAGGTTCGGAGACGAAATGGATCGCAGTTTTATTCCTGTTCTTTGCAAGATGCCTGTCAATGCAGTTATAGCTGGCATTTATTTTCCCGCCTGCAAACCACTTCCAGCAGGGAGCATCGCTCGTGTCAAGGATCGTTTGCCAGTATTCATACCAGTCAAGAAGGTCTGCATATTCCTTGAAGCAGTTTGGGACCTTATCAAGACCGAAACGGTCAAAGACGGTCTCATCCGTCATGTTTGCCTGGGCGATGAACTGTGCCGAAGGATAATAATATCCCTCTTCTTTCCAGTGGACAGCTATCTCCACTTCTGATGTTTCTGTAACTTCTTTGGTCGCCATGTGTTCACCAATTTTACATTATTAATCATGCTAAACATCATATTTATAATTTGTCGAAGACCAATTCGACAGTTTGATCACATCGGAATATTTCACAGTCTCCCAAAAAAACTACGGGGGAAATTATTTTTCAATGGATCTGACAAAAATACCAGCTATTTTGTGTGAATTTTTGCCAGCGCGCAGGATGCACTCAGGATATAATAAGAGTTATCTATCGGGGTTTTTCAATATAGGATCAATGCTGGAGAAATTCAAGGGATGTCTGCTGGGTGCCGCAATTGGCGACGCGCTCGGCATGCCCAACGAGAGCACATCGCCAAACCTGCAGAAGATGCGGTATGGATACCGACGGGCGTACAAGGGTCACCCCAATGCGGGGCTAAAGGCCGGGCAGTTCACCGATGATACGCAGCTGATGATCCTTGCCGGTACCCTGCTTGCGGACGGGCGGTTCAATGAGGACCGGTATGCTGAAGCTCTAAGGGAACTCTATGCCCGCGGCGGATTCAGGTTCCCTGATGGCTCGGTGTCAGCTGCCTGTGAGCATATGATCCGGGACAACCCCTCAAGTGCTGGGGTCAAGTCAACGACTGCCGGCTGTCTTGCTCTCGCCATCCCGTTTGCCCTTGCATACTCAGATCTCTCTGAAGCTGTCGAGCGGGCTGTCCGCGCCTGCAATGTCACCCATACTCACCCGGCAGCCCATGCTGCGGTTGCAACACTTTCCGTCCTAATCTATTATACGATCAACGGGAGTGGTGATGCAATCCGGCAAGCGGAGAAAAAGGCATCGGTAGAGGATGACGTGCTCGGTGGACGGATACGAAACGCCCTCATGCTTGAGCGGGAAGGTGTCGATGCTGAGACTGCTGTGCTCAAGATCGGCCATGATGTATCGGTATTCCAGACACTGCCGGTTGCATTCTTCCTGATCAGTCGGTACCAGCACCCCCCGGACCTCCTCACCGTAGCCGCTAATGTTGGGGGAAATACGGATACTATCGCGCTTGTCTGCGGGGCATATCTTGGAGCCCGCGGGGGTATGGAATCGCTCCCCACCGATCTTCTCGATGGGCTCGAAGAACGCCAGAGGATCGAGCTGCTCGCGCAGCGCCTCTATGGGGTTTGCCAGCGGAAACGGGAACAGCCGTGACCTGTTCCGCGCACCAGTCCGGACCTAAAACATCCTGTTTTTTAAAAATATCGGGAAATTACCTAATAATCCGGGAAATATCCAAAAAGGATTAAATTTTTAACAAAAAAACATTGATGCATGAAGGTTGCGATTATCGGGGCATCCGGGTATGCGGGAGGTGAGCTGGTCCGGCTCCTGCATCATCACTCATCAGCGGAAGTCAACTGTGCCACCTCCCGCAAGCTTGCAGGGACGCGGCTCGTCCAGATCCATCCCCAGCTGAAAGGATTTACAGATCTTGCGTTTACGAACCCCGATATCGATGCGATCGACGCCGATGTAGCATTTCTTGCAGTCCCGCATACTGCGGCAATGACCTATGTTGGAGAACTGCTCTCCCGCGGGATCAGGGTTGTGGACCTTAGTGCGGATTACCGTTTACCAAAAGAGGTCTACGAGAAAGTGTACGGCGTCACACACACGGATTTTTTTCCTGCACCGTACGGCATCCCAGAGCTTCACAGAAGAGAGGTTACCGGTGTAAAATTTGTCGCAAATCCCGGTTGCTTTCCGACAGGCGCTACACTGGCAGCCGCCCCTCTTGCCCGGCAGGCGCACACGGTGATTTTCGATTCAAAAACAGGTGTGAGCGGGGCGGGAGACAACCCATCGGCGACAACCCATTATCCAAATGTCGGGGACAATGTCGGCCCGTATAAATGGACGTCCCACCGCCATCTTGCGGAGATGAAACAGGAGCTTTCGTTCCTTAAATCAAAGGCGAAATGCTATTTCACACCGCACCTCGTCCCCGTCAACCGGGGCATTCTCACCACAGCACACATCCTCCTCAACGAACCGATGGAGAGCAAGGAAGTCGAGAGAATCTACCGGGATTTCTATAAAAATGAATATTTTGTCCGGTACCAGAAGCCCTCGCTTGCTGCGGTACGGGGAAGCAACTTCTGTGACCTTGCGGTAGAATCCGAAGGGTACCGGGTAGTGGTGGTATCAGCAATCGACAACCTTGTCAAAGGGGCAAGCGGACAGGCGATCCAGAACATGAACCTGATGTGCGGATTCAAAGAGACTGACGGGCTGGAACATGCCGGGCTGTTACCCTAGGTGGATGCAATGCTAGTAAAGGATGTGATGACAAAGGAACCGATCGTTGCCATGACCGGCATGCCGCTGCGGGATGCGGTTGCCCTGCTCAGGAAGCATCATATCGGAGGGCTTCCGGTGATGGAAGGAAATAACCTTGCAGGGATACTTACCGAATCTGATATCATCGCCCAGCTCGAGACCGGACGGATCTCGGATGACCTCTGGCTCCCGTCTCCTCTCGAAATCATTGAGATACCGATCCGGGAGTATATCAACTGGGAAAAGACAAAACATGCGTTGAGCAACATTGGTGACACCCCGGTAAAAAAAGTGATGACGCACCGGGTGGTCACCGCAACCGAGGATATGGATATTGAGGCTGCCGCCTCGCTGATGTTAAAAGAGGGCATCTCCCGCCTACCGGTAGTGCGGGGAAAGAAACTTGTCGGGATCATCGCACGGGCAGATATCGTGCAGGGTGTGGGGATGACCTATGACAACAAAAACAATGGTGGTGCCACATGACGTTCCAGAGCATCTGCGCTGTTGAGGGTGTAACGGCAAATGGCATCAAGGAAGGCAAGTACGGGCTTGCACTTATCCGTGCGAGCGGGACTGCCGCAGGGGTATTTACCAAGAACCTTGTCAGGGCAGGCCCGATCGAGCTGATGCGCGAGCGCATCAAAAAGGGGAAACTGGAGGCGGTGGTTGCTAACAGCGGGTGCGCAAACGCGTATACCGGCAGGCGTGGATATGCCGATGCGGAAAAAATGACCGGTATTGCAGGTCAGGTGCTCGATCTTGACCCATCACTTGTCGGCGTTGCAAGTACCGGGGTTATCGGGAGGTATCTCGACCTCACCCTTATCGAGCGCCAGTGCCGGGATGTGGCAAAGGAGCTGACACGGAGTGGGTCAGCGGAATCTGCAGCTGCTCAGGCAATCATGACCACGGATACAATCCCAAAACATGCGCTGGCAAAGAACGAGGCATTCTCTGTGGGAGGCATCACTAAGGGCAGCGGGATGATTGCACCGAATATGGGGACGATGCTTGCGTTCCTCTATACCGATGCCGACGTTGGCCAGAGGCAGCTATTGCAGGCACTCAGGCTGGCAACACGCAGGTCATTTAACCGTGTCGTCGTCGACGGTGACACGAGCACCAATGACATCGCGCTCTGTACCGCTACCGGGGAAGCGGGAAAGGTACCATACCGCGAATTCTGTACAGCTCTGGAAGAATGCTGTGTCTCCCTTGCCCGGCAGATCGCAGCCGATGGGGAAGGGGCAACAAAGCTTATCGAGGTCACTGTACGGGGAGCGTCAAGCGAGGAAGCGGCTGCGGAAGTTGCACGCACAGTCATCGGCTCTCCATTGGTAAAGACTGCGGTTTACGGCGAAGACCCGAACTGGGGGCGGGTTGTAGCAGCTGCCGGCAGAGCCGGAGTACCGTTTGACCCCAATGCGGTTTCCCTTTGGATCAGTGACGGCACTGAGCGCTACCCCTTGGTAATAAACGGCGAGGTCATAGCAGACTTAAAAAAAGCAAAAGCCGCGATGCACAAAAAGAAGGTCATATTCGAGCTCGACTTTGCACAAGGAAAAGAGAAGGCAACCGCGTGGGGATGTGACCTGACAGAAAAATACGTGGAGATCAACGGGAGGTACACAACATGAAACGCGAGGATGTGCTCATGGAGGCGCTGCCGTATATCCAGCAGTTCCATGGGAAGACTCTTGTGATAAAACTTGGTGGGCATGCGATGGTCGACCCTGTCGTCCTCGAGAATGCAATCCGGGATGCGGTGCTCCTGCACTATGTAGGCATCCGTGTCGTTCTCGTTCATGGCGGCGGCCCGGAGATCACGGAAAAGATGAAACAAATGGGAAAGGAATCTGTTTTCGTCGGGGGTTTAAGGGTGACCGATACGGAAACACTCGAGATCGCCCAGATGGTGCTTGTTGGAAAGATCAACAACGGGATCGTGTCGCTTATCGCTAAGTGCGGTGCACGTGGTGTCGGACTCTCGGGCAATGATGGGAACATGGTCATCGCCCGCAAGATGGACCCCCAAAAAGTGAAGATCGGCGAAGTCGAACAGGAAGTTGATCTAGGGCATGTCGGGGAGATCGAATGGGTTGACCCGGCCATCTTAAATATCCTTCTCGATAACAAGCACATCCCGGTTATCGCTCCCATTGCTATTGACAGGTCCGGCGGGAGCCTGAACATCAATGCCGACACTGCGGCAGGGGATATTGCAGTTGCCCTTAAAGCATACAAGCTGATCAACATGACAGATGTCGACGGGGTCATGGACGCGACGAGGACAAAAGTCTACCGGAAACTCTCCATTGATGAGGCAAACAGCCTGTTAAAGTCCGGCGCGATCGGACAGGGCATGATCCCCAAGGTTACATCCGTGATCAATGCTGTTGAAAACGGTGTGACATTTGCCCATATTATTAATGGCAATGTGGAGCACAATCTCCTCCTCGAGCTCTTTACCTATGACGGTGTCGGGACGATGATCACCGTCAGGTAAATTTTTATCTTAAGTAAACCCATTACACGGGAAAACAGCCCGATATCATGAAAAAACGATGGAATATCCTCGCTGGCGCCGGCATTATCATTGTGCTTATCGTAGCACTTTACTTTTCGGGTTTTTTTAGCAACATAATGGGGGCGGGAATTCAAAAAACCGGATCTACCCTCTCACAATCATCCGGTCATTCTGGCACAGTGATTGCGTTCTATTTCTACGGTGATGGTTGTACCCATTGCGCGAACATAAAACCGCACCTCATTACTCTTGCTGCAAAGTATCCAAACCTCGATCTCATACAACTGGAAGTGTACCACAACACCACCAACCAGGAGATCCTTTACCGGGTCCAGCGAATATATAACATCTCAACACCGGGCGTCCCGACTCTCGTTATCGGTGACCGTGCTCTTATTGGAGAAAATGAGATCCGGGACTATACAGAACCAATCATCATCGAACTATCTCGAAACGCGGGACCAAGTACAAACACAACGCCCGTCGTTACCCCAATTTCCGGGAACGGGGGGTGCCCCGTTACTACCCCGGCTCTCACGCTCCCTGTAGTTGTCGCATGCGCACTCATCGACAGTGTGAACCCGTGCGCCTTTGCTGTTCTCATCTTTCTGCTGCTTTCTATAATCACACTTGAAAGCAGGCGGCGGATCCTTGTGGTTGGCGGTGCATATATCGCAGCAGTTTTCCTTTTTTACCTGCTATCCGGCATCGGGCTCTTTACTATTGTCCAGCAGACCGGCTTTTCATCGGTGCTGTTTATCGGGGCAGCGATCCTTGCGATCATTCTGGGGCTGGTGAATGTCATTGATGTCATCCGGAAGAACGAGGGGTTCATCCTTGCGATCCCAAAGTCCAGAAAAGTAACAATTGAACGATATATACGGAATGCATCGCTCCCGGCAGCGTTCGTGCTTGGGGTTCTTGTTGGAATCTTTGAGCTGCCCTGCACGGGTGGGATCTACCTTGCGATACTCGGGATGATGAGTAAAAGCCTCACGTTTGCACAAGGGCTTCCCTATCTCCTGCTGTATAATTTTATTTTCGTCCTCCCGCTGATCATAATCCTTTTCATTGTTGCATTCGGGCTCTCTCCGGAAAAGGTACATTTGTGGAGGCTTGAGAACCGGCGGATGCTCCGCTTCGCCATCGGTCTTGCAATGATAGCGATCGGAATCGTGATGCTGTCCGGGTGGCTTTAAAAAAAAGGATAGTTCTTTTAAAAAGGGAATTATTGTTAAGGGAGGTTCCCCTCACCCGAGCATTCGTGCTGCCGCTCCTCGCTCATCATAATAAGGGACTCAAATATCTTCCGGACGGTGACGGGGTCGATTTTGTACTCCACTGCATTGTTGAATACGGACTCGAGCACCGCCCTCGTCCTGTCTTCATCATGGATTGGCAGTCCCTCGCTGATCTTGATCTTTGCAATCTTTCCTGCCAGTTTCTGGCGGTGTGCTATGTTGCGGACGATCTCCCTGTCGACCTTGTCGACCTCTTTGCGGATATCCTCGATCCTCATATGCAGTGTATTGATCAAAAGGATGGTATATAGCTGATGAAAGGAAGCTGCAGTACCCAAAGAACTAATGGCAGAGACTTCCATGTAATTGGGGAATTATTATGCTCGAACGGATATCTCAGCAGGAGTGCCTTGACCTTTTCATCGCTTGGGGTGCCATCTCTCTTGCGTTTGCCATCATCTTTATCCGGGATGCGGGCGCTCGGGTTGATCCATTTACCGCGCTGATTTTTATCGGAATTTCTTTAATCACAGTCGGGATTGGTTTTGTGGCTCATGAAATGGCACATAAGTTCACTGCCATGAAATACGGGTACTGGGCGGAGTTCCGAAAGGATAACATGATGCTCGTTGTTGCCGTCGCGCTCGCTGCACTTGTCGGGGTGGTCTTTGCAGCCCCTGGCGCAACGGTGATCTATGATACCGGGCGGTCAGGTGGGGGCGGGATCAGCCGGGAGCAGAATGGGAAGATATCCGCGGCAGGCCCTGTCACAAATCTCATCCTCTGCATCCCGTTTACTGCCCTCATTTTATACGGTGGTCTCTCATCAGGCATTACAGGCAACCTAGCAACGCTGGTCGGTATGATGGGGCTGCAGGTCAATGCGATGATTGCTGCGTTCAACATGTTACCGGTGAGCGTGCTTGACGGGCGAAAGGTGCTTGCATGGAACCCGATCGTCTTTGCCATCTTGATTGTTGCTGCGTTCGGGACCCTGCTGCTCTCGTTTTATCCGAACCTGTTGTAATGATTATAAAACATTTCAGGGTTCCTTTAATTTTTCCAGCACTCTGACAACCGTCTGGCCTTTTTCAAATGCCTCGTTCATTGCAGTGGGGTGCTGCCGGATGCCGCCATACCGGTCCAGGTCATTTGCAATGATATTGTCATAGTATTCAAAGCCTACCGTGTTGAACAATGCCGTGATGACCGGAAACGCCCCGTCAAAGACATTATCCCACCCGAGTCCGGCTGTAGAAATGAAGACCGCTTTGTGCTGTCTGATGTGGTCATCGGAAAAGTAGAGAGTCTTTAATTTGAATTTTCTTGCCCAAAGAAATTGTTCGCGGTCGATAAAACCTTTGAGCTCAGCGGTGATCCCCATTGTGTAGATTGGGGATGCAACCGCAAGGCAGTCCGTTGCCATAATCCTCTCGTAAAGGATGGGCGCATCGTCTTTTACAATGCACTCCCCGTCCTTGTGACAAGCGTTGCAACCATGACACGGAGCGTAATGCAGTGTCTTGAGGACAACCTTGTCGACAGATGCACCGGCCCCAAAAGCCCCCTCAAGGAAATGGTCAAGCAGCGTCTCGGTATTTCCGTGCCGGTGCGGGCTGCCTGAAATGCCAAGGACTGTAACGGCCATTGAAGATCACGCAGCGAGCCGCTGATGTAATTCTGTGATCATATCTTTTCCCAGTTTGTCCGCATAAGCCTGTGCAGACGGGTGCTTCTGAATTGCCCCTTTTTCATCCACGTTATTAATCATCAGGTAATGGATGTCGCTGTCCCGGATGTCGATGACATGGAAGAAACATTTTACTGACGGTACTGCTGCATTAAAAACATGGTCCCAGTCCTGCCCCGCAGTAGAAAGAAAGACGCCCAGCCGTTTTCCTTTGCGTTCTGGCGGGACGACGGGGAGCTTCAGCACGTACTTGCGCGAGCGGAAAACCTGCGCGCGATCCACAAGCGCCTTTACCTGCGCTGCAAGCCCCATGCAGAAAATCGGTGATGACAGGATAATACAGTCTGCTTCGATGATCTTATCGTGCATCACGTCCATGCCGTCGCGCTGGATGCATTTATTCAGCTTCTCGCAGGCATTGCACCCGTTGCACATATGGATATCCGCCTCGGTAAGCGGGACTTTCTCAATGCTCACATCCGGTTCCCTGCCCATAGCGGAAAGCACCCAGTCAAGGAGGGTCTCGGAGTTACCATGCCGTCGCGGGCTTCCGGCAAATGCGAGGACTTTGATCGGCATAGGTTTTATTTGGGGTATCCAAAGTGAAAAAAGATTGGATTACAACCCATGATCTGTCAAAAATTTGGATTATTTTATTGTCTAGACGTTTTTAAAGCACAGATACCAGTCCTTGCACTCATACCCTTCGATCGGGCGTTTCTCCATCTCGGCGGTTGTCTTGGGTGGTGGAACAACCACCTTGTCACCCGGCTGCCAGTTAGCTGGAGTTGAGACTTTGAACTTATCCGTGGTCTGGAGTGCTTTGACAAGGCGGATGATCTCTGGCATATACCTCCCGTTCTGGAGCGGGTAATAGATCATTGCCCGAATGATGCCTTTTTCATCGATAAAGAAGACGCAGCGGACAGCTGCTGTTGAGCTTTGCCCCGGGTGGATCATACCGTACTTCTTTGCGACTTTCATCGTGAGGTCTGCGATGATGGGAAACGGGATGGCAATACCCATCTTTTCCTTGATGTCATGCACCCATGCGAGATGCGACGAGATACTGTCCACCGACAACCCGATAAGACTGACATTGAGTGCTTTGAGCTCGTCATAGATCTTCGTAAACGACATGAATTCGGTGGTGCAGACCGGTGTGAAATCTGCCGGGTGCGAGAACATCACGACCCATTTTCCTTTTAAGTCCGAAAGTTTGATCGGCCCCTGCGTTGTTTCCGCTTCAAAGTCCGGTGCGGGTTCACCCAGTACCGGGAACCTGACACACTCCTCATCTGCCATAGTTTCTCCCTTAGTTTCGAGGCCGGCTCTTTTCTTATTTCATGATCTCGTCAAGCTGCGCCTTGCCGTACACGTATGCCGGCATTCCCGAGAGCAGAAACGTCACCCGAAGCGCCTCATCAACCTCTTCTTTTGTCACGCCAAGGTTTGCCGCGCCGGAGAGCTGCGCCCGCACGGCGTGCTGGTCACGCAGGGCAGCCGCAATCGCGATTGCGATCAGCTTCTTGGTCTTCCGCGAGAGCTTACCGTCGTCCCAGATGTGCTCTTCCAGCTTCATCACCATCTCGAACATCTCTGGATCCTTGTCACAGAGTTCCTTGAAGAACCGGGGAACCTTGCCGATCTTCTTTTCCAAATCCTTGATCCTCTTGTCCATATTTTACGCACTCTCCAGTTGCATCGGTTCGCCGCAGCAGACAAGTTCTCCGCCACCGGCTTCTTTTACTATCACCACGTTACCGCAGATCTCGCATTTGAAGACCTGCCCCTCCTTTGAGACATTCACCATGATCTTTTCCTCTATTCATCAATGATAACCGGGCCGCGAGCGATAGTCATGGTGACGGAGATGCGTTGCCTGACTGGCTCGACGACCGGTGGTTAACCGGCTATACAAATGCGAAAGAAAAATGGGGTTAGATGTTGCTTTTCCCGCGTTTTGGCGGGTGCTTCGCATCCTCCGGTGTCTTGATATCCGGGCGGATGTGGGTCATCGGGAAGCACTGGTACTCCTCGCATGCGCAGGACGGGCATTTTCTGAGGTCCTGCTCACTCTTGTCAAGGTTATACTCCTTTCCGCAGTCAAGGCAGACGTACTTGCCCGCGCCGACTTTCTGTCCTGCGGTGTATGTCTTCTGTTCGGTCAATAAAATCACCAAACTTCTCATTGTTGCGGAAATGTATTTATCACTTGTGTTCGTGCAAGTCATTTGCTACATGAAAGGATTCCAGATGAAAAGTTATATCGAACCGGGCCGGGTATAGTCATAAATATGGGAAAGAAGGTTATCGGATTGCTCGGGAGCCCGCTCACCGAGGGAAATACGGCAAAACTTCTCGAAAAAGCACTGAAGGGAGCACGGGATGCAGGGTGCGAAACTGAGACTATTGTTGTCACCAACCTTGATTTCCAGTCTTGCATGGAGATGATGTTCTGTAAGGAACATGACACCTGTATCATGGACGATGACATGCAGCCGATGTACGGGAAATTCAAGGACATGGACAGCCTTATCATCGCAACACCTGTCATGACCATGGGAATCCCCGGCAAGCTCAAATCGTTCATGGACCGTTTCCAGGTCTTTTTCATGGCAAAATACGTCAGGAATCAGCCGTTCATCAGCCGGGACCGGAAAAAAAACCGTTTGGCGCTCTTTATCTGCATCTCCGGTATGAAAATCCCGGATGTTTTTGTCGGGGCAAAGAAGACCGTGGAAGCGTTCTTGGATATTATCGACTGCAAATACTGGGACGAGCTCATGATCAACGATATGGATACCATTCAGGATGTGGGAAAACACCCTGAGCTGCTGGAAGCAGCATACAAAAAGGGATTTGCGATGGGTGTACTTTTAAAAAACAACTGATTGGATGACCGTTGACTTAGATCAGTCCTCTTTCCTTGAGACTGACAAATCCCTCTTTTGTCACGATAATATGGTCGAGGAGTTGGATCCCGAGTGTTATTCCGGCATCTTTGAGTTGTTGGGTTATGGCGATATCCTGTGAGCTTGGTTCGAGTGATCCCGACGGGTGGTTGTGGACGCAGATGATTGACGCAGCACGGTCGGTTATCGGATCTGCAAAGACTTCCCGCGGGTGGACGAGGCTGTGGTTGAGGAGCCCCACGGTGATTACCCTTTTACCGAGCATCTCACCGGCCCCGTTGAGTGAGATGCAGATAAAGTGCTCCTGCCGGTGCCCCCGGTATTCATCGACCAGCGGGAGGATGTCTTCGGGTTTTATGATCCGGCGTGCACAGTTCTTCTCTGCATAATGCCGGCGCCCCAGTTCAAAACATGCCATCACCTGTGCAGCCTTTGTCTCCCCAACTCCCTCAATATCCCGGAGATCCGTATACGATGGCAGACCACTGGCAATACGGATTTTTTCCGATATATCCCTTGCAATCATCCGGACATCGCGCTTCACCGTGCCCCTGCCGATAATTGCCTCGACAAGCTCTGTATCAGTGAGCGCCGCCGGACCTTTTGCCACTAACTTCTCGCGGGGGCGATCACTCGGCAGCACATCCTTCATCTTTTTCATGCAGTCACAGCACCCGGAACCAGCCCGAACAATTTCATCTCTTTTCGGTCATTTCCATGAAGGAAAAATCTTTCTTTTTAATTTTTATCGGTGCTCTCGGTATTTTCTGCCGACTGCCCGATGAAGAATCTTTAAGTATTTTTTGTCCATAGTATATCCTCATGGCAACAGTCGAGAATGCAAAGGAAGCCTATGCCGGCGAATCTCAGGCAAACCGGAAATACCAGGCGTTTTCTGACAAGGCTGCAGACGAGGGTTTTAAGAATATTGCGACACTTTTCAAAGCAGCTTCAGAAGCAGAGGCAATTCATGCGAAGAAGCTATTGAAGGTGCTCGGGGCTGTCGGTATCACGCAGAACAACCTCAAAGAGAGCATTGCAGGGGAGACCCATGAGTTTACCGAAATGTATCCCGGGTTTGTGAAAGTGGCCGAGAGCGAGAAGAAGACAGATGCCGTGCTTGCTTTTACCTATGCGATGAAAGCAGAAGAGGTGCATGCAAAACTGTATGAAAAGGCACTTTCGCTTTTAAAGGCGGGTAGTGACATGGGCCGTGAGAAGATCCTCCTCTGCCCGGTCTGCGGGAATATCGAGCTGGGAAAAGCCCCGGATAAATGTCCTATCTGCGGAGTTTTCGGCAAGCAGTTTCGCGAGATAACTATCTAACCATTTTTCCATCACAATTTTAAAAAACTCAAAGTCAGGCAACTGCATCATGTGACCTTATCCCTGTTGCGCCGGTGGAGCCAGAAGATTACCAGCACAATGGCAATCAGGGTTGCCCATGATGCAGAGTAGATGACGATAATGGGATTTGAGAATATCGGGTGGGGCGGTTCCTGGATTGGGGGTGGCGGTGCAGTGCAATGGACTTCGATGTAAGCGGATGAAGGGAAACGGTTGACGCCGTCAAAGTACCTGATGATTATGGTTGCATTTCCTGAAGGGATGATCGCTTCGGACGGAGTATTGAGGGTATTGGGAAATGCTACCGAACGGGTGAGCCTGGTCGTGCCGTCATCGATCTCGATATACCATGCGTCAGGGTAGACCTGAGAATATGTATCTTTTACATTCACCGCGATTGTGGAGCCCGGCGGCACCTGTACATGCCAGACGGCCTGTTGTTGAGCGTCCGTCATAATAATCCTGTGAACCATTTCCTCACCGCCTTTCAGAGCAAACGAAGTCGAAAGGTAGCTGCACTCCGCAGGCAATGTACGGAGTGTTTTTTCATAGGTCAAAGGCACCGGCTCCAGTGTACAGCTGAACCGGGCATCCATAACCTCTCCATACGTAAGAGCACGGTTATGGATCCTGACCTCATCAAGCCCGCCTTTCATATACCCGTTGCACTGTGGGTCGGGCCGGTCGACAGTTCCCGCATCGACCCCGAGCATGACATAATTATTGTAGGAATAATGGATCGGTCCTGAAGCATTTACCATATTGCGCAGGATACCGTCAAGGTAGATCTTTGCAGTGCGGCCATCATAGGTTCCAGCGACATGGTGCCACTGGTTGGGGCGGATGTATTCATGCTGGATAGGTACCGCAATATCGCCCGCACCTACGGAACTGACTGTCCACCACAGGTCACCCCCGTCATCAAACGCCATCCGGTATCCCCCGTCTTTGTATGATGAGATCAGGACCTGCCGGTCATACGAATATATTGCAAACCAGAGGTCAACCGTGATCTCTGTATCAGGGTGGTTTTTTGAACTGTAGGGGATTGCGACATACTCGCCAGAACCACTGAGCTGCAACCCTCCGCTGCACGCACC
Source organism: Methanoregula sp. (assembly GCA_026625165.1). Classification (NCBI taxonomy): domain Archaea; kingdom Methanobacteriati; phylum Methanobacteriota; class Methanomicrobia; order Methanomicrobiales; family Methanoregulaceae; genus Methanoregula; species Methanoregula sp. The sequence continues at coordinate 2,110,742 of CP112999.1, read as the reverse complement.
ATTGTCCGTGCGTGAAGCGTTGTGGATCGTGCCGGAATTCCCGTTGCCTGAAATGTCGAGAAGGTACTGCCCGCTTCCTTCATTCATATTCAGGTAGGCAACCGGCTCAGGTGAAGGGCTGGTGGTGCCGGGAGCAGCATGCACACCTGCAGCAAGCAAATACACCAGAATCCCGAGAAGGACACACTGTCCAACCAACCGTGCACCGGATCCGACGATCACAGGCTATTCACGTATGCAGTATTGGGTAAAGGGTAAAAAGAACATTGCGATACCCTGACAACATCCAATGATTTTTTTCAAGGATACGAACGGCATATTTTTTTAATTTGAAGGCACACGCCGTGTGATGCAGAAGGTCAGCGTCTATTCCACGAAAAACTGTCCGTACTGCCGTATGACTAAGGCATTCCTTGACAAAAACAATGTGCCCTATACCAGCATCGATGTCGGGGATGATGTCGAAGCGGCAAAAAAAATGGTCGCTATATCAGGACAACGAGGGGTTCCTGTTATTACTGTCAATGATGAGATTATTGTTGGTTTTGATTCCCGGCGGCTCAACGAATTATTCGGGGATACAGAAAAAAGCCAGCAGTTCGATGTCCTGATCGTCGGTGCGGGCCCGGCGGGGCTTACGGCGGGAATGTACTGCGCCCGCAAAATGCTCAAAACAGTCATAATCTCAGAAAACATCGGGGGGCAGGCGCTGCAGTCATGGGCAATTGAAAACTATATGGGCTACCGGATGGTCACGGGAGAAGACCTGATGAAAAAGTTTGAGGAACAGGCGCGATCCTTAAACATCCAGCTTGAACTTGACGGTGTCGAAGGGATCGCAAGGGAGGAGGACATCTTCACAGTAAAAACTGCAACCGGTGCAACCTATTCTGCAACCAGCATTATCCTTGCGCAGGGCAACCACCCCAAAAACCTTGGAGTCTCCGGCGAAGAGAAGTACCTCGGGCGCGGGCTTTCTGTTTGCTCAACATGCGACGGGCCGCTCTACCAAGGCAAGAAGGTGGCAGTTGTGGGCGGCGGAAATTCCGCGCTCCAGACCGCAGTCGAGATGAGCAGCATTGCTGCATCGGTCAGCCTGATCGTGCGCAAAAGCATCCGCGCCGATGAAGTTTATCTTGATATGCTTAAATCAAAACCTTCCATCATGATCCATATGCCGGCACAGATATCTGCACTGCATGGTGACGGGTTCCTGACAGGAATTACCATCAGGGATGATAAGGGTGCCGAACAGACCCTCAAGGTTGACGGGCTCTTTGTGGAAATTGGCTGGCAGCCAAACACCCTTATCGTAAAAGACCTTGTCACACTCAACGAACGAGGCGAAGTGGCAATCGATATCAACTGTCACACAAGTGTGCCCGGCATCTTCGCTGCGGGGGATGTCACTTCTGTAAAGAGCAAACAGATCGTCATCGCTGCCGGCGAAGGTGCAAAAGCTGCCCTTGAAGCACATGGCTATGTGATGCGGAACAGGAGACCGGATACATAAAAAACAGGATTTATTGTCCTTTTTTATCTTTCTGCCTGTAACCTTCTAGCAGAATACTTGCGATATTCTTTACCGGGAGATCTGTGTGTCCGGCAATATGGAACTCGCAGAACGGGCATGATGATATTACGATATCCGCCTTTGTCTTTTGAATCTCCTCGCCTCTTCGTTTGCCAAGCGCGGCCGCCTCATCCGGCATTCCGGATTTCACACCCCCGCCTGAACCGCAGCATATTGCGGGCATCTCAATAAGATCCACGACCTGCCGGATCAGCTGCCGGGGTTGTTCGCGGATACCCTGCCCGCGAAGGAGATGGCAGGGATCATGATATGTGGCCCTGATTGGCAGGTGTGCCGGGGGCTCAATTCCGTATTTTGTAAGCACCTCGTTGATGTCCATGACCGTAAACGGCAGATTCTTGTAATCGTTTTTCAGCGTGGAACCACACCCGGCACACATTGTCATAACGGCGTCTACCCCCCGGGACCTGAATGTTTCAATATTCTTCCGTTTCAGTGCATCGAGATAATCAAGCTGGCCGGTCCGGATAAGCGGTGAACCACAACAGACCTGCTCTTTGGGAATAATGATACGGAACCCATTGCGTCTGAGGACCTCCATGGCATCAAGCGCCGTTTTTGGCAGGCGCATATTGTACATGCACCCCACAAAAAAACCTATCGTTGTTTTGGGGATTCTTGTACCGAAAGGCTCCAGCACCTCTCCTGCGTGTTCCAAAAATGTCGGCTCAATGCGGGTAACGCTCCTTCCCGTTTCCCTGACAAGTGCTGCCACCTCCTGGTGACGTGGGAGCGTGAAACCTTTTTTGTTTGCGAGGGCACGTAGCTTCTCGATCGCTTTGCCCGGAATTTCGATATCCTTTGGGCATACCTTCCAGCATGCCTGGCAGGAGGTGCAGGTGAACAGACCCTGTTCAACCGCTTCCGGGATCCGGTCTTTTGAGTCCCGTGGGTCAAGCGTGAGCCGCATTTCCTGTCGCATCGCCGTGGGGCCGAGAAATTTTGTCACGTCCATGGCGGGACACACCGAGACGCAGCAGAGGCATTCAATACAGCTCCGGAGCGGTTTTATCGCATCGATCTCTTCCTTTGCCGGCATCACGAGCTCTGATTTTGGAGTAAGGAATGCAATTGAGTCAAGATTTTGTGCGAGATCGACAACAAGGTCTCTTTTTATCGCGAGTTTTAACGGTTCGATGATCATGCCATCCCGTGCCTCCTCCATGCAGGCTAGCACCGGTTCACCGTTTACCTGCACTGCACAGCTTCCGCACTGCCCGGATCCGCAGCAGTACCGGTACGAGAGCGTCTGGTCGATCGAATCGTGGATCGCGTGAAGCACATGAAGAACCCGGGCGCCTTCGTTCATCTGAACGGTGTAAGGGACGAGCCTCCCACTGGTATCTGTAGTGGGATCGAACCGGTATACCTCTACGGTAAGGCGGTTCATGTGTACACCCTCCTCTCAATCCCTTCACGGGCTTGCGATATGTATGTGTGCGCAAACGGCGAGGAAGTTGCATCCCATGCATGGCAGATATCGGTGCGCACGTGTGCCCCCCGCGACTCTGGGCGAAGGAGAGCGCTCTTGCAGATAAGCGATGCGGTAAGGCACATATTCTGAACCGTGCAGCACTCAATATAGTTACGTGCAGATTCAGCTTTAAGGTCAGATGCGGGAAGGTGCATCACCTTTACAAGAGTTGAACGGAGATCATTTGCATTCCGGAAGATCCCAGCCCCTTCCCACATTGCGAGCTGGAGTTGCTGTGCAACGGTTACAGGTCTGGTTGCCCCATCCAGGAACCGTAAGAGCCGTTCCTGCTGAGCCTCTATTTGGAGGGCATTGACGGTTTTAATCCGTTTTTCTGACATTCCCGCAGATTCTCCAGCCCGTCTCCCGAAAACCTGTGTTTCCGCAAGTGCGTTACCCCCGAGCCGGTTTGCGCCATGTACTCCACCCGAAACCTCGCCACAGGCAAAGAGCCCCGGGAGTGTTGTCTCGCATCGCGGAGTGATCCGGAGTCCGCCCATAATATGGTGTGCAGTTGGCGCCACCTCCATCGGTTCAGTCCTGATGTCAACACCGAACTTGAGGAACTGTTCGAGCATCACCGGAAGCCGGCTCTCGATCTGTTCACTGGGCAGGTGGGTGACATCAAGATACACCCCGCCGTTCTTCGTGCCGCGCCCTTTGTTAATCTCCGAGGCAATCGACCGTGCGACCACGTCACGGGTGGAGAGCTCCATCCGTTCCGGGTCATACTGTTTCATGAACCGCTCACCGAGCATGTTCTTAAGGACGCCCCCCTCACCCCTCACCGCCTCAGTAACAAGCCTCCCGCGTGCGTCATACGGGAAGACCGCACCGGTCGGGTGGAACTGCACCATCTCCATATCGATCAGTTCCGCCCCGGCCCGGTACCCGATTGCATAGCCGTCTCCGGTCCCGCTTGCCGAATTTGTGGAGATGTCAAACACCCGCGTCCCTCCCCCAGTTGCAAGGATGGTACTGTCTGCTGTTATGGTGATCAGATCACCCTTTTCATCCAGTGCGCATGCCCCTATGACGCGGTCGCCGTCTTTGAGAAGATCGATAACCGTTGTATCGGCCAGCGTCTCGACCGGAAGTCCGTTGAGCCGTTCCACAAGTGTCGTCATCATCTCGTGACCGGTACGGTCGCCGGCATAGCATGTCCGCGGGAACCGCTGTCCCCCGAACGGGCGCTGGGCAACCTTGCTGTCCTCTGTCACGTCAAAGACTGCGCCCCAGCGGATCAGGTCATCCATCCGCTGCGGGGACTCGGCAACAAGTATTTTTACAAGATCCGGGTCGTTGAGGAACGCACCCCCTTTCATCGTGTCCTCGAAATGGATCCCGCAGGAGTCCTGTTCCCGGAGTACGGCATTGTAGCCCCCCTCTGCCATCGGGGTACATCCTCCCTTTCCAACAATCGTTTTGGAGATGAGCACAACATCGCCATATGCTGACGCTTCGATTGCTGCACGCACTCCTGCGCCACCGCTGCCAATCACCAGCACATGGCAATCCGTTCCACCCTCATCTGCACGCATCTTATTACTCTGTGGGGTGTATACTATCATAAATAAATGGCACAGCACGAGTGAGAAAGCCATGAGACTTTTAATGAAATTTGGCGGGACTTCTGTTGCCGATGCCCCGTGTATCGCCCGCGTTGTTGATATTCTGGAACACCACCACAGACAAGGTGACGAACTCGCGGTCGTCGTGTCAGCACAGCGGGGGGTCACCGACCAGCTCATCGAGATCGCTGTGAAACTTCCGGAAAGCAAAGACGAATCTGCGATCGAACCCCTGATCCAATCCCTGCGCACCCGTCACATGACAACACTCAAGGGTGCCGCCCCGGATTATATCAATGAGGTCGGGCCGATCATCGAGGAGCGGCTACGGGACCTCAATAATATCCTTCATGCCGTGCATAACCTGCGGGAGCTGACCCCCCGCTCAAAGGATTACATTATTTCCTATGGTGAGCGGCTTCTTGCCCCAATCATCGGGGCAGCTCTGGAAGAACGGGGGATTCCCTCGGTGGTGCTGGATGGCTGTGAGGCGGGCATCGTGACGACACCCCAGCACGGAGAATCCACGGCATTACCGGATTGTGATGAACGGGTCCGCCGACGGCTCGGTGCGGTTGTGAAAAATTCTGTTCCGGTCATCATGGGGTTCATGGGATGCACTGCCACGGGAATTGTCACGACGCTTGGGAGGAGCGGTTCGGATTACTCGGCATCGATCATTGGTGCCGGTATCGATGCAAACGAGATCTGGATCTGGACTGACGTCGATGGGATCATGACATCTGATCCGCGGGTGATCAACAATGCCCGGGTGATGCCTGAGCTCTCCTATCTTGAAGTGATGGAGCTCTCGTTCTTTGGTGCAAAGGTTATGCACCCCCGTTCGATTGAACCGGCGATGCGCAAGAATATCCTTGTGCGGGTCAAGAACACGTTCAACCCGTCGCATCCCGGGACAACCATCGTGCGCAACCAGAAGCGCGATAACCGGGTTGTCAAAGCCCTGACATACATAGAGAAGGTCGCATCGGTGAACATTAACGGGGCACAGATGATCGGTCGCCCTGGTGTTGCACAGGCAATCTTCTCTGCACTCGCCGACCGCGAGGTGAACGTGATGATGATTTCACAGGGTTCGTCAGAGGCAAATATCTCGCTGATTATCGACGAATCGCATCTTCCGGTCGCGACCGAAGCGCTGAGCCCTCTTGTAAAACAAGGGATCGTGAGGGAAGTGATCGAGAACCGGAATGTAGCAGCTGTTGCAGTCGTTGGATCGGGTATGGTGGGTGCACCGGGAACCGGTGGCCGGATCTTCACAGCACTTGGCCGCGAGGGAATCAACGTGATGATGATCTCCCAGGGGTCATGTGAGGCAAATATCTCGTTTGTGGTCCGGCAGGAGGACGGTCCACGCGCTGTCCGGGTTCTCCACGATGAGTTCCGGCTCTCGGAGGCATCGGATGAGTAGCCGCTCCTATGCAGATGCGGGAGTGGACATCGACCTTGAAGCAACCGCAATAAAGTCGTTGATAAAAAATCTCACCTTCAGGCGCACTGGCTCTCCCAGGATGACCGGGAAGGTCGGGCATTATGCCGGTCTTTTGGAATTTGGCGATAATGTACTCGCCCTCACAACTGATGGGGTTGGCACCAAGATGCTTGTCGCAGACATGATGCAGGACTGGACCACCGTGGGTATCGACTGCGTTGCGATGAATGTCAATGACCTCTATGTCATGAACCTTGAACCAGTTGCATTTGTAGACTACATCGCCACCGACAGGCTCTCTGCGGAGAAGATGTCACAGATTGGCATAGGCCTGAATGAAGGCGCACGGCAGTCAAATATCGATATCGTAGGAGGAGAGACGGCGACACTCAAGGGGCTGGTCAACGGGCTCGACCTAGCCGGGACATGCCTTGGCATCCAGAAGAAAGACCGGGTTGTGACCGGTGAAAAAATTAAACCCGGCGATGCCATCATTGGTGTGCCCTCCACCGGAATCCACAGCAACGGGCTCACGCTTGCCCGTAGTGTCGCGGAAGAACATGCAGATTTTGAGACCCGGCTTTCCAACAAAAAGACTCTCGGCGAGGAACTTCTTACCCCGACCCGGATTTATGCTGAAACCCTGCGGGTTGCACAGCGGTGCACCATACATGGCATGTGTCATGTCACTGGGGGAGGTTTACTCAATTTCAAACGACTGAGTCCCCATGGGTTCTACTTTACTGACCCGATCAAACCTCCGGAGATCTTTACTTGGATCCAGGAGAACGGAGGGATTGAAACAGTCGAGATGTACCGCACATTCAACATGGGGATGGGGTTTGCGTATATAGTGCCAAAATCGGGTGTTGACTGTGTCATGCGGGAAGTTGCAGGTGCAAAATTAGTGGGGGAGATCCGTCATAAGCCCGGGGTCTGGCTTGGAGATATCGAGATCACCTAACAATTTTTTGTGTCAGCGTGAAGTGGTGATTTTCTCACTTTTTCCGAAATGATGGCACTGTTACCCGAAGGGTCTTCGATAATCAGGGTAAACGGGAACGTCCCCTCGCGCGCCCGTCTGATTTTACCGAGAAGCACTTGTGCGTTTTCCCGCTCCTCGTTCTCCGCCCAGAGAAGGGTACCCTGCACGATACGCTCGATCCGATCAAGGACACCCTCAATGTTGGTGACAAATCCATCGCAGGCTGGCCCCGGGTCGATCTGCACCCCCAGCTCGGGAATCTTCACTGTCCCGGTCATGCTTCGGACTACGCGGATCGCAAAATCCTCCGCGCCGGAACATGAGTACTCGTATCTGCAGGGTTCAGCCGATTTGAGGAGCTGGGTATCGACATACCGGTAACCACATAATGGACAGTTCGCACTGATGAGGAGGATGTCAGAAAAAAATGGAATATTTTCGGTCTGGTATAGATATTCTATCTCGTTTGCACAGGATGGACATGGGCCCGGAACGACGGTGCGCACTCTTTTATGCTCCGCCAATCTTGTCGCGGGAAATCTTGACGGACATAGGCGTCAGGACAACATAGCGCTGGTCACCGAGTCCGATGATGTCCCCGTTGACGTCTTTTGCAACCTCTTTTAAATCTTTTAAGACCCGCTCATAAGATATTTTGTCCATTTTGAGCCGGGAAATATCGACGATCACAATATTGCCGGAATATACCTCATCTTTGACCCGGGGTGTGTCCTTGAGGTCGCTGATGGTTGCAATTTTTACAAGGAGGGCTGGCGATCCGGTGCCATGTTCTTCATAGGACGTGAGGTCCAGATCCATATAATCATCGTCCGAGCTTCCGGAGCTCTTGCCAAGGAGCGTATCTATGATTTTAACCATAACAAAACTGTATAAAGAATTTTATTTAATAGTATCTATCCTTTGTTGACGAAAAACAGGCTCCGGAACCACAGAAACGTGCACAAGGAACCAAAAATGGGACTATCAGGTGTTCAGAGTTCAACGTTCCAGATCTCATCACCGACGTAATGAACATTCTTGCACATCTTTCCTGCGGCGCTCTTCCAGATCTGCGTGGCGTCAAAGAGCGCAAGACCAATCGCAAGAGGTTTTTTATGCCGCTCATCCACCACTTGGACCGGGGCATTTGCACACACATCCAGACTTACGCCGGTTATGCCGGGACGCATCACATCAGCTCCGTTGACGACATAAGGGATTGCACCGGCATCAACAGAGATCCGGCGCTGCGGAAAAGGTCTTTCAATCGCTCCCCTGAGTGTGGGAAATATCCAGCCACCATACTCCATCAGCATCGGTTTTTTGTTGACAAGGTAAAAAGCAAGATCAGTGCTGGTCTCGAGGATCTCGATTGTATCTGCGGAAAACAGTGCTGCGCCTTCGCCGATCTGTTCCTTTAAGCGGGCAAAGATTTCTGCAACCTGTCCTTTTCGGATCGTATGACGTTTTTTAATCACAAACTTTTTCATAATTTGGACAAATGTGTCCGCTCTGGTGAGAAATAGTTTCTTACAGGGTGTGATGAACCCATTATCTTTAAAATAAAATCTTTCGCTGGTTCAATTGTCTATTGACGGAAGAAATCATCTCGGATAAGGTGCTACGGTATGTTTAAGTATCCTGCTCACGCACAATTATACTCCAGAGCGATGGTATCAGGGTAATGATATGACCAAACGACCGTTGGATATTTTGGATTCGGTGCTGAACCGGCAGCCGGTCCTCGTTTCATTAAAGGGCGGAAGGGAAATCCGTGGTGTTCTCCAGGGGTATGACGTCCACATGAACCTTGTCCTTGACAAGGCAGAGGAGATGGAGAACGGGCAGGTTCAAAAGGTCGGGACGCTGATTGTCCGTGGGGATAACGTCATCTACATATCGCCATCCATCGAACAATCCTGAGGTGAATATAAATGTCAAAGGGCACGCCCTCAATGGGTAAAATGAACAAGAAGACCCATATCGCCTGCCGGCGGTGTGGCCGCATCTCGTATCACGCACAGAAGAAAGTCTGTTCTGCCTGCGGGTTTGGAAGAAGCACCAAGCTTCGCAGCTACAAGTGGATCAACAAGAGACCAAAAATCCCGACACATTAACAGGGCTGTACCATGTGTGGAATCGTTGGCATCGTGGATGCTGGCGGTGTGTCCATCCAGCTTTATTATGCCCTGTATGCGCTCCAGCACCGCGGACAGGAGAGCGCAGGAATATCCACTTTCAATGGCACAACCCTGCATAAATTCAAGGGGGCAGGACTTGTCGCCGATGTTTTTTCCCCGGCTGTTCTTGAAGAATTGAAAGGTACGACCGGCATCGGGCACGTACGGTACCCCACGACCGGTTCCAATCTCCCGGAAAATATCCAGCCACTCAACTTCCAGTTCAAGTCGCACTCCTTTTCCCTTGCGCATAATGGAAACCTTGTCAATACCCGCGAGCTCCGGAGTGAATTCGAACAGTCGGGGCAGATCTTTACCACTACCACGGATACGGAAATCATCGCAAGGATCCTAATCGATGAGATCAGCGAATCGGGAAGTGTCGAAGATGCAGTCCACTTGTGCATGCAACGGTTGCAGGGTTCCTATTCTGTCGTGATGATGATCGACGGGGTCCTGTATGCGTTCCGTGACCCGCTCGGGATTAAACCTTACTGCCTTGGTAAAACCGAACGGGGATACATGGTCGCATCCGAGAGTGTTGCTGTCGATGCGCTCAATGGGAAATTCCTGCGGGATATTAAACCCGGGGAGCTTGTAAGGATTGACAACGAGGGAATCCGTTGCACCCAGATCGCAGTCGCAGGGACCCACGCCCACTGCATCTTTGAATATATCTACTTCTCGCGTGCGGACTCGGTCATCGACGGAGTTCTGGTATATGATGTGCGCCGTATTATAGGGGGAAAACTCTTTGACGAAGATCCGGTTACCGCGGATGCGGTCTCGCCGGTACCGGATTCCGGGGTCGCGTATGCAATCGGGTATGCACGGCGCTCGGGTACGCCCTATGCCGAGAGCCTGATGAAGAACCGGTACATGGGGCGGACGTTCATCATGCCAAACCAGAGGCAGCGTGAGAAAGCAGTACGGATCAAGCTCAACCCAATCCAGGCGCACCTCGCAGACAAATCCGTCGTACTTGTTGATGACAGCATCGTGCGGGGAACTACATCAAAGCGTATCATCGATATGATGCGGGAAGCTGGTGCCCGCGAAGTCCATGTTCGGATCGGCTCGCCCCAGATTAAAGCACCGTGTTATCTTGGTGTGGACATGCCGACACGGCAGGAGCTGATCGCTAGTGACAAGAAAGAAGAGGAAGTGCGCAAGAGCATTACTGCATCATCGCTCCACCACATATCGCTCGAAGCACTGGTTGAGGCGATTGGCTGTGGGAAGGAACACCTTTGTACCGGCTGCCTGACCGGATGCTATCCACTGCCCATCGATGGTGAAGAGGGGATAACCCCGCAGATAGATTTTATTGCGGGCACGTATCAGGCAAACCTCGGATCGTTTGAAGCGGAATTGTAAATGTAGTGATTTTTATTTTTATTGGGACATCTCACTTAAAAATCCCCGAGTTACATTATCATAACGGGATAACCATTACAAAAAAAGAAGTAGCGAGGGATGGATTTGAACCATCGGTCTACGGGTTATGAGCCCGTCGGGATATCCTGACTACCCTACCTCGCTTCCGTAATCAGGGTTAATATATTGCAGGGTTGCGCTGATATAGTTTACTCACGTCGCATTCCTCTCCTGATCCCCTTGCAGCTCCTTAATTACTTGGTTTTGGTAAATATGGGATCATGGCAGATGATGAACTTGCAAAGATACGGGAGAAAAAAATGCAGGATCTTCGGGATCGGTTCGATCCCGCAAAGAGAGCGGCACCTGCTGTCGGGCATGCTGTCGTGATACCTGTTGACGAAGTCCATTTTGCTCATGTACTGCAGCAGCACCCGGCACTCGTGATCGATTTCTGGGCGGAGTGGTGCGGACCGTGCAGGCGTGTTGCCCCGATTGTTGAGGAACTTGCACAGGAGTTTGCGGGAAAAGTCACGTTTGCAAAGTGCGATACCGATCACAACCAGCGGCTCGCGATGAAGTTTGGCATCTCCGCAATCCCTTGCCTGCTCTTCTTCTCAAGCGGGCAGATGATAGACCGGCTTATCGGGGCAGTGCCAAAGGAATTGATCCATGCGAAGGTTGTGAGGAATTTTGGGGTTTAAGGAGAAAAGAGAAATTTCAAAGGTTTTTTTTATTGGTTATTCCTGTTTTCTATATCCTTTCTCGTTTAACTTTGCCGCCATTATAAAATCATTCCACGTGAGTCCCCCAGCAGGATATGTATAATACGAGACCTCTACAATTCTCGCCTCCCTGAGGTTGACATCGGGAAGGTGCCCCTCTGCCTGTGAGAATCCCATAACGTCGTTGATGAATGACAGGGACTCGGAACTGGATTCAAAAGTGAAGGTGTGGGTGAGGTGGCCGTTATTGAGCGACCACCCAGGCACGGCTTTGAGAAGCTCAAAGGTCTCCTTCCGCGTCAGGGGGGGTGAACCGACTCGGTAGGTAATGATCTTTTCCTTGGTGAGATCCATGCTGATCAGTCCTTTTTACAACTAAAAAGGTTTTTTCCTCTCAACAATCCCATCAGGGATTGGAGTAAGAGAAAAATGAATTTTTTTGATATCGGCAAATCCCCGGTGGTTTTTGCTCTGCTGCGTAGACAAATGCTATCCACACAAATCATATAACCGCTCCGGTGACTATACTCGCGATCGCAGCGTTTGTCACCCCCCCATCCCAGATATCACAGATGAGCGTAGTGCCCATCGTATGATAAAGTGAGAACAACATGGACATTGCTGCCGACAGCAGGGCTAGCATGAAGATGACAACAAAGAGATCCGGGATCGCCCGATTTATAAACAAGGGGATGATTGCATATACATTCCCTCATGCAATATCAACAGTAATCTTTCTGGGATATTGAAGCCTTACCTCCGGAAAACCGAACCAAAAACCCATAACATCCCCACCGAAATGCTACTGTACACATGGCATCGGTATTTGCATTGCTCCACGAATCGCTCCAGACCGTTCTCTCCCAGCGGCTTGGGTGGACTGAGCTTCGGGAGGTGCAGGAACTATCGTACTATGCCATATCAAAGGGAAGCGACGTGCTGGTTATTGCCCCGACAGCCGGGGGCAAATCGGAAGCCGCCCTGATTCCTGTCATCGATGACCTGTTATGGGAAGGGCGGCAGGGGATCGCATGCCTGTATATCTCGCCGCTCAAAGCGCTTATCAATGACCAGGAGGAGCGGTTCGCAGACTTCTGTATTCCCACAGGACTTGTGGTGATGAAATGGCATGGGGATGTCCCGAAAGGCGACCGGGCATGGAAGGAAGGGGAAAAGCCACACATCCTGATGATCACCCCGGAGTCTCTTGAAGTACTGCTCCACGAACCAAAGCTTGCCGCTGCACTGAAAAATCTCCGTGCTGTCATAATTGATGAGCTGCATGCGTTTGTCGAGTCTGAACGCGGGGTGCATTTAAAGACACTGCTGTACCGGATCGACTGCATCGCGCAGCGCCCGGTCCAGAGGATCGGACTTTCTGCGACTGTGGGGAACCCCGACGAGATCCTCGGGTGGCTCTCGGATCACCGTCATAATGAGGAGGTGGTCGCTGTTCAGGCCTCAGCAAAGCAGAAACGTTTCTCCTTTGTCATTGAAGCAGAGGAAAAAGACCGGATTGATGCAGTTGTCCGTATCGTCGCGGATAAAAAAGCGCTTGTTTTTGTGAACAGTCGGCGCGATGCGGAGAATGTTATGAACGCGATCTCTCCCCGGATGGAGAATGTATATATCCATCACTCTTCGCTTTCATCAGCTGTACGTAAGGAAGCGGAGGATGCGTTCTCAAGATCGGGCGGTGCCTGTATCATCTGCACGAGCACACTCGAACTGGGGATCGATATCGGCGACCTTGACGTAGTCGTACAGCTGGGTCCGCCGAACTCGGTCTCATCGTTCCTGCAACGGATGGGCAGGAGTGGCAGGCGAGGAAAATCGGCATATGTCGCATGGGTCCTGCGCGATGCCTGCGAACTGCTCTGCAGCACCGCCATCATTGAAAGCGCCATGAAAAGAGCAGTCGAACCGCTCCACCCGCAGCAACGTCCGTATAACGTGCTTGTCCAGCAGATGTTTTTGTTCGTTCACCGTACAGGCCGGACAACGCTGAAACAGCTTGAGCGCACCCTGCGTGCATTTCCCCCGTTTTCACGTATTCCAATGTCTACAATCCGGCAGGTCGTCAATCATGCAATAATAAAAGGATACCTCTCAACTGATGGTGACATGCTGATGATTGGTGAACAGGCTGAACGGACATTCGGGAACTCGAACTGGAAGGATCTGTACTCGGTAATCACCGGGGTCGGGGAATACCGTGCAGTAACCCCCGATGGGGAATTGATCGGAAAGCTGGATGCCCGGTTCGTTTCGAGTCGGTCGGCCGGTGAGTTCTCGTTAGGTGGTAAGGTCTGGTCGATGGTGAAGTGCGACGAGGGTCACAATCTCGTGGTGGTCGTACCCGGCACCGAACAGACATCCCGGGCATTCTGGACTGGAGGCGGACAAGCCGGATTTTCACCTCTTGTTTGCGATTCGGTCCAGAAGATCGTTTCAAGGGGGGGAACCCGGCTCCCGCTGCTTAACCATGAGCAGGAGATACTGGATAAACGGATCCGGCGCATGCCTTCTGGAATTCCCCCGACAGGGCTTGTAATCTGGGAGCGCAGGTCGGGGAATCGTATTGACGTGGTCGTACTTTCGCTCTATGGGATCCAATTCAACCGGCTCCTCACGATCCTGCTCTCGCAGGAGCTTGGAAAACGGGCAAAAGTGCGGTACAGCGATTTTATTGTTCTTGCAAGGAACGTGGAAAAGGATGGAGGGGCAGTACAGGTTGAGCAAGCGTTGTATGCAATCAAAACCCTTGACCGTGATTCCATCGGTGCACGACTGGCAGCACTACCTGCAGAATCGTGGAAGTTCGGTATGGTGCTGCCAGAACCTGTCCTGCAGGATATGGCACTCTCGGAGCATTACCATGTTGAAGAGTTTATTGAGACAATCCGTAAGGTTCCGGTATCTATTGTTAAAGGGTTTGTTGATAATAAAACAGGTATCACATAGCAGGGAGGAGACACTTCATGAACAAAGATCCATTGGGCACTCTTTCCCTTGATAAAATCACCACATTCCAGAGGGGGGAGATCACCGAGCACCGGATATACACAATGATTGCAGGTTCAGTTAGTGACAGCCATAACCGTGAAGTACTGTCGCGGATTGCATCGCAGGAATACGAACATTACCTGATCTGGAAAAAGTATACGTCACGCGATGTCGCACCGGATGTATTGCGGGTCTGGTTTTATTATCTCCTCGCACGTGTCCTTGGTATTACCTTTTCGATCAAGCTGATGGAGGGAATAGAGAAACGCGCCCAGCTGGTCTACCACGACCTCGGGACGATCATCCCGGAAGTAAAGGAAATCCTAGCCCACGAGGAAGCCCATGAACGGGAGTTGATCGGGCTTTTGGATGAAGAGCGTCTCCACTATGTCGGTTCTGTCGTGCTGGGTTTAAACGATGCGCTTGTTGAGTTCACGGGCTCACTTGCCGGGCTCACATTTGCTATCCAGAACTCTCAGGTAATAGCAATTGCCGGGCTTATCATGGGGGTTGCCGCATCTCTCTCGATGGCAGCATCCGAGTACCTGTCACAGAAATCAGAAAGCGGATCCAAAAACCCGCTGAAAGCCTCGCTGTATACCGGCATCACCTATCTCATGACTGTTGCCCTGCTGATCCTTCCCTTCCTTCTCCTTTCCAATCCTTATATCGCCCTGCCCCTTACCCTTGGTGCCGCAGTACTCGTGATCTTTTTGTTTACGTTTTATATATCCGTGGCAAAGGATCTGCCGTTTATCCGAAGGTTTGGTGAGATGGTGGCCATCAGCATGGGGATCGCGGGGATCTCATTTGTGATCGGGATAATAATCCGCCTCGTTCTGCACGTGGATGTTTAATCTCTCTCTTGAGCAATATGGATCGGTTACAAGGCCCAAGGTTATCCTGTAAGAATGAGGATTGGTAGTGGCCGGATCCCTCCAGAACCGTATACACCATTAATATCAAGTCTTGGATCCGGGGAGGAGAGCAGATCCTGTTGGACTCCAGAGCCTATTGGAGGAGAATATTGCACATTGATTTTTTTAAAAAAAGTGAGAAATGCGGGAAGATTCTGACAAAGCGTAACCATTTAACCAAGTTTTTTGACAAGACTAGCAACATTTCCGGCAAAGACCCGGATTGTGGCAATACCCTCGTCATCTCTCCAGATCTCACCCGGGTCTCTGCCAAAGACCATGTTCCAGTAGTTTGACCCGACCACAATCATGTCGTTGATCAGGTAGAACATCAGCAGCTCCTGGATGGTCGCGGTATGCCCACCCCTTCGTGCAACTGCAATCGGTCCGCCGACTTTTCCTGAAAGGAATCCGTCTGATGCCATCGAGACCATACCGATCCTCTGGAGCGCTGACATCACATCGCCACGGGCTGTGCCGAAATATACCGGAGATGCGATGATGAATCCATGTGCTTTGCGAAGTTTTTTTATGACTTCGTTGAGTCCGTCATCGATGACGCATTCCCCAAGATCCTTGCACTGGTAGCAGGCGGTGCACGACTCTATCTTTTTTCCGGCAAACGATATGACCTCTGCAGACACACCATTGCTTTCAATCACATTAGCACACTCTTGTGCAATTTGCGCTGTATTGCCATCAGGACGTGGGCTTCCGCAGATAATGAGGACTTTTTTCATCGGTGCCACCTTATTTCTGCCACAAGGATTGGACATTTGGAATATTAAATCCCTGTATCCTTGCATACTATTCAAAATTCACTGCGATGCAATCATCAGGTTGAACAAATGATGTATCTAAAAAGCACCGGAGATTATATTAAATTATTAGTCAGGGTACCTTATTCGTATGAAACTTGCGATTCCTTTAGGGCTCCTGATTGTACTTGCCCTCATCAGTTGTGGGTGTATGACGATGTCCCCGGCATCACCGGTAACCACATCGCCCACCGCAGCGATGATGACAATATCTCCCCAGACAATTGCCCATTCAGGTGGATCCGGTGTAACCATTCCTATCCGGATTAAGGAAAACAACTTTGACCCGGACTTTATTACCGTCAAAGTCGGGACTACGGTTGTCTGGACAAATGAGGATCCCCGAACTCACACGGTTACTTATCTGGGTAGTGATATCATGAGATTTGACTCAGGTCCTCTTGCAACAGGGCAGACATTCAGTAACGCGTTCACAGCGCCAGGCCGGTATGTCTATACCGACAAACAGTATTCATATATGAAAGGGACGGTTCTTGTGGAATGAGAAAAAATCGAGTGCAGATCCCTCTTTGATACATGGGAAGATGCATGTCTGGCACCCTCCTCCACAATATATATGGCTTGCTTTAAACGATAGTGTGGTATGAGAATCCTCTCCCTCCTCTCAATCTCTCTCATCGGTGCAGCGGTCCTTTGTGCCGGCTGTATGCAGGCAGCGGAGCCGGTACAGCCACAGGTAACTCCAACAATTGGGGTTCCGGCGCAGACCGTTTCATCATTGCTTGCTACAACAGTCCCAACACCCATCAGCCAGGCATCGGTGTCGGGAAATACCATCACAATTAAAAATTTTGCATTCACCCCCCGGACTATGACCGTGAAGAGCGGATCAATTGTGCGCTGGGAAAACCAGGATTCTGCACCGCACCGGATCATTTTCGTTGATAAGGACGGGCGGGACACCACCCTTGACTCAACCGTCCTATCCTCTGCGCAGTCCTGGAGCAATAAATTCGATAAACCGGGAACATATCCATATTATTGTAAAATCCATCCTGAGATGACCGGAACCGTGATCGTGGAGTGACCATGTTTACAGAAATCTCATATTCTCTTCTCTTCGGCAAACCTCTTATTATGTATCTGGGAATTGTTACTCTTCTCTCGTTTTTCACTACGGCTTTGATAGCCATTCTGAATATGAAAGGAATCAATAACATTCCTTTTATATGGCATCCCCGGCTTGCGGTTCTCTCCATTTTCCTTGCATTTCTTCATGGAATGCTTGGAGTTCTGGTATATTTTTAAAAACGGGAAATATCATCAAAATGATTTGACCCCTGGGTAAAAAGTTGCTTGAATGGGGTCTTCAAGCCAACTTTCAGAACCCTGCAATCCTGAGCATCGCACCGACAAGGATACCGAACATTGATGTGGATGCCGAGAGCATCGCAAGAAGGATATAGCCTGCAACCACCCCTATTTTTATTGGGACATATGTGCGGTTGAGGTTAAGGCGTCGGACTGCCCGAAACGATCTCGCCCCTCCGGACACCGGCGGTTTATTCCTTCTGGTCCTCATGATAGTATCACTTCAGGCATTCAGAGAAATTGGTTTTCGGAACTCTGGCACCGTCAAGGGCAGGCTCATCGAAAACAACCAATAGCAGAACATACTTGAACAATCCACTATTTAATTTTTTTTAGGATACTATGCAGTCATCTGCCATCATGATCGGGTTGGGCAAAAATTCTGTTGAAAACTAGTAAAAAACCCCGAATTTCTGTCTATTTATCATTCCTGCAATTTTTGTTTATCGAAAAACATGCAGAACAAGCCGCAGCGGGTACACCCCCCATTACATGGCTCGATATGAATCGTGATGTTTAACCGGGGAAATTCGATCTTGATTTCGGATTTAGGGTGATCTGAAAAGTCATGGGATTCTTTTACGGAGACTTTTCCGGGCATGACAAGGACAATACCGGCAACGAGAAGATTATGCTAAAACGGTTCCGACGGCTCGCTCATGATTTTTGTCACGGCCTCCCGGATGATCAGGATCGCAGCGACAAAGATAGCAGTGCCTCATTAGGCCCTGGGACGTCCTCGAATTTCCCATGACCAAATGAATGTGCGGCATCGGGAGGTTCAGCTGATTTGCGTACCGAGAAGAAGGCGATCAGGGTGGCAAGTAGGTACATGGGGGAGTGGATCGCCTCCGATATAATACTGATGGAGCATATAGCATACCCGACAACAAATTTCATCAAGACAAGGCCGGTATTGGATATGACGGAGATCCTTGCGGTCTTTTTCTTGAGATGGGAAAGCGCTCTGGTATCTACCGGAGAAAATTACATGGGTTTTGTCACTTGCTTGTCAGTATCCGATATCTTCAAGGCATTCTGTTTATTCTGGCCGGGTAACGGCGCCACTCTATAGTTATCCCACAAAAGGAATTCGTCCTTTATCATTAAATTGAGAAAAACTGGAACAAAGAACAGGGTGAACACCAAAAGGCATAGAGAAACGATTAACTTTTCCAACGCCGAGGGGGAGAGTTGAACTCCCGAGGTGCAGGGCACCAATGGTTTTCGAGACCATCGCCTTACCGGGCTAGACTACCTCGGCACCGGTTCAGATCATTTTTACACTGATTCCTATAATAGTTATTCTTGTGACTGTTTACTGCAGGCTGGCGGTCAGGCCGGACGGGAATGTGCTTGAGTATGCGGGTGTTGATGGCAGTACATATGAGGATGCACTGAAACAGATCGGGATCAATCCAGACACGGTTCTCATCATCGGTGAAAATAACAAAAGCATCCCGCAGGACGCTCCCATCAGGGAAAAAAAGGTGGATATTGTACTGACCTGTTCACGGGGTTGACAAGGGATCAGATTATCCCATCGGGGCGCCTGGCATCCCCGCGGGCATCTTCTGCTGGGTGATCATCATATCGTCCACGCGCACGAGCATGGCAGCAGTTTCTGATGCGCTCTGGATTGCCTGACGTTTTGAACGGAGGGGTTCAAAGACACCCTCTGCATGCATGTCGATGATATCTCCGGTATAGACGTTCAGGCCAGCATTTTTCTTACCCTTTGCATGGGCGGTCTTGAGATCGACGAGCTTGTCGATTGGATTGTAACCGGAGTTCTCCGCGAGTGTACGGGGAATGGATTCGAATGCCGCAGCATAGGCTTCGAGCGCGAGCTGGACGCGTCCGCCAACACTGGCTGCATAATCCTTGATCTTCATAAGAAGTTCGATCTCTACTGCAGATCCACCAACGACAAAGGTGCCGTCTTCCATCGCGTCCATGACGACGCGTTTGCCATCGTTTACCGCACGCTCAAGCTCATCGAGGAGATAATCGCTCGAACCTCGCAAAAGGATTGTGATTGCCTTGGGGTTTTTGCAGCCGCTGAACCTGATGATATCGACATTGTTGTCTTCCTCAACAGTCTCGGCGGTTCCAAGATCTTTTGCGGACAAGTCTTCAGGCTTGTTGACGACAGTTCCATTCAGTGCCTGTGCAGCATACTTCATGTCACTTTCCGGTACGTCTTCAATGGCAAGCACGCCGGCTTTTGCAAGGTGGAATTGTACTGGATCCGAAAGACCTTTCTGACAAAGGAGTACATTTGCACCGCTGTCAATGACATAATCCGCCAGTTTCTTCAATGCCTCGCCTTCCTGCACGGAGAACGCTGCGATCTGCTGTGCAGTCGAGATCTTGATCTTTGCCTTCACCTGTGTCTTGGTGATCTCGAGCGGGGTTGCGATGAGAGCGACTTTTGCCTTGGTCACTTTCTTTGGCATACCCTCATGAACTCGTTTTTTATCGATCACAACACCGTGGATCAGCTCAGCATCGTCCATTGCCTGCCCGCGCTGCTTCTTCACCATCACATCGTCCTCGTCAATGGTGATCTTCCCGTTGACCTTCTGGACGACTGCGGCAACGGCGTCGACAATAATCCCGTCGAGTTTTCCCTTGACTGCTTCGATGGACTTCCCGGTAATTGCGGTATCGCAGATTTTTGCAAGTATCTTCTTATCTGCCGGGTCCACTTTCAGCGAGAGCCCGTCAACGATCTCGATCGCCTTCTCCATGCCAAGCCGGTATCCTTGTGCAATAACGGTCGGGTGAATACCCTGATCAAGGAGGGTTTCTGCCTGTTCCATGAACGCTCCCACAAGGATAACGGCAGTCGTTGTCCCGTCGCCTACTTCATCGTCCTGCGTCTTTGCGACCTCGATCACCATCTTTGCGCCCGGGTGCTGAACGGAGATCTCCTGCAGGATCGTGGCACCATCGTTCGTGATCACGATATCACCGGTTGACCCGACGAGCATCTTGTCCATGCCTCGCGGACCAAGCGTAGTCCGTACGGCTCCCGCGATTGCCTTTGCGGCAGTAATATTCGAGCGCTGGGCTTCTTTCCCGTAATTACGCTCTACATTGCTTTTTAAAATGATAATTGGTTGTCCAGCTAACATACTAGATCCTCCGATGCTGTAAAAGATGGAATTGAACTTCTATATAAATTATGCTGTCTTGGCGAGGTAAAAAAGAAAAGATCAGTCAATTCGGGATATTTTGAAAAGCGAATAGACTGGAACCCCATCAATATCCCTGATGCCGCGCTTGTCAAAGATCACCCAGATAGCGACCGGGATTGCGCCATGCTTTTTAAGGTACTTTACGACCTCTTTCATTGTTGTACCTGAAGTGATTGTATCATCAACGATGATGCAGCGTTCGCCGGAAACAGGAGCAAAGTTCCCGGAGATCGAACCGACGGGGCGCTCGCTTGCGCTCTGCTTTGCCGGATGGTAAATGGCAAGCTTTGCATCCTCCTGTACGGCAATTATCGTAGCAAGTGGGATACCGGAGAGTGCGATCCCTACGATCACCCCGGCATCACGGGTGGGTGTACCTGATTGAATATCCCTGTCAGTATAGTAGCGCCTTAGCAACATGAGCGCAGTCTCTTCGAGAAGAGGGGCGGAACTGCTCACTGCAGTCCAGTCGATATGGACGTCTTTTGGGGCAGCAGCACCCTTTACTTGAGTAAGAAGCCAGGTAACCGTTTCCATTGAGAGCGAGAGTTCATCAGCAATCTGGCCGGGGCTGTGACCTTCCGAGAGCAGGAGTTTTGCTCTTCCTATCAGGTCATCAAGGGAAGACATGAGAAGAGATTTTCAGGCTCCTATTTAATGGTTCTTTTGATCGGTGAGCCGCAGATAGGGCACTCCCCGGGTGCGCGAAAGAAACGTTTACACCCGGCGCACCGGAATTTCCATACCCTTTTTCTTGCACTGCGCTGCTGGACAGGCGCAATCGTAACGCCCAGTTCGTGCGCAACATTATGGACAGCAAAATCATCGGAGAAGAGTGGCGCCCCCAGATCAAGCGCAAGTGCAAGAATGTCTATGTCAGTAACGGATAATTTGTCTGCGTCACCGGTCCTCTTTGCCGCTCTCCTGACCACTTCAATCCCTCCTGCTGAAGGTGTAGCAACCCTCAATCCGGAAGCGAGCAATGATTCAAACCGGCATTTCGAGCGCAGGTCGACAAGCTCCTCCACAACTGAGGGCGTGGTATACAGATCGCCGGAGACCGGGTATTCGATAAAAAAAAGGGATGTATCAAGGACAGCGCTCATACAGGGATCCAGTCCGGGAATAAAAATTATTGTGCCAATGCCTCCACAATACGATCGGCTGCGCTGAACCTGCTGCATCCGCGCTCTATGGTGTCGCTGCACACAACCTCTTGAATTCCAGATGCCTTCAGGCGGGCAAAAGCCCCCCCGGTGAGCACGCCATGGACGCAGGCGGCAAAGACATCGCATGCACCCTGCTCCCGGAGCATTGCAGCGGCAGTTGCGATAGTGCCTCCGGTTGAAATAATGTCGTCAACAATGATCACCGAGCGATCTGCTGCGGAGAGGGTTCTTGGCGCTATGCGTACTTCATCACCAGAAATCCGCGTCTTGTTGAGGTGGTCCTGGTCCCATGAACCATATGCAGCGACCGCCTTTGCGAATGCCGCTGCTCCGTCATCAGGGGCGAGGATGAGGGGGTCATCGAAACCCATACTATTGATGTAGCTGCCAATATCGTTGGCAAGTGAGATGTCCGATGCGGGGATGTCAAAATAGGAAAGGACCCGTTTATCATGGATATTGACCGTGATACAACGGTTAACGCCATGGCTGAGCACCCGCGAGATTGCACGGGCACTTATAGGCTCTCCGGCTTTGAACCGTTTGTCCTGCCGTGCATACCCCATATAGGGAATCACGAGCTGGTTATTCAACCCTTCACAGGCATCAATGAGAAGCACCAGCTGGACAAGCGAATCGGAATCCACTACGCTTCCCACAATAACCATATCTTCCTCCAGCCCATTGGCGCACAGGTACAATTCGCCGTCAGGAAACCGAGAAAACTTCACATCAATTATGCTGGTTTTGGCTGCATCGGCAATCCGGCCTGCGAGGACCTGAGATGGTTCAGTGGAAATAATCTTCATGATATCACTTTTTAACCCGCTAAAACCGGCAGGTCGCCTGTAACAGGGTCTGCCAGCGCACTTCCCTTATGAATGAACGATTCGTCCCGCCGATAACTAAATGTTACGCTCTGGCATCAGCTGAAACTACTTAAATGATATCATACACATTATAGGTTGCTCAATCCACATAAAAGGATAATTTAAACCATGGAATCTCCAGCGTCTCCCGCAGTGACAGACTTTAAAACCGTGCCTGAGGCTCCCGTTGGCGCTTCATCCCTTATCGAAGTTCCTGCCAAACTGATAGACCAGGTGATCGGCCAGGAGCATGCGGTTGAGGTTATACGGAAGGCAGCGATCCAGCGGCGGCATGTCATGATGATTGGCAGCCCCGGCACCGGAAAATCCATGCTCGCAAAAGCGATGGCGGAGCTTTTACCCAAGGAAGAACTGCAGGATATCCTCGTATACCCCAACTCTGACGACCCCAACAACCCGGTGATCCGGACGGTGGCTGTGGGCCGGGGAAAACAGATTGTCGCTGCCCATAAGGCAGAGGCAAAGCGCAAGATTCAGTTCCGCAATACTCTCCTGATGCTGCTCATCATCGGTATCATCGGGTATGCATTCATCACGTTCCAGTGGCTGATGGGGATCATTGCTGCGGCATTTATTTTTATGGCACTGCGGTACAGCACGCCCCGGGAAGAGGCTATGGTGCCCAAATTGCTGGTCTTTAATGATAACACGAGCACAGCCCCCTTCATTGATGGAACAGGATCCCATGCGGGGGCGCTCCTTGGCGATGTCCGGCACGACCCGTTCCAGAGCGGGGGGCTCGAGACTCCCGCACACGACCGGGTCGAAGGAGGTGCAATCCACCGTGCACATGGCGGGGTGCTTTTCATCGATGAGATAAACCTGTTAGATCAGCACTCCCAGCAGAGTTTACTAACGGCGCTTCAGGAGGGAGAGTTCCCCATCACCGGGCAGAGCGAACGTTCGAGCGGTGCGATGGTGAGGACAGAACCGGTTCCCTGCCGGTTCATCATGATCGCAGCGGGGAACCTTGACGCCGTCCAGGGAATGCACCCGGCACTGCGTTCCCGTATCCGCGGGTATGGATACGAAGTCTACATGTCGGAGAGTATGGAGGACAATGACGAAAACCGCCGGAAATATATCCGGTTTATTGCTCAGGAAGTTAAAAACGACGGTAAAATCCCTCATTTCGACAAGAGCGCGATAGATGAGATTATCCGTGAAGCACGCAGGCGATCGAACCGCAAGGGACACCTTACCCTGAAGCTCCGTGACATAGGCGGTCTGATTCGTGTGGCGGGGGATATCGCACGGCAGGAAAATGCACCGTTTGCTACAGCAGACCATGTGATTTCTGCGAAAGAAACAGCCAGATCCATTGAGGATCAGGTTTCGGATGATTATATCCGCAGGAGCCGGGAATATGAGCTCACCGTTGTAGAAGGGACAAGAATTGGCAGGGTAAACGGGCTGGCTGTTATGGGAAGCGATTCAGGTTCGGTACTTCCTATAATGGCAGAAGTCACCCCGGCACAGGGAGAAAGTGGACACATCATTGCCACCGGCATTATGGAGAAACGCAAAGAACCTTCACTAACAGATGAAGGGTCGATCGTTCAGCAATCGATAAAGAATGTTAGTGCCTTGATTAAGAAGTTCACAGGAAAGGACATCAAGAACATGGATGTCCACATCCAGTTTATCGGCACTTATATGGCGGAAGGAGATTCCGCTTCGATCAGTATTGCTACTGCTGTTATCAGCGCGATCGATGGGATTCCGGTCAGGCAGGATGTCGCGATGACCGGATCACTTTCTGTACGCGGTGATGTATTACCTGTTGGAGGAGTAACATTCAAGATCGAAGCAGCCGCAAAAGCGGGAATAAAAACTATCCTTATCCCCCGTATGAATATTGGTGATGTGCTGATTGAGGAGAGGTACCGCCCGCTGGTTACCGTCATTCCGGTGGACACCATTAATGACGTCTTAAAATACGCGCTTGTCCCGCAGAATACCGAAGGGTTCCTCTCCAAGCTCAAGAAGATGGCGATGCGCTCCACCGAAGCGCTTGTTGACGCACCCGTCATCAACCAGACTCTCGCATGAGTGAGCCAACGGGAATCAGGTATTATGACCTGCGGCATGTAACAGGCCAGTCAACGCTTATTGACATTGACAATGGCAATGTGGAATCTGCCGGAACTTCATTTTTCAACCGCGCAATTCTCCGGGTGCTTGGCCCCCGTGGCTGGGGCATTCTCCAGATCGACAATTTTACACCAGTGCCAAATAAAAAATTCAACAAACTGCTTGACTCCGCCGTAAAACTCGCAGCGATAACCCGGCAGGATGTGAAACTGCATGATGCAGCCCAAAAAGCCCTTAAGGTTCCGGTGATGAAGGAAGACCCCCGAAAGGTAAGTATTGAGGAAAAGACCTCACTTCTCGCGGAGATTGAACGGGCAGCGGCACTCTCGGAAGTGGTCAGTCGACGGGCAAATTACATCGAACGGTCAGAGCAGGTAACATTCTCAGACAGCTCCGGGCACGAATTCTCATATGAGATCTGCCGGTCGGGGTTCAATGTGCTTGCCGTTGCATCGCGCAATGGAACCATGCAGATGGGTTATGAGCGGAATCACTCCATCCGCGGGTTTGATTTACGGCACCGGCAGGAATTCGGCAGGAATGCAGCAGAAGTTGCTGTTTCACTCCTTGGTGCCGGGCACGCAAAGGGTGGAAGAATGCGTGCGGTTCTGGACCCGGAGCTTGCCGGTGTTTTCGCCCACGAAGCTGTGGGGCACGCGAGCGAAGGGG
Organism: Methanoregula sp.; assembly: GCA_026625165.1. Classification (NCBI taxonomy): domain Archaea; kingdom Methanobacteriati; phylum Methanobacteriota; class Methanomicrobia; order Methanomicrobiales; family Methanoregulaceae; genus Methanoregula; species Methanoregula sp. The sequence goes on along the minus strand of CP112999.1, from coordinate 2,085,285 downwards.
ACCTTGTTCAGGAGGGCAATTCCGTCCTTGCACACAAGACAGGCGAGAGCATCAGCAATAACCGGCTGACTATCGTTGATGACCCGTCACTTCCCGAGTTCGGATTTGAGCCGTTTGATGCGGAAGGTGTTGCCGTCCGGCGTACTGAAATCATCAAAAAGGGGGTGGTCAACGCGTTCCTGCACAGCCGGGAGACACTTGCTGCTGTAGGAAACGGCATCGCGGGGCATGCACGGGCTTTGGGGGCAGAACCCCCGCTTGTCCGGATGAGCAACACCTATATCGAGAACGGGGATTCGACACGCGAAGAGATTATGGAGGTATGCAAAAACGGCATCCTGCTAAAGGGTTCGCGGGGAGGACAGGTCGACCCGGGCCGTGGTGTCTTCCAGTTCAATGCAGAGTATGGCTACCTGATCGAGAAAGGTGAGTGCACAAAGATGGTGCGGGACGTATCGCTATCCGGAGATATCCTCTCAACACTGCACGACATCCTTTTGTGTGCAGATGACAGGGCAATGCATCCGGGGTACTGCGGCAAAGGTGGACAGAGTGTACCAGTAAGCGACGGGGCACCGCATGTCCTGCTCGATAACGCGGTGGTTGGTGGCAGTGGCATGGATTGACCAGATCCTGAGAGAGGGGTCACGACGGGTTGAAGAGGTTGAGGTTTTCTACGGCGAAGGGACTGCAATCTCGGCTGACCTGAAACGTAAAAACGTCAGTATTGCGATCCGGTCAGATGAATGTGGGTTCGGCATACGGACGATTGATAGGGGGCGGATCGGGTCGTCAACGACCCAGGATCCCGGGCAGTGGCAGGAGTGCCTCGATGCAGCGATCGCAAGCGGAAAACTTGCCTCACCACAGCAATGGGGCGGACTCCCCCCGCGCTATGAGTTTCCCGATGCGACATTTTGCTATGATCCCACAATGTCGGTCAGCCCCGATACGGCATATGGATTACTTGAACAGATGCTTGATGGTGCTGCCGAGCATCCCGCAGATGTCACATCAGGTTCAGCAACGATCTCATCAATGAATGAGACGGTTGCCAATAGCAACGGGGTACGATATACGCACCGGCATACCGGGGTGTCAATTTCGCTGGAAGCGATTAAGGGCCAGTCCACAGGCTCTGAGTTTGCCCAGTCCTGCTTCAACGATATCGACCCGTATTCCGTAGGGGAAAGAGCTGCGTTTTTTGCTTCCCAATCTGCTGGGGGGACCGATATTGAGACCGGAGAATATGACGTCCTGCTCTCCCCGATTGCCTATGCCGAGCTTCTGGGTGCGGCATTTATCCCAGCTCTCTCCGGAAAGAACGTGCATGCAGGGCGCTCACACCTTGCCAACCGGCTTGGAGAACCTGTCATCGACCCGCAGTTCTCCATGTATGACGACCCTTTCCGGAAAAAGGGGCTGGGGAGCAGGCTCTGGGATGCCGAGGGGATGCCGACCCGACGGATTGATTTTGTCAGGGAAGGTATCCTCGCCTCGTTTGCGTACGACCTTCGTACCGCATACCGGTACGGAAAAGAGAGTACTGCGAGCGCACTGCGGAGCGGGGCTCATGGCGGGACGGGAATCGGGCACCATAATCTCATTGTTGACGGGCCCAGAACAGATGTTACGGATGAACCCGTAATCTATGTCCATAGTGTTGTAGGGGCCCACACGGCAAACCCGATGAGCGGGGACTTTTCCGTGGAAATTTCAAACTCGTTCCGGATGGAGGATGGCAAGTTCCAGGCCCCTATCCGCAGTGCGATGCTTGCCGGTAACATCTTTTCAATGCATACAGAGATCGGCGGGATATCAGAAGAAGTGCGCCAGATCGGATCGCTCGTATTGCCGTCGATAAGATTAATTTCCCAGCGGATCATTGGTAAATAAGCATGAGTGCAATCCTCATCACCATAATGGTCATTGTCGCGGTGGTCGCCATCGCATACTATCTTGTCAAGAAGCTCTCCGTCCTGCTGATAAACGCAATTCTCGGGCTTATTTTTTTGGTTATCCTAAACTTCTTCCATGTCATGAACTGGATCGGAAAACCCGACCTTGGCTACAGCCTCGCAACGCTCCTGATCTGTGTGGTGGGTGGCCTGCCAGGTGTCGTGATCCTCGTCCTGTTATCGATTCTGGGGATCAACGTCTGACACCAGATCAGACACTAAAAAAATTTTATTGACGTAGTGCAGGCACTCTAGAACACATTGGCTTCTGAATACACGAGTACCTGGTCCTGCTGGATCTCGTAGGGCTTGATCTCGCGGGAATGTGCTGACATGCGCATCTTCACGACTTCAAGGGCAAGATGGACGTCGGTGAGGTCAGATGGCCTGACATACCGGAGCAGGATTACTGTATCAGCAAGGTACTCAATGAGGGCATGACGGCTGGAAAAAGGGTTGTCCTTGTCGGTTTCAGATGTCATCATAATGGTGCATTTCTGGTCCCGCATGCTCTCAACAAACCGGAACATCTCCTGGCGCCGGATCGAATCCGAGTCAAAGAGATCCTCAAACAGCGAGATTGGGTCAATGACAACACGATATGCGTTCACCTGCTTGATCAGGCGGGGGAGTTCGTTCTTGATCCTGTTGTTGGCGAGGTTGAAATCTGTGGGGTCGAGTTTTAGAACAAAAAGGGACTTGTTCATGAACGGTTTGATATCCCAGCCCTTCTGGAGCATGTATTCAAAGATCCGTTCCTCCCGCTCCTCAAGGCTGATATAGATGATATGCTCGCCTTTTTTTAATCCCTCCCAGATAAACTGGAGTGCAAACGTCGTCTTGCCGGTACCATATGTCCCGATAATGGCACAGATGCTCCCGGGGATGAGCCCGCCGCCCAGCATATCATCCAGCCCGATGATCCCGACTTTCATCCGCTCATCGCTCATATGACCACCCGGATGTTGCTAACTTCAAATCCACCGGACTTCGATATTCGTACAGCGAATTTCACAAGGTCCCGCTCCTCAAGATGAGTCATCACCCCGCGGAATTTTTCGAAATACATCACCCGCTGTCTGCGTGCCCCGCTCGATTCCTCCCACCGGAAGAGCAGGACTGCATCAACGATATCAGCAATTTCCCGTTCCTCCTCTTCTTTGAGGATCCCCCGGGTGAGCAGCAGATAGACCGTCAGGTTGCGCTGCTTGGATATCCGCTGGAGCCCCCGCAGGAGCCCGGTAAGGTTATGCCAGAGATGGGGGCTCGTGCACTGGGTGGCGATATCGGTGATGGAATCGATGACAATCAGGCTGTTGGGTTCGGCAGTATTTAATGACGTGGATAGTTGGGCAAGGACACCCGCATGGTCGGCACGTTTCTGGAGCCGTGTTATGATATCCCCGTGGCTATACCAGTCATCAGGTACTACGCTGTTCTCGAAATAGATCTCGGAAAGATCGTCAAACCGGATCTTCTCCTTTAATTTGGTAGCGTCCTCCATCGGAAACGATTTGGCTATCTCCTGTTTTACATCATCACTGGTGCGTGTGAAGGTAGTGTAATTGATCTGGGGTGTGTGGTGCGCCCCGGTATCAGCCACCGGACTCACCGAGTTGAGGGTATTGACTATCGAGCTGTACACAAACTCATAATTGCCCCCGCCGATATCACCAAGCAGGAGAATGACAGAGCCCATGGGGACTCCCCCATCAATTATTGGATCCAGTGACGATATGCCGGTGGGCATCTTCTGTTGGGCTTGCTGTGCCATAAAAACCCGTTTCACTCCCAGTATATCTGACAATTGACTCTCTTGACGATTTATGATAAAGATATCTGCCGGTATAAAAATTGTCAGGGAAATGCCGCTGCGACAAAACCGGGCTTTTTTGGGGCAGGTGTTCACCACATACTTATATAGAATCATTCTCCTACAGTAATTCGATAGTATCACGGAGAAGCAGGGCGGCGGGGGCAGGTTATATGCAGGTCAAGGATCTCATCAATAAATTGTCAAAGTCAAAATCATTGCAAAAAAAACCAGAAACAGAAGAACCGGTACAGGCAAAACCAGATCTTCACCCCGCACTGGTAACAGAAGATGATACCCTTCCTGCAAAAAAACCCGGCCTTAAAATTCCCGATGCCCTTACCTCCCTTTTACAGCGCAGGGAAAAACAGGAATACGAAGAATATGATGTTGAAAAGCATGGGTCCCTTGTCGATGCACATATTCCTGAATGGCACGAGCTCCTCGAGCAGTACTGGGTAGAGAAAGGGCGATCGCTCATCTTCATCACGCTGAACCGGAAGACCAATCAGAACGAGTACCTGTTGTTTGAACCCACCCTCTCTGAGTTCGAACGCGAGCTCCTTGAACGAATTCATGAAGATCTCCGGGATGTCCTGATTCTCTCGACTGACGAGATCCAAAAGGATCGAAAAAAGATCCTGTTTGACAAGATGTACGCCCTGTTGAATGAATACGGGCTCACCCTTGATCCAGTCACCCTGTTTAAGCTCCAGTACTACCTGCTTCGGAACTTCATCGGCTGGTCACGCATCGATGCACTCATGAAGGACCCTCAGCTGGAGGACATATCCTGTGATGGTAACGATATCCCCCTTTTTCTTTACCATCGGAAATACCGGAACATCAAGACGAATATTGCCTTTGAGTCCGACGTGCTAAACTCGCTTGCGATCACCCTTGCCCAGAGATCCGGCAAGCATATTTCGACCGGCTCTCCGATGCTGGATGCAACCCTGCCGGAAGGATCGCGACTTAACCTGACGCTGGGCACCGAGGTTACCACACGCGGGACTTCCTTTACTATACGTAAATTCCGGGAGGAGCCCTATTCGCCGATTGAACTTCTGGACTACGGGACATTCAATGTCGACGAGCTGGTCTATTTCTGGCTTGCCATCGAGAATAATAAAAGCCTGCTTTTCATTGGGGGTACGGCATCCGGAAAGACAACATCCCTTAATGCAGTCTCCATGTTCATCCCCCCGGTGGCAAAGGTGGTGAGTATCGAGGATACACGTGAGATCACCCTCTATCATGAGAACTGGATCGCAAGCGTGACACGCCCGGCACTGATGGAGGGAGGTTCTGCAATCGACATGTTTGACCTCCTGCGGGCTGCGATGCGCCAGCGGCCGGAGTACATCCTTGTCGGAGAAGTGAGAGGGCAGGAAGCCCAGACGCTCTTTCAGGCGATGAACACCGGGCACACGACCTTTTCGACCATGCATGCGGGGAGTGTCGATGCCGCCATCCATCGGCTCGAATCAGAACCGCTGAATGTGCCCCGGAATATGGTACAGGCTCTCAACATCATCAGTGTCCAGGGGCTCATCTACCGGGGGACCGAACGGGTCCGCCGCGCTCAGGAGATCGTGGAGATTGCGGGGCTTGATCCATCAACCGGCAACCTCAGGGTGAACAATGTCTTTGTCTATGATCCGGTTCACGACCGGTACGCCTATACCGGTAGATCCCAGATCTATGCCGAAATCGCCGAACGGCGCGGGTGGTCGCGGGATCAGGTCGAGTCCGAGATCAGGATCCGGCGGCAGATCCTCGATGCGATGCAGAAGCAGGGTATCTATGATTATATCACTGTTGCATCGCTCTTCCACCTTTTCCATATCGACCGGCAACGGGTTCTCGACAACCTTTCTGACCTCCGCAAGGTATCCCAATGAACCTTCGTTACTACCTCCGGGATCGGATCCGCAGGGACTCAGTCAGATATCAAAACCTTCACGTTGATATGATCTCTGCACGCATGGGCATGACAGTAGAGCAATACCTCTGGAGGTCAGTGAACATCGCAGTCCTCTGCGGGCTCCTTCTCGCCCTGTTCGGTTTTTTCTTCGGAGGTTCAATAGTCCTTTTTCTCAGAAGCGGCAATGTGGGTCTGTACAATGTTTTCAATCTTCAGCTGCCGGAATTTTTTTACACTGCTGCTTTTGGCCAGTACATTCAGGTACTCACGGTCGTGATCTGTTTTGCAGCAGGTACCTATGTTGCCTATGCAAGCCTGCTTAAGTTCCCGCACATTGAGAAGAGGAACCGGTCTATCCGGATCAACCTCACGCTGCATAACGCGGTCGCCTATATGTATTCGATGCGCCGCGGCGGCGCCCAGCTGATGGTCATCTTCCGCTCACTCTCAGAAAACTCCAATATTTACGGTGAGGTTGCACTGGAGTTCCGGCAGATCGTCCGGGACGCCGATTTCTTTGGCTATGACATGGTCTCCGCAATCCGTCACCTCTCTGAGACCACTCCCTCGGAGAAACTTAAAAATTTTCTTGAAGACCTCCTGTCGGTGATAGAGAGCGGCGGGGATATGTCCGAGTTCATGTCGATGAGGGTGCGGCTCTACCAGGACGAAGCACGCTTTGAGCAGAAACAGTTCTTAAATTTCCTTTCTATTGTTGCAGAATCGTATGTTACCATATTTGTTGCCGGGCCGCTCTTTTTGATCATCATCATGGTTGTCATGGGGATGATTGGTGGCGGTGCCGTTGTCCAGCTCTCCATGGTCACATATGCCCTCATACCTATCGGCTCGCTCATCTTCATTTTGCTCCTTGATATGATCTCGGTGAAAGCCGAGAAAAGTGAGCGGTATGTGAAGACCAAGGTGCTCGAAGAGTACGCAGATGTCCGGATTGTGAAGCGCGGGGGGGAGGCGTCGCTCTTTGCCCAGCTTGCCCATTATGACAAGATAAGGAATTTTACCCACCTTCTCAAACACCCGTTCGATAGCTTTGTACGCAACATCAACCACACGTTCTATATTACCGTCCCCATTGCCCTCATTTATGTCGTGACGATGCTCATATCCATTCCCCGATATTCCGATATTGAGATTCTTATCGATGTGGTTGATGACCATATCGTACTGGCACTTTTAATCGTGCTCATTCCCTATGCGGTTTTTTACGAGGTGTGGGCACGGAAGGTAACTGGCATCGAATCGCTTATCCCCGACTTCCTCGAGCGGATGGCGGGGATCAACCAGGTGGGACTTACCATTGCACAGGCGATAGCGATCATGGTCAATACCAACCTTGGCCTGCTCTCCTATGAGATACGGCGGATCAAACAGGATATGGACTGGGGGGCAAACTTTACCGAGGCGCTGATGCGTTTTGAAGAACGGGTCAGGACCCCCTCCATAGCCCGAACTGTCACGCTGATCACGAAGGCATCCGAGATGAGTGGATCGATCGGGGAGGTGCTCTCAATTGCATCCTCTGATTCGAAAATGACTGAAGTCCTGAGAAGGGAACGGTCCACGGAGATGTTCATCTACACGGCAATCATTTACCTCTCGTTTTTTGTCTTTCTGGCAGTTGTTGCCGTGCTCACCACACAGTTCCTTCCAGTCCTTGCCAATGTCTCACTGGGAAAACTTGCAAGTGCAGGATCCTTTTCCGCTATAAGCACAATCCCGATCCAGACGTTCGGGCGCCTGCTCTTCCATACATGCCTGATGCAGGCAATCTTTTCGGGCATGATCGCCGGACAGATGGGTGAGGGATCCGTTGCTGCCGGTGTCAAACATTCGTGTGTTCTTCTCTTCGTATCGATCATCACGTTTAACTTCATCATCTGAATAGACCGCAAGGGGCAAGGGACGGAATCATTCCCGTATTTAGATACCCTTAAATAGATTTGTGAAGATGTTGTGGTGAGGTGTTTTACCGTGTGCACAGTTGGAGGCCCAGTGGACATCGATCTTCCCCCCGAACGCGTAACAGGCAAGGATTATCGGTGTAAGGAATGCGGAGAACGATTCAAGGGCATAGGCAAAAAGCCCATGTGCCCCAGCTGCCAGTCAGAAGACGTCGCAGAGGCATGATCGTCCTCCCGCATGACGAATTCCTGCTTGTCAGGACAGATTCCTCTTTTTTAATTGTTGCACAGGCAAACACACGGTTTGCCCTTTGTATTGAGACAGAGTCTGATGAGTATTGCCAGACGGTTGAGCCCGATGACCTTGTTGTGGTCTCCGCTCCTGAAGGAGGGGATCCGGAAGCTGGTGTGATGCTTATTGAGCTTGTGCGGAGTCACCATACCCCGCTTATCGTCCTGCCACGCAACCACCCTGGCTCCAGCCGGCTCCGGTATGTTGTCTCCGTTGGCCCTGTCATTACAACATCCTGTAACATCCTGCGGGGAACTCACCCCGAACAGCACCTGATCTGCGCATCCGGGGAATTATCCGGGATAACGCTACGGGGGGAAACCAAAGGTGTCCGTATCAGCGACCTGCCGCCCTTGGCCGGCATCATGCGTTTCCGGTCACAAACCAGCATTGAATTCATCAGGGACTAATCCGGATTTTTCTTACCCCGCACCGTGCCCCTTGACGGAGTAAAATAACAATACATATATGGTTTTTTTTACCAAATATCATAATGCCGTGAAAGGAGGGTTGGATGAAAATTGAGGTACTGAAAGAGATCAAGAAGACAGAAGAGGAATTCCGGCTGATGATCAGTGAGGCTCAGGCTGACAGGAAGCATATGATACCTCATGCCGAACTTGAAGCCGATAATATGGTCATCAAGGCACAGAGAGAAGCGCAGGACTACAAACAGAAGCGACTCGACGATGCCCGGGAAAAGGCAGCACAGAAAAGCGCCGAAACCCGCAGGGAAGGGGAGATGCGTGCCGGAGCACTGCGGCAGAAGGGTGACAAAAATCTTAAAAAAGCTGTAATTTTTCTGGTCTCACGATTCAAGGAGCAACTTCATGTTACATCCTAAGAGGATGAGCCACCTCGTGATTGTGTGCTCCAAGACCTTGATGGATGATGTTATAAAAGAGCTCTATTCTCACAATGTATTTCATATACAGGAGTTTGTTGAGAGAGAGGGAGATGAGTACCGCGGTGTAACGATCGGAAAACCGTTCCCACAGGCAAGTGAAGCGTCATCACAGCTGATCAGGATCCGGTCCATTGAGAACACGTTCAATGTAAGGTCCGGGGATGTTGTCCCGAAAAAAAGGGTACCGGTACAGCAGCTCAAAAAAACTATTGATACAAACCTTGCTGCGATCGGGAACGAGGTGGAACAGCTTCTCGCAAAAAAGTCAGCTTGCGATACGGCAGTAAAAGACCTTTTACAAAGGATCAACGAGCTCAGGCCGTTTATCTCATTGCCACTTAATCTTGAGATGTACAGCGGGTATGGTAACCTTGCCGTGTTTACCGGCAAAATCTCAAAAAAACCTGATTTTGGAGTGGAGAACGAGACCTATTTTTCACAGACCAAGGAAGGGAGTTACATCGCTGTTTTTGTACCTGTGGTACACAGCGGTCAGGTTCAGCAGACCCTGACGGAAGCAAACTTTATGGCAATCCCGATCCCAAAGGGCGAGGGATCCCCCCAGGAGATCATAAACAGCTGCTTAGGGCAGATCGACGCTCAAAAACAGGAGATTGCCCGGATCCAGGAACGCATCGAAACGATCAAAAAGGAGCAGGTCGAATTCCTCGCAGCCTGCGAGGAACTGCTCACCGCAGATGTCGAACAGGCGGAGGCACCGTTGCGGTTTGCGATAACCGGCGAAGCGTTCATCGTTGAAGGTTGGGTACCGGCTGAAGAGGTAGAGCGTCTCAAATCCGGGATGGCTCTTGCAACAGAAAGCCGGGCATTTGTGACCGAGATCCACGAAGATGGTGATCATCACCACGCGCCGGTCGAGTATCACAACCCGCCCTTTGCACAACCGACCGAACTTTTGATCGATACCCATTCACGCCCCCGGTATGATGAAATTGACCCGACGCTCGTCGTCTCGATCGTCTTCCCCCTTTTCTTTGGTATTATTCTTGGCGACATCGGGTACGGGGCACTCCTGCTGGTCGTGTCAATGGGGCTGAGGAGGTTCCTGCATGGGGATGGGGTCACCCGTCTTCTGAACATCATGAGAAATGCCAGCATCTCAAGTATCTTCTTTGGCGTTCTTTTCAGCGAATTCTTCGGGTTTGCCCTTCCATGGAATTCAATGCTTCCCAGCAGGCACTTGAATATCGGCACCCATGCGACGGGGCATGGACCTGCAGTGACAGAACTTCTTGTCTTTGCAGTATGGATCGGCATTGTCCAGATTACACTTGGCAGGATCCTGAGCGCAGCAAACCATTACCATCACCGCGAGATGAGGGGGGTGGCAGCAGCTGCAGGCTGGATTGCAGCCATGTGGGGAATCCTGCTGCTCATATGGTCTATGAGCGCGATGCCCCTGATGCCAAGCTTTGTAGGCCTTCCACCGGTTTTTATGGGATTGAGTGCACCTGCACTTGCCGGTGCTGTGATGGTTGTCCTCGGGCTTGTGGGAATTGCCGGTGAGAATCCGCTTGAACTGATAGAGATCCCCTCGATTATCAGTAACACGATGTCATATGCACGTCTGGTGGCTGTAGGGCTCTCTTCTGTGGCTATCGCGATGGTAGTGAACTTTATTGCCATCGGGATGTTGATTGAACCTCAGTTTGAAAATCTGACCATTATCGGTGTATTGATGATTATTATGGGGATAGCTGTCCTGATTGGCGGTCACCTGCTGAACACGGCTCTCGGGTTGATCGGCAGCGGACTGCATTCCCTGAGGTTACAGTATGTTGAATTCTTCACCAAATTTTACAAGGGTGGAGGCGAGAAGTATCATCCATTCGGATTAAAAAGAAGATTTACGGAGGATTAAAACATGGCAGTAGAAGAAACAACCGTTGCAGTTGCAACAGCAGGAATGACAGTTGAAATGATCAAGGCATCGCAGCTGGGAATGAGGGCGATCGCTGCCGCTATGGCAGTCGGGCTCACAGGTGTTGCTGCAGCAATTGCCGAGTACGGTATCGGATCTGCAGCAGTCGGTGCAACAGCAGAGAACAAGGACGTATTCGGTCTTGTGCTGCTGCTTACAGTCATTCCGGAAACAATTGTCATCTTTGGTCTTGTGGTTGCATTACTGCTTCTGTTCTAAAGCGGGGCAAACCATGGGACTGGAAGCCGTCATCGATGATATAAGGCAGAAAGGGCGCAGTGAGGCGGAGGGGATCAGGGAAGAGACCAGAAAGGAGGTCGCTTCAATCCTTTCCGCTGCACAGAAACGTGTAGAAGGGATCAAGATAGCCGCCGATGAGGACGCGGAAAAACAGACTGCCCACATCATGGAGCAGGAGGTCTCCGCTGCCCAGCTTATCGTCAAAAGGGACCTGTTAAATACCCAAAAACAGCTCCTTGACCAGGTGTATGCATCTGCCCTTGCCGAACTGGCTGCTCTGCCCGAGAGCTTCCACCAGGAAGCGATTAAAAAACTCCTCGCTACAGTGCACAGGGAGATTGAAACGGGAACCATCTATTGCTGTGCCCGGGACAAAAATGCATTAAAGGAAATTCTTGGAAAAGACAGTGCCTACAAGGGATACAAACTCGGGAACGCGGTTGATATCGAGGGCGGGATCATTGTCGAGAGTTCCGACAGCGAGCTGCAGATTGATTACAGTTACCGCACATTTCTGGACAAGGTGTGGGAATCAGGGCTCAAAGATGCGTCAGATATTCTGTTTGGATAAGAGGGGTGGCGGATGATCGAGTTGACAGGAGGTCCGGCCCCCTATATCTACGTATGTACCCGCCTTCGTGTGAGGAAGTCCATGCTCCTCCCTCGTGAGGAGTACTTACGGATGCTGAACATGAGCCTCCCTGAGATCACCCGTGTCATCGAGGAGACCACATACAAGCCGGAGATTGATGAGCTTGGCAATTCATTTTCAGGAATCGACTTAATTGAAGTAGCTCTCAGCTGGAACCTCGCCAAGGAATATCAGAATATCCTTGCGATCACCCCGGGGAGTTTACAGAAATTTACACGGGGCTACCTTAACCGCTGGGATATCCAGAATGTGCTCACTATCCTCCGCGGGAAGCAGCAGGGAATAAAAGCCGGTAAAATCAAGGAGGTGCTGATACCTGCGGGTACGCTTGACAGGAAGACACTTGACAGTATGCTTGCAGAGGGGTCCATTGACAAGATTGTTGAATCGTTAAAAGGACATCCCCTGTATCCGGTGCTCATGAAAAATTATCAGGAGGCGGTTCAAGAAGGATCGTTTGCACATATGGAAAACGAGCTCTATAAGCAGTTCTATGCAGAGCTGATTGCCCAAGCTGAGAGCGGGATCAAAGGAGGGAACCTGTTCTTGGATTATATCCGGCTGGATATTGATATCAAAAATATCAAGAATCTATTCCGGCTCCGTGCGAATGCGTTTAAAGAGGATGCGGGCGACATGATGATCCCCGGGGGGTCGTTTTCCATTGACGAGCTCTCCAGACTCAACACACTTGAATCTCAGGGTGAATTTATTGATGCTCTCAAAGCCCGTATCAAACGCCAGTCGCTGCTCCAGACCGTTCTCGATGAGCTGAGGAGCGAACATACATCCAGCCAGATTGAGGTCAGGCTTACACGGGTGCAGCTCGCACAGATGGAGCGGATGTCAAAACTCAACCCATTCTCCGTTCACCCCATCCTCACGTATCTTGAGAAAAAGAAATACGAGGTGTTCAACCTGCGTGCGATTGCCCGCGGGAAAGAGTCCAGACTCCCTGCCGAGCGGATATCGGAATACCTGGTGATCTGAATGGAGATTGCGGTGATCGGCAACGGGGAGTTCATCCTCGGTTTCCGGCTTGCAGGAATAAGGAAGACCTATGCAGCGGAAAGCGATGAGAAACTTGTAGAGTACATTAACAATGCATTGCATGATGCCTCTGTCGGCATTCTTGTCGTAAAAAGCAGTGATATGGAGCGGATCCCCCGCAGGCTCCGCTCCACCCTTGAGAACTCAGTGAAGCCGACTGTGATCACTATCGGCGCTGAAGAGGGGGGTTTGTCGATGAGAGACAGAATCAAGAGATCGGTGGGTGTTGATCTGTGGAAGTGAAGAGCAAGAAACCAAAAGAGACAAAACAGGGAATTCTCAAACGAATCGCCGGCCCAGTCGTCACGGCAGTCAACCTTGACGCCCACATGTACGATGTGGTAAAGGTCGGCAACGAAGCGCTGATGGGAGAAGTCATCAAGATCAACGGGGAAGACATAATTATCCAAGTTTATGAGGATACATCGGGCATCAGGCCTGGCGAACCGGTAGAAAATACCGGGCTCTCACTTGCTATCGAGCTTGGGCCGGGGCTGCTGACCAGCATTTATGATGGTATCCAGCGCCCGCTCTCGGTGCTCGTGGACAAGATGGGCGACTTTATCCAGCGCGGCGTGTCGGCATCCGGGTTGTCCCATGACAAGAAGTGGGCATTCAAGCCACTTGTTAAAGCCGGCGACAAAGTGCAGGGCGGATCGATCCTTGGCGAGGTGCAGGAGACCAACATCGTCCACAAGGTCATGCTCCCGCCAAATGCAAAGCCCGGCACGGTAAAAACAATCAAGAGCGGAGAATTCACGGTCGAAGAGACTATATGCGTCCTTGATGACAACCGCGAGTTCCCGATGATGCAGCGCTGGCCGGTCAGGGTGCCCCGCCCTGTGAAAGAAAAGATGAACCCGGAGATCCCGCTGATCACAGGGCAGCGGATTCTCGATGGTCTGTTCCCGATTGCCAAGGGCGGAACTGCCGCGATCCCTGGTCCGTTCGGGAGCGGCAAGACGGTCACCCAGCAGCAGCTTGCTAAGTGGTCGGATGCCGAGATCGTCGTCTACATCGGCTGCGGGGAACGCGGAAACGAGATGACAGAGGTGCTGACAGAGTTCCCGCATCTCGAGGACCCCAAGACCGGAAAACCGCTCATGGAAAGGACGGTCCTTATTGCCAACACGTCCAACATGCCGGTCGCCGCCCGCGAAGCGTCAGTCTATACCGGTATCACGATCGCAGAGTACTTCCGCGATATGGGCTACGATGTCTCGCTGATGGCAGATTCGACCTCGCGCTGGGCGGAAGCGATGCGTGAGATCTCCAGCCGTCTCGAAGAGATGCCGGGTGAAGAAGGGTATCCCGCCTATCTTGCAGCCCGCCTCTCGGAGTTCTACGAACGGGCAGGGCTTGTCAAGACGCTCTCCGGCGGCGACGGGTCGGTCTCGGTCATCGGTGCCGTATCCCCTCCGGGTGGTGACTTCTCGGAGCCGGTCACACAAGGGACGCTGCGTATCGTGAAAGTCTTCTGGGCGCTTGACGCCAAGCTCTCACAGCGGCGGCATTTCCCGTCAATCAACTGGCTCAATTCATACTCCCTTTATCTCGACAGTCTCAATGACTGGTACGACAAGGAGGTCTCTCCAGAGTGGAACAAGCTCCGCTCGTGGGCGATGGAAGTACTCCAGAAAGAGGCGGAACTGCAGGAGATCGTCCAACTGGTTGGCTCCGATGCGCTACCCGAGGCTGAGCAGATCACAATCGAAGTGGCCCGCATGATCCGGGAAGTATTCCTGCAGCAGAACGCCTACGATGCAGTCGATACGTTCTGCAGCATGAAGAAGCAGTACGACATGATGAAGGCGATCCGCCTGTATTCAGATCTTGCCTACGCAGCACAGGCAGCCGGGGTTTCCCCGATCCATATCAATGCTGTGAAGTCCAAGAACGAATTGCCTCAGATCAAGTTCATCAAGGACTATAAACCAGTGCTCGATAAGATTGCAAAGGATATGGACTCAGAATTCAATGCACTGAGGTCGGCATCATGAAGGAATACAGGACGATCAACAAGATTGCCGGGCCGTTGCTCTTTGTTGAAAAGACAGAACCCATCGGCTACGGGGAGCTCGTCAATATCGTGCTCTTTGATGGTTCCATCAAGCGCGGTCAGGTGCTGGATACGAGTGATAACCTCGTGGTCGTGCAGGTATTCGAGACAACCGCAGGTATCGGCAGGGACAGCGGTGTCCGGTTCACCGGCGAGACCATCAAGATGCCGGTCGGAAAGGACATGCTGGGACGTATCCTGTCCGGAGGTGGTAAACCAATCGATGGCGGTCCCGAGATTGTGCCCGAAAAGCGGCTCGATATTACAGGCGCAGCGATCAATCCGTACGCCCGGGGCTCGCCTAACGAGTTCATCCAGACCGGTATCTCTACAATTGACGGCACCAACACGCTTGTCAGGGGCCAGAAGCTCCCGATCTTTTCGGGCGCAGGCCTGCCGCACAACACGATTGCACTCCAGATTGCCCGTCAGGCGAAAGTGCTGGGTGGCAAGGGTGAGTTTGCCGTCGTGTTTGCAGCGATGGGTATCACGAAGGAAGAGGCCAACTATTTCATGCAGGACTTCGAGCGCACCGGTGCACTCGAGCGTGCTGTTGTGTTCCTCAACCTTGCGGATGACCCGGCCGTTGAGCGTATCATCACGCCCCGGCTGGCGCTTACAACCGCTGAGTACCTCGCGTTTGACCTTAACATGCACGTGCTGGTCATCTTAACCGACATGACCAACTACTGCGAGGCGCTGCGCCAGATCGGTGCTGCCCGTGAAGAGGTTCCGGGCCGGCGCGGGTACCCGGGTTACATGTATACCGATCTTGCATCTATCTACGAGCGGGCCGGCATCATCAAGAGCAAGAAAGGGTCAATCACGCAGTTCCCGATCTTAACCATGCCCGGTGACGATATCACTCACCCGATCCCCGACCTTACCGGGTACATCACCGAAGGGCAGATCGTGGTCTCGCGTGAGCTGCACCGGAAGGGCATCTATCCACCCATCAACGTTCTGCCATCACTCTCTCGGTTAATGAACCTTGGTATTGGCGCTAAGCACACGAGGGAAGACCACAAGAAGGTTTCCGACCAGCTCTACGCCGCGTACGCGGAAGGCAACGACCTGCGCGGGCTGGTTGCCATTGTCGGCAAAGATGCGCTTTCCGAACGTGATAGGGGATTTCTGGAGTTTGCGGACCTGTTCGAAGGCCGGTTTGTGCGGCAGAGAATTGATGAAGACCGGACTATCTTCAACACCCTTGACCTCGGCTGGGATCTCCTCTCGACGCTGCCGGTCGAGCAACTGGTTCGTATCGACCGCGACCTGATCAACAAGTACCACCCGAAATTCAGGGACGCCCCGAAGGCGAAGTGATGATCCATGGCGCTGCGTGACATCAAGCCAACCCGGTCGGAACTGATTAACTTAAAAAAGAAGATTAAGCTCTCCGAGCGCGGCTACAAGATCCTCAAGATGAAGCGCGATGGACTGATCCTTGAATTTTTCAAGGTGCTTGCAGAGGCAAGGGACAGCCGGGGCGAAATTCTTACCAGATACGATCTGGCTGTCGAGAGGATGGCGTATGCAAATACCGTTGAAGGGGCTCTTAGCGTCAAATCAGCGGCGTTCTCTGTCAAGGAAATGCCGGAGATCTCACTAAAAAGCAAGAACATCATGGGCGTAATCGTACCTGAGATATCTTCATCCAAGGTAAAAAAGAGCCTTTTGGATCGGGGCTACGGCGTGCTCGGCACATCCCCGGTTATCGATGAGACTGCGACTGCTTTTGAAGACCTTGTTGAATCGATCATCGAGAGCGCTGAGATTGAGACGACCATGAAGCGCCTCCTCGACGAGATCGAGCGGACAAAACGGCGAGTAAACGCACTTGAGTTTAAGGTGATTCCGGAATTAACTGCCGCCCAGGACTTCATCAAAATGCGCCTCGACGAGATGGAGCGAGAAGAGCTCTTCAGGTTAAAAAAGATCAAGGCGCGGAGCACGGCATAAAAGGTGACGGGGTCATGGCAATCGGGACGATCGGGGAGCTTGGTTGTGAGAAAAAGACGGTCCTGCTCCGGCTCGACCTGAATTCCCCCATCGATCCTGCTTCCCATCTTATCCTTGATGATAAACGGTTCAAGGAACATCTCCCTACCATCAGGGCGCTTTCTGGAAGCCGGACGGTAATCATCACCCACCAGAGCCGGCCCGGGAAGAAGGACTTTACGACACTGCAGGCGCATGCCGACAAGCTGGAGCAGCTCCTCGGGAGTCCCGTGACATATGTGGACAGCATCTTCGGGAAGCATGCACGCGACGCGATCGCCGGAGCAAAAACCGGCGACGTGATCATGCTGGAGAATGTCCGGTTCAATGCCGAAGAAAACCTTACGCTAAAGGCCGAGGATGCAAAAAAGACCCATATCGTAAAAAAGCTTGCCGGTATGGCAGACTTCTTTGTGAATGATGCATTTGGCACCGCACACCGCTCCCAACCCACGATAGTCGGGCTTCCACTTTCCATGCGGTCTGCCGCGGGGCTTCTGATGGAAAAGGAAGTGTCTACTCTCTCAAAAGTCTTTTCCGGTGCCCCACGCCCCGTCTGTATGGTGCTGGGCGGGACGAAAGTTGATGATTCAATCGATGTCGCCCAGCACGTGCTTGCTAACGGCATCGCGGATTATGTGATTGTTATCGGCGTGGTCGCTAATGTCTTTTTGTCTGCCGATGGGGTCAATATCGGAAAGCCCTCCTCCCAGCTGATTGCCCAGCTGAAATATGAGCCCGAGATCAAAAAGGCGGCAGCAATCCTTGCCAGCTACCGCGATCGTGTAATCATGCCGGAATTTGTCGCGGTTCGACAGGACAACAGAAGGGCTGAATACCCGGTGAAAAAGATTCCGGAGGACGCACCTGTCCTTGATATCGGCATGGACGCGATTGCTGCGCTAAAAAACGCAATCAGGAAGGCGGGGACGGTTGTCTTCAACGGTCCTGCCGGTGTCTTTGAGGATGCCGATTACGCGACCGGCACCTACGAGCTCCTCCGTGCAGCATCGCGGGTTGAGTTCTCGGTTGTAGGTGGCGGGCATACCGCGGTCGTTATTGAAAAACTTGGCCTGACCCGGGAGTTCACCCATATCTCAACCGGCGGCGGGGCATGCATCGAGTTTTTGACCGGCAAGAAACTTCCGGCAGTTGATGCACTCGAACAGTCAAAGAAGATATTTGGTTAAAGGCATTTCATTTTTCCATTCTCTTGGGAGAATTGTTTTGTACAGACCTTAAAAATGGATAATCTATGCCGATCCCGGGCAATAAAATTGTATTACCGTTTTATTGGGATTGTGCCTTCGTCGTGCAGAACAACCCGTTCCTCGTAATATTCAGGGGAATACTCCCGCTGCTCGAGTTTGCCTATACTCTCCTCAAGGCCTCTGGTAATCTCGAGGCACTGGTCCCCTTTTGACCCGCGTACCCTGACCTCGATATTGCCCTCCCTGTTGATGATGATCTCAAGCTCCTGCGGCTCCAGTAAGTTCACCCCCGGAACAGTCCATGTTATTTTCTCCTATGCCAGTTTGATTACGGGAAAATCCCTTTTTACAAAGGCATTGGTCGCCAGGTCACGGGCAGATACCAGTAACCGTTTATTCCCGTCAATATTAAACGTGACCTCAAACCTCGTCTCACCTTTCTTTGCCGGGGGTTCAGCAAGAAGGAACGTCGGGATTTTCTCATTCATCCAGTAATACACCTGCCGTTCATCATCTTTTGGCGAACTCTTCACAAGCCGGAGCCCCCCACCGGAATCCCTGACCAGCTCAATATCTCCGGTGTGGCTCCCGGATGCTGCAGTTCCGATCTCAAATACCGGGATCCCCATCTGGGTCTGACCGTCATAGGTTGCCCTGATAAGCATGCGGGCGACATTCCCTTCTGAGGGGTATGCCGTTCCCCGTGAGACCAGAGGCCTGAATTCGTATTTCGAGAACTGCGGGTTCCAGTACCGGATTGCATAATCGTGCTGGATATAATCGCAGAGTTCAGTCCCGCTCACAA
Organism: Methanoregula sp.; assembly: GCA_026625165.1. Lineage (NCBI taxonomy): Archaea > Methanobacteriati > Methanobacteriota > Methanomicrobia > Methanomicrobiales > Methanoregulaceae > Methanoregula > Methanoregula sp. Next base: position 2,066,506 of record CP112999.1, on the reverse strand, counting down.
ATGCCGCAGCCCCCTGTGCAACGGCATCAAACGGGCGGTCGAACTTTACACGCGAAGTCCCGAAACGCTGCCGGATGAGGGTCTGCACCGACGGGATGTAACTGCAACCCCCGACCATGAGGATCGAGGAGATCTGGTCTTCCTGGTATCCGCGGGAGAACGCCCCGTTCAGCGCCCGCTGGAGGGTCATGTGGATGCGGGTGAAGAACTCGTGACGGTCGAGCAACTGTTCGAACTCGTTGCGGGTAATGTCGGCCTTGAGGGTTTGGCCGGATACCGGATCGGTAATGTTGATCTCAGCCCGCTCCTGGAACGAGAGGCTCTCCTTTGCCTGTTCGCACTGTGCCAATAGCACATGCCCCAAAGTACGGGCTTCACCAGACTCTGCCCCAAGCCCGATACGTGACAACATCTCCAAAAATAACCAGCGGTCGATCTGCGACCCTCCGAGGTCTTCACCTGCCTTGCCGATGACCCGGCAGCGGTGTCGGGAACTGCCGCACGACACAGGCTCATTCAGGACTATCGAGATGTCAAGTGTCCCGCCGCCGAAATCAAAGACCATGAAAATATCCTCTTTTTTACTCTGGACGCCATATCCGATAGCTGCTGCTGACGCCTCGTCAATGAGGGCAAAGCGCCTTATCCCTGATTTTTCTGCAACATTGGCGAGCCAGTTCTCGTAATGTTCAAAAGCCTCGACCGGTACGGTGAATGCGACCTCCTCATCACCAAGCTGGATCTCCCCGGCTATCGCCATGAGTATGGCAGATAGGAAATCCTCACCGGCTTTGAAATAATTTACCTGCCTGCCACATACGTTCACGTTCACCGCACTCTGCTGCTTGATATAGTGCTTGAGCCACCGGAATGTCGCAGGTGAACCATTAAGACCCTTATCGATGACCTGCTGTCCCAGCCACTGTTCACCGCCCGAAGAATAATGAATCAGGGAAGGGATGACCCAGCTCCGTTCATGACCGTTTCCGCCGAGCCCTTTTGTTAATTGCCGTGACCATTCATGCAGATTAAGGGGGCGTGCCCCCCCTGCTTCGCTGTCCCAGACCGTGACTACCGTGTTGCTCGTCCCGAAATCCACAGCAAGGCGTCCTGTCATCTCTTTAATCACTCCACGATCTCAATGTCATAGATCCCGGCTGTGACTGCAGGTTCACCGATCGCAATGTCATTGCGGAATTTACCCCTCAGTAATGTCTCAAGGAACAGCCAGCCCTTGTACATGGCTTCCTGGTCGCTGAGCTTGGCGGATACCTGCTGGACATATTCAAGGTCTGCCGGTGATGCAAGGGCGAGCGGTTTAACAAAGGGAAGGCGGAATATAAAAATTGATCCTTCACGGCAGCCGGCGACAAGTGTTCTCCCGTCTGGAGTAATGGAGAGGGAGACCACCGGGGATTTGAGCCCTTTGTGGGTCTGGAGACAAATGCCATCCGGCAGCCTGAAGATGCCGATGGTGCTATCATCATTTCCGGTAGCAAACAACAATCCGTCCGCCGAGACCGAAAGGCAGAGAACCCGTCCTCCGATGGCATTCATTGAATTGATCAGGGCGCCGTCCGGAATACCCCAGAACCGTATGTCCCCGTCCCAGCCAGCACTTACCATGGAACTGCCATCCGGGAGGGCCGCAAGACTGGTCACAACCCCGGAATGCCCCTGGAGCAAAGCAATCTTCTTTCTTTGAGGGACATTCCAGAGATGTATTGTCCTGTCATTGCTCGCACTTGCCAGCAAATCACTGCCGTGCACAAATGAAAGGGCAGTGACGGTGCTGGTATGCCCCCTTAATGTAGTATCATGCCTGCCATCAGGAAGGCTCCAAATCCTGATGCTCTCGTCCCAGCTTCCGGACGCAAGAAGTGAACTGTCCGGGGAAAACGCAAGGCAGCTTATCCTGCCGGCATGCCCCTCCAAGGTGGCAACAACCTGATTCGACCCCGCATCCAGCAGCAGAATGGTACCCGAATCAGTGCCAGCGGCAAGTATCTTCCCATCGCAGGATGCAGCAAGGCACGATACCCTGCCATTGGGGAAATCAAATCTGGTGAGTGGCATCCCGTCATCAAGCCGCAACATGCGTACTGTATGATCCCCCCCGCTCGTGGCAAGCCTTGACCCGTCCGGCATGATGGCAAGTGACCTGCCTGAGGCCCTCCCCTCGTCAAAGGCGGACATAAATTCCCCGTCCGGAAGGGTCCATACCCGGACCGTGTCGTCCCAGCTGCAGCTGAGAAAGAGGGTGCTGTTTGGGCTGACTGCAAGTGATGTGATCTGCCCCACATGTCCGTTGAGAGTCTTTTTTAGCTGGCCGCCGGGAAGGCTCCAGATCTTTATGGTGCCGCTATCGCACCCGCTGATGAGCAGGGATCCATTCCGGGTGACTGCCAGCGTGGTGATGGCACTATGGTGCCCTTTGAGTGTCCTGAGTGTCTTTTTCTGCGGCAGGCTCCAGAGCCGGATGGTCCCGTCATTGCTGCCGCTTGCAAGGATGGACCCATCGGGGCTGACAACAAGTGATCTGACCCAGTCGGAGTGACCTGTCATCTTTTGGATAAGGTTACCCTCCGGCAGGTTCCAGAGCCGGATGGTCCCGTCATTGCTGCCGCTTGCAAGGATGGACCCATCGGGGCTGACAACAAGTGATCTGACCCAGTCGGAGTGACCTGTCATCTTTTGGATAAGGTTACCCTCCGGCAGGCTCCACAGGCAGATGGTATTGTCGTTGCTGCCGCTTGCAAGGATGGATCCGTCCGGGGAGATGACAAGCGACCTTATCATTCCGGTATGCCCCGCCAGCTCTCTTGCAGGACATCCGCCCGGCAGGTTCCAGAGGCGTACCGTACCATCGCTGCCACCGCTTGCGAGCATGGAGCCGTCCGGGGAGATGGCAAGGCAGGAAACTTCCGCGGCATGGTGGTGGAGGGCCGGCCCGGGACATCCGCCCGGCAGGTTCCAGAGGCGTACCGTACCATCGCTACCACCGCTTGCGAGCATGGAGCCGTCCGGGGAGATGGCAAGGCAGGAGACTATACCCGCATGTCCTTTGAGTGTGGCTGCCCGGTTCCCGTATGGCAGGCTCCAGCAGCGGACCGAACCCTCACGTGTCCCGCCTGCAAGGATCTTCCCGTCCGGGGAGATGGCAAGACAGTTTACCCAGTCGGTGCGGGCGTCCAGAGTCCTGCACCCCTTGTCAGTGAAATGGAGATGCAACGGTTTTTCGGGACATGATACCCTCAAATCAGACCAGAGTGTCACATCCTCATCATTTGGCATCCATTTCGCTTTATTAAGAACCTGTGCGATCTCAGCTGACAACCCGGGCGGCGAAATGAACAGAAGGTCCCACAGTTCATCCCATTGCTGTTGAGCCACAGATTCATCGATGAGCGATCTCCATTCACTGTATGAGACATTTGCAATCCTTGTACGGTTCTCCTTTCCGGTAAAGACATCTTTTAACAGGTAACTGCGCCCCGCCCGGCGTGCTGTCTCAAGCACCCTTTTCCGGACCACAAATGAGGAACTCCCAAGTGCCTTCCTGAGGAGAGGGCGGCCATCCTGAAAATCGAGGTCCTCGTACTGCTGGAACTGCCCTGTGATAAAAAAGAAGAGCGCCTTCCTCTCATCATGCTTTGGAAAATACCCTCTCTTTTTTACAATTTTCAGGAGGGATTCAGCATTGGTGGAAATGACATATTCGCAGAATGCATCAATTGCTTCAGGAGTGCCTAAACCCGATAAAGAACCCTCTGCAATATCTCTGACAACCGGGTCATCTGACGCAATGAGTGCATCCGAAAGGATCCGGACTGCCCGGGTATCCCCGCGGGAGGCGTCCCTGGCAAGAGTCTTGGCGGCTTTCATCCTTATAAAGCCGCCAATAAGGGGGAGTGAGGACCTTATCTTCTTCTGGCGGGCTGTCAGGTATGCGTGCATATGTGTTCAATGCCGGGATTAACGGAGAGGGTCAAGCTGGATATTGGAGGTAACCGGGGCTTTCATCCCCTCCATTGAGGATGCGGATATGGCACGGCCCTCGTTCAGCCAGGCACGCAGAGCCTCGACTGTTTCCCGTTTGGACTTTGAGAGCGGGACCTGCCGGGCAAGGCAGGCAAGGATGTCATCGGTCGTGATCTTCCGCATGTTCTGGTTGAATGCAAGGTACATGGCATCGATGATGGTCTGCTCGATCTCGGCACCAACATACCCCTCAGACGCTTTTGCAAGCAGGTCAAGGTCGAACTCATCCTGGAGACATTTTCTCTTCTTTAAGTGCACGGTGAAGATCTCCCTCCTCTCCGCCGCGTTGGGGAGGTCGAGGAAGAAGATCTCATCAAACCGCCCTTTCCTCAACAGTTCAGGGGGCAGTGCAGAGATGTTGTTTGCCGTAGCAACCACAAAACAGGGGGCAGTCTTGTCCTGCATCCAGGTGAGCAGGTGTGCAAATACCCTCTGGCTTGTCCCCGAATCCCCGTAACCGGTTGCAAAGGCTTTTTCCATCTCGTCCACCCACAGAATGCACGGCGATATTGTTTCGGCAAGGGTCAGGGCCCTCCGGGTCCGCTCTTCCGAGTCACCAAGGAGGCTCCCAAAGAGCGCCCCAACATCGAGCCGGAGGAGCGGGAGCCTCCAGAGCCCGGCAATCATCTTTGCGGTCAGGCTCTTGCCGGTCCCTGGTATGCCGATCAGTGCGATCCCTTTTGGGGCCGGGAGCCCGTATTCCCGTGCCTCCCTTGTAAAAGCCCGCTCGCGAAGCCGGAGCCATTCTTTTAACACCAGCAGCCCGCCCACACGATCCGGGGTTTCTGTAATGCTGTAGAATTCCAGGGCTTCACACTGTGAGAGGATATCTTTTTTCTCGGCAACGATCAGTTCAATATCCCTGTCGTCCAGTTGCCCGTGCGTGACAATAGCTTTTGCAAACGCCCGCCGTGCCTGGTTCAGAGTCATCCCAAGGGATGCTTGGATCAGCTTCTCCCGTCCCAACGAGGTCAGCGACATCTTTATCCCGCTTGTCTGAACCAGTTTTTCAAGTTCCTTTTCAAGTTCATCAGCTGACGGAGGAGGGAGATGAATAACAACAGCCTCGTCGCGGATCTCGTCCGGAATCTTTAAGACCGGTGTGGTAATGATGATGGAACGCCGGCTGTACCGGAACTTCTGGGCAAGGTTCCGGATCTTGCGCCTGATCGGGGGGTTGTTCCAGAAGTCATGGAAGTCCTTTAACATGATGACAGCATTCTCGTCTGTCTTGTTCATATCATCAAGTGCAAGGAGCAGGTCCCTTGACGAACTGTTGAAGGTCTTTGCCCCGGAGACTGCGCAAAAACCCTCGACAACATCCCATGAGAGGCACTGGCGTGGCGGGGTCCACTGGTCGCATACTTCCTTGACCATCCCTATGACACGCTCCTCTTCAGGAGTTACAATAATGATGAGGGTGATCCTTGCCCGCAGGTAGATCTCGATCCTTTTTTTGAAATCAGGTTCGTGTTGTGGCATTCCGAATCACGCCCACCTGCGTACGACAATCCGGACTGACCCGTCTTTCTCGTCAGCCCTCTCGATCATCTCAAAACCGTTTTGCCGGGTCTGCTCCATCACCATCCTGATGGCATATTCACGCTGGATCCTGTTTATGCGTTCCTGCAGCCCGTCAATTAGGTTCTCCTGCTTTGTCCCTCTGACCCCCCACCAGTCGGCTATGATGTCATAGGTGCCCTGGTCGTTTAACCGGAAGCCAATCCCATAACCATTCTTTGTCTTTATTGAGAAGTCCACAAATTCGTGTCCTGCGTATCCCTTAATCGTCCTGTTGGTCTCAATCTCATACCCCATCTCCTGGAGGCATTCAGTCAGAACCTCCCTGCTCTTGAACTGGGTTTTTAAACGGCTGAAATGCGACATGTCACCTCACCTCCGCTGGATCTAGGACCAGATCTCCGTTAAGGTCTCATTGTCCGGAAAGCCTGTTGTTATGACGGTCCCGTCCGGTCCGATGATGAATTCCGTCTTCTGTGTTGCAGCACGGCCAAGATCCGGGTGGCCTTTGAACCGGGAGGTCAAAAAGATTAGAGACTGATTCGAAGACCCAAACAGCGCAGAGTCGCAACGGTTCTCTGCGATATATGGCCCGGCAATAAGGAGGTCGGTTACATCAAGCAATTCCTTCCATGCCGGATCATTTCCGGTTATAAGGTGGTCGTACGGGTAGCCGGTAAATGTAATGATATTTAAGTCCTTTTTGATTAGAACCTGCCCGAGCTGTGCAAGTGCTTCTGCCTGTGAAAATGGCTCCCCGCCGCTGAAGGTCACTCCTTCGATCCCTTCGATCCTTGTGATCTGTTCTGCCAGTGCACCAACTTCTACCGCCATCTTCGGTTCAAACGACCAGAACTCCTCGTTATAACAGCCCTTGCAGTGGATGGGACACCCCTGCACCCAGAGGGCTGCGCGGATCCCGGGACCGTTTGCAGAGGAGCGATACAGGAAATTTGCCAGGTTCAATATCATCCATAACCATCCGTAGTTGAATTGACCTTTGTAAAAACCAGTTACAGACTGGTTTACGCCGCATTAACGTGGTCCCGGTAGCCCTGCCTGCTGCCGGGAATCAGAACAAAGTCATCGGGGACTATGCCGAAAACTCCCTGATGGACAGGATGGACCACTTCCTAAGAAATTGACTTTGGTAATATTTAAGGCATCTTTTTTTTGTTAAAAAGGATGAAAAGAGAAATTTTACTGGAGTTCCATGATCCGGTTTCGCCAGATATATCCTCGGTTTTTTGCTTTTTCCAAACAGAGTTTACCTCTCTGTTTTGCATTCAGGAGATACAGTTTGTGTTTTGTCTTGTCGGCTTTTGAGCCGAGTCCCATCATCGTTTTCCCGGTCTTTGAGTGCCACCATGCAGCCATGGTTATGAGGTCAACATGGAACGCGAGCTGGAGGGCGGCAACGATCAGGCAGATACCGATGATTACAAGGAATTTTTCTGAATTCAGAACCATACCGGCACCGGTTCCCCAGATGAGGAATGCGGAAAAGCCATATAATTTTGAGGCGGGTTCCGGGCTTGACCATGATTCGGCACGGTCCTTACCCTGCAGGTTCTTCCCAAATTTCAACATGGTGACAACGAGTAATGAGAGGAACACCAACGATTCAAGGATAAAGTAATACCGGATGCTGATAAAATACTGGTAAAGGTCGATCATCCAACACTCCTGACCGGGAACGTCCGCCCCGATATAATTGTATTCTTTATGTAATACCTATAGAAATGTTTCCTTTTTAGTATTACTTAAGAAATATCGAGAATTTTTTTATACTATCCTCGCTCAACTTTTAAGGAATGAATGGAAAGGGACCGTTGAACCGGGGTGAACGGGTGGGAATTTCTTACAAAATGCCGCCCAATATCTATGAAAAAGTTAATAAACTCGTCTATGAGGAAAAGAAGTTTTCAACGGTCTCCGATTGCATCACACAAGCTTTATTAAGCTTTGTGGACAATCACCTCGACATGGGACAGTTCAAAGAACTGTTCAAGGAGTACATGGCAACCGAAGAAGGGCGTGAATTCATGAAAAAAATGATGAAGGATGTTATGGTGGATGTCCTGTCATCTCAGAAAGACGAAACAAACGAAAAAAAAGTAGTCCTTAAGTAATCTTTTTTTCCGCCATGGGCGCCCAATAGTACGGCATCGTGTATAATCCCCAAAATCAGGAGATCATTTGCGCATGCAGATCAGTATTGTCGCAGTCGGAAAGATCAAAGAGCCCTATCTTAATACAGGCATCGCTGAGTACATTAAACGCCTGCAGCCGTACGTGAAGATACGGGTCATTGAGATTGCCGATGAAAAGCGGCCGGATGATCTATCACCTGCACAGAAGCAGCAGGTCCTTGCCCGTGAGGGCGAGAACGTCCTCTCTGCAATTACAGACGGGAGCAGCACCGTTGCCCTTGCGGTAAACGGGCAGCAGTTTTCGAGTGAAGATCTGGCGGGATTTTTGAAAAAACGCGAGGTCGGCGGTCAGAGCCGTATCACGTTCATTATAGGAGGGGACCTTGGGCTCTCCCCTGCTGTGATGGACCGCTGCGATATTCTGATGTCGCTTTCTCCCATGACATTTACGCATCCGATGGTCCGGCTGATTTTGCTGGAACAGGTCTATCGTGCGTTCCGGATCATGCGGGGCGAGCCGTACCACAGGTGAGAGCTACCGGCCGGTCTGTCTGTGAATCTGCCGGATTATCTTTTTTAGGTATTTCCACCGGGATCGGGATAGGAGAGGGAACTAATATCTGATACCAGGGAAGAAGAGAGGTGACAGGGGATGAATCCCCCGCCGGTTACTTCTTCTGGTCTCCTTTTAATCGAAGAACGTTGTTCTTTTGCACACTCGTCACTCCGTAACTTGTGTCCATGCAACTCACCTTATGCGAGTGCCGATACGCCGTCGGCCCATGTCTCGATCACGGTCTGGATCGATTCGTCCGTGAATGACGAGATCGTCACCCGGTTGCGGGAGAATGTCACGAAGTACATCTCTCCTGTGGGGTCGTGGCACCTCAGCGTCACCGAGTACGTGTCCGCTTCCGCGTTATGGGTCAGGGTCCCGCCGTGTGCCGTGATATTGGCACTGTTGGCGAGCACTGCGGCAATCCCGTTGTTGAAGCCGGCGATGGTGTTGTAGGTCTCCGACCCGACACCGATCCGCTTTGCGTTCTCGTCTTGGTACACGAACTTGGCCGTGTAGGACTCTCTTGACTTTTCTACGGGCGGGTGGTTGACGCCCGAGCTCATATACGATACACACCCGAACGGATTGTTCAGGATGACCGACTGGATGATTGCATCTAATGCAGCCACGTCGGTTATTGGGCTCGCAAGGTTGCGAACCGCACTTTTCACGTTTGAATTTTGCGTGAAATCTGCCATGTTTTTCATTTCTCCTTTTTTTGTTTCTCTACAATTCGAAGGTCGGCTTACGCCTCCCTTCTCCTCGTCGAGGTTCTGATGAACCTCTTCCGATTGTCTCGGGGCGCCCTTTGACATACTAGTGTAGGCTTTCATAGGGTATGGGCTTGGCTGAATAAATTTCAAAATAGGAAAACGGGGAATTTTCCAAGCCCATAAATACAATCCAGAGTTGTTATGGGCGTATTTAATTTAGCTAAAATGGGATGAGTGGAGGAAGAATCTTTCATGATCTCATTGTGTGTAAAAAATTCCAAAATGATCAGGCATGGCGACAACAGGCCTCCCCCCTACCCCCACCTCCAAAACCATTTACCCCCCTCGTTTTTCCCCACACCAGCCCAATTCCCGGAAACCTCCCGACGACAACAGGGTGGCACCCCCCACTTGGGGACCTGGGGTATACCCCCCACACACTGGGCCCGAGACCCCTTTCGCAATCGCGTGAGGGGTCTTGAGTACGATGACCCACACCCCACCTTTGGGCACATGAGGGGGTACCCCCACCCTGTTCCGGTTTTTGGTCTTCGACGGAGACTTCATCGCAGCAACCGTCTCTTCTTGTGGAAAATGGGTGGGTACCCCCACTCATATGCCATAAGGTATCCCCCACCCGCTTAGATCGAGGTACCCCCTCAGCCCCCTCCATTGGGTCGGTGTTGCTCATACCAGCTCCCCCCACTTGTGTACGAAGGTGGGGGAGTACCCCCTCCCAGAAATTTTGAGGTGGGAGAATCTCCCTATAACCCTTCTGATATATTATCTCCCCCCTCTACTTTCTAATATGAAATCCGGGTTCAAAGATCTCCTCTTTTATCCGGATACTTTTTTCAAAAACATCGCACTGGAGAAGGTCAACCTGATCCCGCCGGTGATCATCGTTGCAGGAGGATGCGCCATCTCCCTGCTGGGCACGATCATCCCCTTATGTTTCAGTATCGTATACACGATGGTATTTGACAGTTCGATCAACTGGATGCATTTCCCCGTCCTGGGGTATGCATGGTACCTTATCAGGTGTTACGTCCTGTGGCCGTCTCTCGGCTGGATCCTTCTAGCCGTGATCTTGTACCTGATCTCCCGGCTATTCTCCCAATCCGGATCGTTTCCGGCCCTGCTCCAGAATGTCGGGTACGGGATGCTCCCGTGGGTAGTTTCCAGCCTTGTCAGCCTTGTCGTGATATCCCTTCTCATCACCCAGCCGGAATATCACACTAACATCCTGCTCAATCCCGCGACAGTCAGCGCCATCATATTCTACGCCTTCCTGCTCTGGTGCTGCTGCGTCTGGGTCTACGCGATAAAGCATACATGTCAGATCTTAATACAAAGGGCAATCGTTGTCGTAGTTCTCGGTGTTCTGGCATGTTTTATTCCATTCTACCTTGCAGCCTATATCCCGGTTATCTTCTGAAGAACCGGTCTGTTATTTCTACGAATCAGCCGGAACCGGCCGGCTGAACACGGATCCGACGGGATATGGTAGATCCTGATTTAGGGGAGCCCCCCTCCCCAGTTATGTTCAGAGAGGGGTCCCCCGCCTCACTCCTTCCTCAGCACCGCTGCCCGGTTCACGAAATACCAGTTCGTCCCCTCAAGCCGGAACCCCGCCTCCTCCGCCAGCGCAAGGTTCTCCCGGAACTCTTTGCCGGAGACGATGAACGGCGGCTCCGAATAGAAGAACGTCCCGCCGGGTTTTTCAAGCGCCATGATCTCCCGGAACAGTTTTTCAGGATCAGGCACCTCGTGAACAACGAAGATGGCGAAGGCCACGTCAATCGTCCCGTTATAGTCTTGGGATATTCCAAGAGAGTCCGGTTCGCACCGGTGCGTCCTGATACATGGCAGGAGGCCCTCGGGCTCCAGTCTCTCCCGCAGGATTTTGAGCATCTCCTCCTGTAAGTCCGCTGCGATCACCGTGCCGGTGTCACCAACCCGCTTTGCGAACTCGCGGGTGAAGAACCCCGGGCCGCAGCCGAAATCGAGGACCCGGTTGCCGGGTTTCACGTACCGTTCAGCAAGCCGGTCCGGGCGGTAGATGAACCGGCGCAGGCGGGTGTCGAGGTGTCCGGCGCGGGATGCGGAGAACACCTCGTGGGGATGGTGTTTTACGAGAGTTTCACTGGATGTCATGGAGAAATGTTGTAAAAACGCTGGGATAACAGTTCTGTCACGAATAAGAAAGCATCCAATATCTTAATCTCCTCTGTAGATTACGCTAATCTATAATGGATCCGGCCCCGGTACAGCCACAGGTTTCAAAATCCGATCAATTGAAAAATAACCTGAAGGCCTGGAGTTCTCCCGTTTGGGTGTTTTTTTTCGGGTTCATACCGTTCCTCCTCCTTCTGGTTTTTGCTCTGCCACAGGACATCAAAGAGAAAACCCTGATATTCCACACGTCGAATCTGCTGAATCTGCATACTCTTGTTCTGAACGAATATACCCATTCACAATTGTTTCCCCATATGATCGGCAATATGGTATTTTATTACATTACGATACTCGCAATCTTCGCCTTCGAGAACAACAGAAAAAGGTTCTTCCTTATTGCCGGAGTTTCGCTCCTTCTTGTACCTGTAATCTGCTCATTTCTGACCCTTGGGCTGTGGCATTTTTTTGGATCAGATACCAGCGGGCAGGGATTTTCCGGTATCAATGCGGCCTTTCTTGCTTATGCTCTCATGATTTTTGTAACATGGTTCCTGAGCGGTAAACTGGAACAATTTGATCATAAGGAAGCATTTGCCGGTGCTGTCTGGCGTTATTACATATCATATATTTTTATGACGATCATGGTAGCGTTAATTGTGCTCATTGGGATTTTGGAAAGCCAGTTTATGCCTGCTGGCAATACCATCAGCAATGGTATTGCACATTTTGGGGGATTTATCACCGGCCTCATCGTCTTTTTACTGTACGATATATTAACTGAAAAGAGGAAAAATTTCGATTTAATAGTTATTATCTCAATAATTATCGGGATCTTTTATTATACGGACTACCTCATCCGCATTGTGAGAGCTGTGAAAGGATTATGAGGGGTTATTCACATCAGGACTTTTCTCGTCAGGCTGCCCCTCTGCCTGCACCTTTTTCATCTGCGGGAACAGGATGACCTCTTTAATCGAGTTATTATTCGTCAGGAGCATCACCAGACGATCGATGCCGACCCCGACGCCACCCGTAGGGGGCATGCCATAACCTAATGCGTTGATGAAATCATAATCGATCATCTGCGCCTCAAGGTCGCCATGCCGGCGCTTCTCGTCCTGCGCGTCAAACCGGGCCTTCTGGTCGACCGGGTCGTTGAGCTCGGAGAAGCCGTTTGCGATCTCCATTCCGTAGATGAAGAGCTCGAAGCGCTCGGTAAACCCTTCTTTCTCGCGGTGTTTTTTGGCAAGCGGCGAGTTCTCTATCGGGAAGTCGTAGATGAAGGTGGGCTGGACAAGCTTCTCCTCCACCATCCCTTCAAAGAAGAGCACGAGGAACTCCCGCTGGCTCTGCGGGCTCTCCCACTCGTCAAGGTTGTGCTGCTGTGCGAGCGTGCGGAGCTCGTCTGTACTCTTTGAAAAGATATCGATGCCAGCATATTCTTTGACCGCATCAGACATCGACAGCTTCTTCCACGGCGCTACAAAGCTGATCTTCGTCTCGCCAAACATGATGTCGAGACTGCCGCAAATCTCCCAGACGAGGCTCGTGATGAAATTCTCGGTAAGTTTCATCATGTCCCGGAAGTCCCGGTATGCCCAGTAAATCTCCACCATCGAGAACTCAGGGTTGTGGTTGGTATCGATGTCCTCGTTGCGGAAGTTGCGGGCGACCTCGAACACTTTCTCAAATCCCCCGACAACCAGCCGTTTCAGGTACAGCTCGGGTGCGATCCGGAGGAAGAGCTTCTGGTCAAGGAAATTATGGTAGGAAGTGAACGGGCGGGCGTTTGCACCACCGTAGACCGGCTGCAGGATAGGGGTCTCGAATTCCAGAAATCCCCGTTCATCAAGGTAGCGGCGGATCAGGGCGATTACCCTGCTCCGGATCCGGAACGTCTGTCGGCTTTCCTCGTTGACAATCAGGTCGACGTACCGCTGCCGGTACCGCTTCTCGATGTCTTTTAACCCGTGGAACTTCTCGGGCAGTGGGCAGACCGCTTTGCACAGGAGCGTTATATTGTCCACCCAGATCGTGATCTCACCGAGTTTTGTCCGGAACACATGCCCGGACACGCCGATGAAGTCACCTCGTTCCACGTACTGGTTGAAGAAACTGAACTTATCCTCCCCTATGTCGTTTTTGCGGATATAGAGCTGGATCTTCCCGCTCTCATCCCCGAGGTCGGCAAAGAGCGTCTTGCCATGGTTGCGGATGATATACAGTCGTCCGGCAGTGGTCACCCGTTCGGCACTCTTCTCATGGGTGGCACCTGCAAAACGGGCCTTGATCTCCTGCACCGTGTCCTTGCGGTCAAAGGAATGCGGGTAGACCGCGACACCCTGTTCATGCAGTGCCCGCACCTTGTCAAGCCGGGTCTGGTCAAATGATATCTGGTCCTCGGAATCGGTCATGGGGGCTCCTGGTATCACAGGGGGCAGGGGTATCACCTGCGGATTTTGTATCGTAATTTTTTTAATTCCAACGGTAATAATACCATCAGCATCGGGAAGTGCCCCGCCATTTTGTATAATAAGGGTATCCACCTACGACCAGCGGCGCCTGAGCTGTTCCGATGCGTACTTCAGGAGCCCGTACACACTGTCGGTTGATGGGTGCACCTCGATAAATTCCTCAAAATCATGGGCCGTGTAACCCTCGCGCATGAGAAACGCGAGATACCCTGCGATCAGCCCGCCGCCCGGGCCTGCGGCACAGATCCCGCTGATAGCGCCGGTGTCCGGCTCGACCATCACTTTGGCAAGCCCCGTGGTACCGGAAGGGACATGCCAGAACGTTCCGGGCCCGGCGAGCCCCGGCATCGCCATTGAGATCGCCGTCGTGCTGCCCGTTGTGCAGAACGCCAGCTCGTGGTCGAGGCTGATCGATTGCGGGACGAACCGCTTATCCATTTTCCGGTCGATGCCAAGGATATTGTCCGCGGCAACAATCCCTTCATGGCGTGCGATCGGCGTGAGGTAGGGCGGCCCGGTCACATCACCGGCTGCATACACGCCCGGCACGCTCGTCCGCATATGATCGTCTACGATCACCTCACCTGCCGTGCCTTTCCTCACCCCCTCGATCGCCTCGGAACGGGGCACGAGTCCCGCAGCGATCAGCACCGCATCGGCAGGCACCGTCATCTCGCCGCTGTCACTCCCGACCCTGGCTCCGGTGACCTGCGAGCACCCTTCAAAAGAGAGGAGGGGCGTGTTTTCCATGATCGTAACGTCATCAAGTTCCCTGATGGCAAGCGGGCGCAGGTGCTTATCGATGGATTTGAGAAAGCCGCTCCGGCTGATCAGGGTGACCTTGCTTCCAAACGCACTGAATATATACGAGTATTCTGCAGCCATCACACCTCCCCCAACAATAACAAGGCGTCGTGGAAGGTTTTTGGCGAGGGGGAGAGTATGCGGGGTAAAGATGCCGCTGAGGCCGACCCCCTCCACCTTCGGCACATTCGGACGGGAGCCGGTTGCAACAATTACGGCATCGCTCTCTACCGGTTCGTCGCCAATGAATGCCTGCCTGCCCAAGAGCCTGCCATGCTTTCCGTATGTAATCCCAACGCCGGCGCTCCGGGTCTCGTGGTCGAGAATACCGGCGATCTTCTGCTGGATTGCCTGCATCTCTTTGAGCAGTGCCGGGAAACTGATCGCAGGGGGTTCCCCCGAGATCCCCATCTGCCGGAACAGGCGCGCCTGCCGGATGAACCGGGCGGCATCATTGAGAGCGCAGACGGGCATGCAGCCATAATGGAGGCACTGCCCGCCAATCCCGCCGCATTCGACAAGGGTCACATCCCTCCCTGCATTTGCAAGCCGGATCGATGCGATCCTCCCTGCAGGGCCCCCGCCAAGAATTATTATCATAAAAAAATTTAAAAAAAATCTCCGTTTGCCTCTCCGCTCTCAGAATACCTCGACGCCCTCGTCCATTGGCTCTGACAGGAGCTCACCGGTGAAGGCATTTACTTCGACAATCTTCTTGCCCCGGATCTGCCAGACCGGGATAAAGACCTGCTTTGCGTCAACCTTGATATTCTTCCGGTCGGGTTTGAGGATCTTCTCCTCGTAGAAGATCGCATCCCCTTTCTCCTGCTTGATGCGGACTTTCTGGGTGAGGCGTTCGATGAGTTCGCTCACGATCCGCTCCGCGGCCTCCTCTTTTGCGATATGCGGGTCGGAGACTTCGGCGCCCGCGGGGATCTCGTCCTCAACTACCTGTTTTCCGTCCAGCTCGATCTTGATGCCGTTGATCGCGTTTATTGCGCCCCAGCCGTCGGCATCAAACGGGATGCGGCGGTCCTTGTACACCTGCTCCCCGGTGCTTGTGTAGTGGAAGAGGAAGTACGGCATGAACCTGAGCTTTGCCGTCCCCTGAATACCGGCCGTGCGGATCGCCGCCTGCTCGTTGACCTTGACCGGGAAATGGGGGATCGTGATACCGGACGGTGCCTGCGGAGCTGTTGCCGCCACCCCTCCGGCAGCGGTGACCGCGGGTTTCTTCGCGAGGGTAGCGGAGAGGTCCAGCGCAAGTTCGCGGTCAAGGATATCGGCAAGCACCGCCTCGCCGGCATACCGGACGAATTCGTCCACGCCCCACTGGACACAGTTTTCGGTTGAGATCTCTTTCTCGAGGGTGAACAGCAGTTTCTTGCAGGTCATCTCATGGTCGTTGACCATAAGGCTGTAGTTGGTCTTGTCAAACTGGGCGATGACGCCTTTTTCATTGGAACAGAGTACCAGAAGGCAGGTGCCTTCACGGACTGCTGAGAGATCCAGCGGTTCATCCACCTCATCCACCTCGAACCGTGCCGCTTCAAGAATGAGACGCATCGCATTCCTGGCTTTTTCCCGCATATCGTCTTCCATCATACATAAATTTCCATGGTCTTATAGAACAATTTTTCTATTGTCGTGTCGGAGAATTAATACAATGGTTTTGCAGGAAACCGCTCAGCTCAAATTCATAAACCACAGCATCGACGATTTTGCCATGCAGGTGACCTACCGCCCTGATACCCACGAGGGCAGGCTGGTCTATAACCTCTCGCTTGTGAAAAACGAAGATCTCGAATTTGCTATCGGGATCTTAAAAGACGCTTACACGACGCGTGTCGCTGCAAGCGGGCTGGTGAAATTTTACAAATCGGGTGCGCGGGTGGACGATTTTGTTGTCCCTAAGGGACAGACTGCGATCTGCACCGTCTGCAGCGTCACGTTTGACGGGCTGTTGATCCGGCACGGTATCCCGGTCAACCCGATCGGCGGGGGCGTCGTGGAGATCGAGAACCGGACGCCCATCCGCTTCACCCACATGATCCTGTACGAATATACGACAATTGATCCCCTGCAGGTGCTCAATTACCAGCGGCTCACATCGGTGACAAATGTTATGCGCCGGGGCAGCGGCAACATCCTTGCAAACATCCGGGAATTCCACATGGAGGCTGAGTCCCGTGTGGGTGAAGTCCTTGACCAGCTCTCCGACAGCAGTTTTATCGGAGTGCTGGAAGTGGGGGTGCCAAACGTCTCGCTGCTCGGGGTCCCGGTGAGCCCCCAGTTCATTGCAATCGCCGCGGTTGGCGGCACCAACCCGATCGCCGCGATCAAGGAAGGCGGGCGCTGGGTGCAGTCAAATGCCATGAAAGGGCTGATGGATGTTTCAGAAATGACCGAGATCCGGGATTACTAAAAACAATCCGGCGTTTTTATCTGCCCGTGTTTTTTGCCCATTCGATGATGAAATTGTAATACCTGATAAAAAATCGTAAAAATCCGACCGATCCGGAATAAAGGGCAACCGCATCCTCGTCCCCGGAGCCCATCACGACCATGACCATGTGATCGTCGATGATAAAGATTCCACCCGCCATCAGGTCCTTTGCCCGGTCAAACTCTTTTGGGATCTCTGGTAATTTTTTCTCATATACCGTCATGCCGCTGACAATCCCTCCGTCCCATTCATGGGTGACAATCTCGATGGTGGCCTGCCGGGCTTTCTGGAAAAGAACCTTTTTTACATCCTCAGACAGGATCCGGGGGTGAGCCATGAGCCGTACCCGGTGCCGTGCATGGGAGAGGAGCTCGACAAGTTTTTTCTGGACGGCGGAGATCCCGTACACGTTCCAGATCAGCTCCTGCTCCGCCCGTTCGGTGTTCAGGCGCTCCCGGTGGATTGTCTCCAGTGCTGTTTTTGCATGTGCTGCATCCTGCTCGATGCGGGAGAGCAGGTTGCGGATCCCCTCCTCCGGTGGCAGCGCGGCAAACCTTTTTGGGGAAGACTGCGATACCGATACCAGTGCCTTTTCCTTGAGCTGGTCAAGGACCGGATACACTGATGCGCGCGGTACGCCAGAGATCTCGTGGATCCCTGTTGCTGTTGCATCGTTCATCCGCAGGAGCGCAATGTAGACAAGGGCTTCATATTTTGTCAAACCAAGGGATTTTAAAAAATTGGCAATCCGTACGGTCTCATCTGCGGGCTCGACCATGAAACATTCCTTTATATCCTGCAATATTAAATGTTGTTATAACAACAACAACAAGTAACAAAGTCAAACGACAATATCAAAGAGTTCATTCATGTACGCCCGCCCTGCAATTGCCCTCATGTTACTGCTCGTATGTTGCACCGACCCAGTCATCGCCGCAACAAAGTATATCGGCTCAAGCCCGGACCTGTCGGCGGCAATCACCGGCACCAACGAGTTCTCACCCGGGCAGGATGCGACTATCAGCATCATCGTGCAGAACAACGGCCTCAACACCTTCAAATTCGTAAATTCCGGTACCATTGAGCGCGACGACCTGCCCAATACCGCAAAACTCGTGACCATCGGTCTTTCATCAGGAAACGCCCCCATCATCATCAAAACCGATCCGCAGAGGGTGGGCGACATCAACGGTACCGGTACGGTTACCGTGAAGGTCAACGCAAAAATTCTGAATAATGCAACAGAAGGCCAGTACGAGCTTCCGCTCACCATCCAGTATAAATACCTCGCATCGTCCGAGCAGGAAGCAAGCGAGAACATCCTGTTCATGTACAAATCGGTGACCAAGACCATCCCGCTTGTTGTAAAGATCAAACCACGCGTGGATATCGATGTACTGGAAGCAACGCCCGAGAACCTGAACGTAGGGATGGAAGGGTACCTGAACATCAGGATAAAAAATACCGGTTCAGAGGACGGGAAAAAGGCAACGGTGAAGATTACCCGCAACGGGGCAAGCCCGATCATCCCTACAGATACCAGTGTTTTTATCGGCGATTTCCCGAAAGGAGAGGTCATCACCTGCCGGTACAAGGTCGCGGTCTCCGGCAATGCGGAGAAGCAGACCTACCCGGTTGACGTGGCAGTAACCTATGAAAACAAGGAGGGAGCGGTAATCACATCATTCCCGTATACCCTCGGGATTCCCGTCGGCGCCAAGACAAAGTTCCTCGTGGCGTCGGCACCGCCGCAGGTGACTGCCGGTTCAAAGGGAGTGATCCTCGTGGACTACCGGAACGCCGGTGATACCACGGTCTATAATGCACAGGCACGGATCACGGCCGTTGACCCCTTCTCAAGCAACGATGACACCGCATACCTCGGGAACCTGGAACCCGGTGAGGCCGCGACAGCCCGGTATGGCATCAGCGTGAACGATGCGGCGATACCAAAGGAATATTCGCTGGACAGCGAGGTGAGGTACCGCGACACGCTCTCCAACAGCCAAGTCTCGGACACGCTCAAGGTCAAAGTAGAAGTCATCGCAGGTTCCGGCACAGCCAGCCCGCTCTCAAATCCATTGATCCTGCTCATCATCATTGCAGGGATCATAGGCGCTGGGTATTATGTACTTGTAATGCGAAAGAAAAAGTGATGCTGGGGTGGGAAGGGGAGCTTCCTGAACCATCGGTGCGGACGATCAGGGAAATGCGCTCCGTCCTTGCCGAACCTGAATGTGCGTGCGAGCTGCCCCTCTATTTTATGTACCGCGACCTTGCCCGGTCCGATGCGGACTGGCAATGGCTGCACGCCCACCACTTGCGATATGACCTCACCGTCATCCCCCCGCATGACCTCTGCGGTGAGTGCGTGAAGACTAAAGGTCATTACCATCCCTCCAATGCCCATGGTGTCGGGTACCCAGAGATCTACGAGGTGCTGGAAGGAACAGTGCACTACCTTGTCCAGTCCCGCACTCTCGATGACGTCGTACGCATTGCCGCAGAAGCCGGCGATATTGTTATTGTCCCGCCGGGTTATGGACATGTCTCGATCAACCCGTCACCCGATAGTACGCTCTCTATGGCAAATATTGTCTCAACAGCGTTTGAGAGCGATTACGGGGAGTACGAGACACTGCATGGTGCTGCGTATTACGAAATGACCACCGGGGAACTCATAAAGAACCCGCATTACCAAAAAGTCCCGCCGATCCGGGAACTGGATGCCGCAAGCGGGCGCGGAAAGCACCGGTTCTGCAAAGGGCCCATTTACAGCCTGATTGGCAACGAGGACGCGCTCGCGTTCCTCAACCATCCGGAAAAGTTTGTCGGGATCCTGTCGGTGTTGCTGAAAGGCTAAGTGCCCCGAGGCGTTTGTGCCCGCTTTTCTTCACCAGCGCAAGCACTTTTTCTTCGGCAGGGTTTGATGCCGCCCCATTGTTCTGTTCAAGATTTTTCAGTGCTGTATCGATCTCGGGATACGAGAGCCCGATCTCGCCTTCATCGCTCTGCCCCGCCCAGAGTCCCGCCGAAGGCACCTTTTTTATTATCCTCTCCGGAATCCCCAGTTCCCGTGCGATCACGTACACGTCGGTTTTATAGAGGTGGAGGAGGGGCTGGATGTCTGCTGCATTGTCTCCGAACTTGGTGCAGTACCCGAGCATGTACTCGCTCCGGTTGGAAGTGCCACAGACGAGCCGGTGGTCAGCGTTCGCATGGTAGTAGAGCACAGTCATCCGTATGCGTGCCATCAGGTTGCCAAGGAGATACGGGGATTGCACAAACCCCGGCATCGCCCGGAACGAACCGAGCATTGGTTCGATACTGATGGTGCGATGCTTCATGCCAAGCTGTGCACATAGTTCCAAAGCGTCCTTTACATCCTGCGGGGCACTCACGGATGCGGGCAGGGAGAGCCCCAGCACGCGTTCGGGACCGATCGCGCGGCAGCAGAACGCAGCAGCGACTGCAGAGTCCACTCCGCCGCTCACCCCGACGACGATTCCGGTGCACCCGCTCGTCCAGTACGCGTACCTGATCATCTGTTCGACCTGCCCCATTTTGCATCCAAGATCTTCTCCCATCATTCACTCTCCTTTCACAAAGTGTATCAGCCGCTTCAGCTGTTCAGTCTCTCCGATCGCGATCACCGCATCACCTTCACGGAGCGGTTCGCCGTCCTGTGGTGCGACAACCGAGCGGTCTGCCGATTCGATCCCGATAATCCTGACCCCGCTTTTGTGTTTCACCCATCCCACGGTTGGCAGTGAGGGAGTCATCACGTGCTTCATCACTACTTTTTCACCGTTGGGCAGGTCGAGCAGGATGGTCACGGTATCAGAGAGAAGTATACGCCCGATGATCTGCCCCCCGATGGTTGGCAGAATGGCAACATAATCTGCACCGGCACGGTACAGTTTATCGACCGATACCTGCTCGTTGGCCCTTGCAAGAATTCGTATCGTCGGGTTCAGGTTGCGTGCCATGAGGGTGGTAAAGATGTTCACATCATCATCGTTGACAGCAACAATACAGAACTGTGCTTCCGCAATCTTTGCCTGTTTTAGCACCTCTTCATCTTCGGCATTCCCGAGAACCTGGTCGACGCCATGCCCTTTGGCGTCGACAACCATGCACGAGATCCCGGCAGACCTGAGTTCCTGGTATGCGGCAGCCCCCACATCGCCAAAACCCGCGATGACAGCGAGTGCCTCCGTGCGCCAGTCGCTGTCAAATTCCCCCATGATCGCTGCAGCGATCCCGTCTGCCCTGCCGAAAAGGAAGAGCGAGGTGGTGTTGTCAATGATGTCCGAACCATCCGGTAAAGGTTTGAATGTCCCGCTTTTCCAGAGAAAGAGGACGAGGACGCCAAAGCGTTCAAAAAGTTCCAGTTCCGCGATGGTCTTTCCTGCCGCCCTGCACCCGGTGACTACTGGTATGTTGATCAGCAGGAGTTCGCGCTCCCGGTGGTCGGCAAGGTTGATACTCAACCGTTCGAGTCCGGGGATCTCGGGTGCGGTGTCGCCGCTTGGGTTGAGAACGGCATGCCGGGCAAGTATCCTGCCGGTTGCGTGTTTGGGGGAGAGCACATACTCCGCACCCGCGTACCGGAGGTACCGGTCAAATGAGAGCTTGTCGACGACGGCAACAATCTTCCCGCGGGCCATCTCGCGTATGCCAAGGACGATGTTTGCCGTATCCCGTTCATCCTTGCAGATGACAATAAACGCTGCATTGGCGATATGCGCCGCCGACCATGTCGCCATATCCGTGTAATCGCCCCAGATGACGAAGGCCCGTCTGCGGAACTGGGCAGCGATCCCGAGTGCTTCTGTCTTGTCCTGCTCAATGATGACGATGTCATGATCCGAAATTGTCAGGCTCTCAATGAGCGAGCGGGTGAGTTCATCATACCCGATGACCACGATGTGCCCTTTGAGGGCATGGGGTGTCCTGCGGGGCGGGGTAGGTGCCAGTAACGTTGTGAGGAACGGGGCAAGGAGGAGCGGGACGACGATGAAGATCATGATGACTCCCGAGATCATAATCTGGATGGCAAGCAGGGCAGTGAGGTCGTTGGTGAATGGCAACAGATCCCCGTACCCGACAGTTGTCATGGATTCCACAACAAAGAGCAGGGCTGTTATCCAGTTGATCGGTTTGTTCTCAAGCACCGGGTACAGGGAATGGAATATGGATGTGTACAACCCGATCAGCATCGCGAACGCGAGGAAATAGAGGCCGATCTGGGCTCCGGGCGAGCCGCGGAGCAGTCTCCAGAGTGCGCCCCGTTTATGTGGCACTACCGAGTACCTCCCTTATGATCTGGCAGCTCCGGCACGTGATGCCGCAGGGCTCTCCGCACTGTTCACAGGTCCGGATCTCTTCGCTCACCGCTACCCTGGCTTCAGCAAGGCGTTCGCCGCCGTTCACCAGTGAATATTTCGTGGACGGGTGCCGGAACGCATAGTCGTTGAGCATCGCCCGCACATCCGCACGCAGGGCGTTGTGGGCATAGGGGCAGCGCCCCCGTTCAAATCCCTTCACGTGCAGGTGGGCGTAGAGCGCGACCTCGCGTTCCGGAATGTATATGAACGGGCGGATCCGCGGCACCATGCCCGCGACTTCCCGCTGCGGGCGGAGCAGCCGGCCGATGTCCCCCCGCAGCACGTTCATGAGCACCGACTGTGCCTCATCATCGAGGTTGAACCCCAGCGCGAGTTTTGTCACGCCTTGCTCCCGTGCGATCCGGTTAATCAGCGAGCGCCTGAGCACTCCGCAGTACGAGCAGGAGCAGGCGTCACCCTTTTTTGCCACGATCTCGTCGACCGTGACACCGTACTCGTCCCGGAATGTCGCGGTCATGCAGTCGGTTCCCAGCGATCCGGCGATGTGTACTGCCCGGGAAGGGTCACGGTATCCCCCGATGCCTTCATCAACCGTGATCGCCGACAGGGTGATATCACGGCGCTGTGCGGTCAGTTTTTTTAAAAAATAGAGCAGGGAGCTGCTGTCTTTTCCCCCGGAGAGCGCCACCGCGATATGGTCGCCGCTCTTCATCCAGTGGTGGGTGCGGATGGCGCGTTTTGCCTTTGCCTCAAAGTCGGCGATAAAATGGTCTTCACAGAGGTGCAACCCCGAATACCGCTGTAGTATGATCGCCCCGCGCCTGCATTTGTCGCACCGCATCGTTTGTCCGATAAAAACTGGATGATTAAAGATGTTTAAATTTGTGTTCAACGGTACAAATGCAAACCTCAAAGAGCATTTTATAGTCCGCCACATAACCAATGTGTTGACATGCCCGTTTCCGCCGAGCATATCCGCTCCCTGCACAAGTACGAACTTCGCATCCTTTCCATCATCGAACGCTGGATGAAGCGGTACTCGTGGGTGCCTCTGGAGCAGATCAAAACCTCGATCGGTCTGTCGGAATCGGAGACGGACTACCGGCTCCGGCGGCTTATCGGCTGGGGGATGGTACGTTTCAACCCGGTACCGTATGACGGGTACGCGCTCGTATCCGGGGGATATGACACGCTTGCCCTGCACGCGCTCACCAAGAAAGGGACGATCTCGGCGCTCGGTTCCCTGATCGGCGAGGGGAAGGAGTCGGTTGTGCACGAGGCGATCGGGCTCTGCCCGGTTGCAATCAAGTTCCACCGGGTCGGGCAGCGGTCGTTTGCGTCAGCCCGGACCAACCGCGAGTACATGCCGGACGGCGGGCACTTCCCGTGGATCTTCGCGTCCAGCCGGTCTGCTGAACGGGAGTATGCGGCCCTTTGTGCCCTGCACCCGAAAGTGAGCGTGCCCGTGCCTGTGGACAGGAACAGGCATGCGGTGGTTATGTCGCTTGTTGCCGGGCCCAACCTGAACCGGTGCCGGCTCGATGACCCCAAAAAGATGCTTGACGAGATCTTAACTAACGTCCGCTCGGCCTACAGGGCGGGGATCATCCATGCAGACCTCTCAGAGTTCAATATCATGGTCGAGGATGGGCGGTGCATCATCATCGACTGGCCCCAGTGGGTGGAATCCGGCCACCCGAATGCGCAGCAGGTGTTGCAGAGGGATATCGGGAACATCCTGGCATATTTCAAAAGAAAATACAAGGTCGCATCCAGCCCGGAGGACACGTTAGAATGCGTGACCGGTTGAAGGTCTTTGGAATCGACATCATCAAAGGCTCAGTACGGTCAAAGTCCCGCCGCCCCATGTACGCCCTTGTCCGCATGGAGGGGCAGCTGATAGCGAGCGAAAGCGAAGTCTCGATGTTCCGGCTCTTCCGCCTGCTCTCGGCTGAACAGCCCGATATCCTTGCTGTGGACAGCCTGCAGGAGATTGCAGCTGACCAGCACGAACTCTTCTTTTTTCTCCAGCACCTCCCCCCGCAGACACGCCTTGTTCAGGTAACAGGCGGCGAACGCAAGGAGACGCTCGGAAAAGTTGCAGCCCGTTACAACATCAGCTTCGACCGGTTTGATCCCTTCGCGGAGGCACGGACCTCGGCCCAGGTCGCATCCCTTGGAGCCGGTGCCGAGGTTATAGCATTTGAGAACGAGACCGAGGTCGTGGTAAGCCGGCACCGCTCCCCGGGCAAGGGCGGATGGAGCCAGAACCGGTATGTTAGGAAGATCCATGGCGGAGTGCAGCGCAAAGGCCGGGAGATCGAACAGATCCTGATCGCATCCGGCTTGAGGTACGAGAAGAAGGAGACCCGGGCGTTCGGCGGGTGCAGCCGTGTCGCATTCCGGGTATTTTCCGTGCGGGACCAGATCCCCGTGTCCACGTACCGCGGCGCCGATGTTCAGGTTCGGATCAGCGGCAAACGGCTAGACAGGATAAGGTTCCGCCCGCTCACCGGGAAGCCCCGGTACCTTATCGTGGGGATTGACCCTGGTACGACCACCGCTGTTGCTGCAATTGACCTTGACGGCAACCTGCTCCATCTTGCCAGCTCCCGGCAGATGAACATGTCCGATGTGGTTGAATCGCTATACAAGGTTGGAAAACCGTTGATCATTGCCTCGGATGTACAGGAGATGCCGTTTTCGGTGGAAAAGATCCGGCGGGCGTTCTCCGCAATCGCGCATTCCCCCCGGCAGGATATGAGCGTGGAATCAAAGATAGACCTGACCTCTGCATTCCAGTACGCAAACGACCATGAGCGTGACGCGCTCTCGGCTGCGCTCGACGCGTACCGGCAGTACCGAAACAAGTTCCAGAACCTTGCAAAGCGGGTGCCGCCCGGTCATGACCTTGACGAGGTGCGGGCGCGGGTGATCCGCGGGCAGGCGCTGGAGCAGGTGCTCGGGGACCTCAAGGTCAAAGTGGAAGCGCCCGTATCTGCTACCGGACCCGTGGTTACAGTCGATGGGAAACATGACGAAAGGGTGCGGGTGCTTGACGGGATGGTAAAACGACTTCGCACTTATGTTGCCGAGCTGCAGGAAGAGATCAAGGAACGCAATTACGAGATCCAGCGCCTCCAGTCAAGGTTGCGCCGTGTCCACACCGCCCGGGACACAGAGCTTGCAAGGGATACCGGTATTGTCCAGCGGGATACAATTATCCAGAGCCTCAAAAAACGCCTCAGGAAAGAGGAACGGCACAACAGATCCCTTAAAAAAAGGCTCGGGCGAAAAAAAGAGTCAGAGGAAATTACCCTGGAAGGAGAAGCCGTCCCTGTCAAGGTGCTGGATGCGCTGACAAAAGACGGGCTCTTCCAGCTCGCCGGGGAGGCAGGGATTGAAGAAGGGGATGTGATCTATGTCACCCGCACCGACGGGTGGGGCAGGAGCGTGGTCAAGGACCTTGCTGATGCCGGGGTTACTGCAGTCATTGTATCCGCCCCCTCTCTTGCGGCATGCGACCCGCAGATGCTCCCCTCATTCAGGGAGTCCGGAGTCCCGCTCCTCTCCGGTACGGAGACCCACGCACAGGTGAAAGGAAAGATCGGCCGCGTGCCAAAAGAGGCACTCGATGCCGCGCTCGACCGGTGGCGTGAGGAACAGGAGCTGCGTGAACGGGCGAAGAAATCAGCAATGGTCGAGCACATCTTCAAGGAGTACAAGAGCGAACGGGGTAAGGAGGTGCGCAAGGGTGGATGACCGGACGCTGTTGAAAACCGTGATGGGGATTGTAGGGCGGGACCGCTGCCTCGACGATTGTGCGATACTGCCGTTTGGCGACCAGGTGATGGTGGTGACAACAGACATGCTCCATGCCACGACCGATTTTGTTGGCGGAATGACCGACTGGCAGATCGGGTGGATGAGCGCCGCTGTCACCCTGTCGGATATCGCGGGCATGGGGGCAGCCCCCCGCTACGTGCTTCTTGCTGTCGGGCTTGACCGGTGGGAGCAGCTTGCCGGCGTCATGCAGGGTGCGCAGGACTGCTGTACAAAATACGGGGCTGAGATCATCGGCGGAGACATCGACCGGCACTGCGAACTCACCATTGTCAGCACGGGGCTGGGCTTTGTCGGAAACGAACACCTTGTACGGCGCACTGGTGCTAAAACCGGAGACCTCGTATGTGTTACCGGCACCTGCGGGCAGGCGCAGGCATTTCTTGAGGGGTACCCGCAACACAGGAAAGCCCTGTTTGAACCGCAGCCCCGTGTCGCCGAAGGGCAGGCACTCGGGTGTGCGGGTGTGTCAGCGATGATGGATGTGAGCGATGGGATTGCGCTCTCGTTGTACGACCTTGCCGATGCCAACAACTGCGGATTTCGGATCGAATCGGCAGAGTTGCCGCTCCCTGCCGGAATACCGGAAGCACAGGCACGGGAGCTCGCGCTCCATGGTGGCGGCGACTACGAACTGATATTCACCTGCCCCAGAGGAAAGCACCCTGTTGCCGGGGTCGGGTATACTGTTATCGGCGAGGTGACCTCAGACTGCCGCGTGCTCTGCGACGGGCAGGTGCTGGAGAAGCGGGGGTACCAGCACACATGGGCCTGATGCTCCTGCTCCCGACCGGTTTTCCTTAATACCAAAAACGAGATATTGATCACTACAAGGAGGACAAAAAGGACATATGGAATCGCTCGAGAGCAAACTGGACCGGCTTTCACCCGAACAACGGCGCGAGGTCGAAGACTTCGTGAACTTTTTAATCCAGCGTTCAGGCACATCTTCACCGGCTCCGGAGGTCCCTTCTGCAGCACCGCCCCCCCTCATCAACATCGCTCCCCCGTCAATAACTCTCCAGGAACCGTCAATGACGCCGGAACCGGTAAAGATACACAACCTGATCCGAATCCCGGACACACCGGATCCAGTCCCGCAGGAAGATCCGGTCACCCTGCTTATGCAGGAGATTGCTGTCGATGATTCCATGGCAAATGACTATATGGATTACGGGCGGTATGAGCAACCCAGGCCATCACCCGCAATTGAGGCGGTAAAACGTGTCAAGGAGAAAATTGGCCAAAAAAGGGTGCATGAGCCGGCAAACCAGATACTTGACTGGATCAACTGATGGCCGGAACCCAATGAAAAATAAAATTTTAAAAAATTCCTTTTTTATCCCCTTACCCGGTATGGCAGCAACTGGTCTACGATTGCATAGGTTGCACCGGAACGCATGGTCACGATCACCTGCAAGCGGTCCGTCCCGCGGGTTCCCTGCAGGGTGACTTCTGACGGTTTCCGGCTAAAGTCCAGTTTCCCTTGTGTGACGGTCCCATCGGATCTCGTCAGGATCACCTGGTTGTCCAGCACAAGCCCCTGCCCGCGACCCCCTTCGAACTTGACAACCACTTCTGCATCAACGGGGTTTTTTTCTGCGACAATGGTCAGCGAGTTTCCTTCGGGAAGCACCTGTGTCGGTACCGTTGTCAGAATCACGGTATTGATCGGTGCGTTCCCGCTCCGGTAGTTCACGGGAGTCGGCGTTGCAGTAACGGGTGAAGCTGCACCCCCGTTGATCGAAATTCCGATAGGTTGGAGCAGTGTAGCAGGATTTATGATAAACGCAAAGACCAGGGCAACAAGCACGGCAACAATGATGCCGGCACCGATGAGCAGCTTCCGGTTGCGCCCCGGATGTGCCTTAGGTGAAACCGGTAATGGGGGTGCCTCCCCCTCCGCTACCTTGGCCGGCTTATCCACGGGTTTTTCAGGCAATGGCTCTGCAACTGGTGGCGGTGGCGGCGTTGCAGCCTGGGGCACAATTGCAGTTACAGGTTTCCCGCAGTTCTCGCAGAAAAGGGCATTGGACGAGAGGGGTGTTTTACAGGACGCGCAGACTGCAGGTTCCTTTGACGACAAAAGAATTCGTTCAACGTTACCAGCCAGTTCATCAATATGCTTCTCGAGTGGAGGTGTAATTGCATCCAGCCAGTGCGGGACACTGATCAGGTATTCCATCGATTTGGACGGCACGACATCTTCAACCCGGAACGGGACGATGATGCAGCCTTTGTTCACGGCTTTGGTGACTTCCCTGAGTACATGAGGAGAATTGTTGGCGTGCGATGAAAAGATCAGCGTGACAACTTTACTCTCTTCAATCGCATCGATGATTGCTTCCGGGAAATTTTTCCCCGGAGGCACATCCCGTGGTGCAATCCAGCACCGGATATGGCGGGATTCCAGTTTTGCACATACGGCATCGGCGATCGGTTTATCAAGCTGGGCATAGCTGATGAAGACATCGTGATGGTTTACATTGGGCCGGGAAAATTCATCTGGAGGTGGCATATCCTGAGCATCCCAATATTTTATTCCGAATTATCTATCCATTGTTTTCTGGTGGTCTTTGTATTATTAGCCTTTCCCTATAATCCGAACATACGATTCAAGGATTTACCTGTCCACGAATGACAAAAATCACATATAGTCTTGCGGTTCTTTTTCTTCGAACCGGATAATTTTCAACCGTACCTTCGCAAGGATTTGCGGCAGGGCCTGGACCGCATCCCGGTCTTTTTCCCTCTCATGGTCCGGCAGAACCTCCCACGGCACTATACAATTATGAATTCTTGCCTTATCATTGGTCTCGGGCCCGTATTTCCACCCCATTTTTACCTTTTCATCCATCCAGCGCTGGTGTTCATGTTCAGCCAGCATCTCGATCTCCTGGGGGAGGAACCTGAACAACGGCTCGTCCGGTTTTATGGCAAAACCGATAGCACATTGGATCATCTGCAGCTTCTTCCACGCATCGTCAGCCTGCTTGAGGTTTGCATCCTGCAGGTGGCGGGACAGCTCGTTCCAGGGGCGCATCGAGGGGTTTGTTTCCGGGGTCATCCCCAACTTCTTCTGCTGAGAGATATATTCTTCATGAATCGCACGGGCAACGAGTTCATGCGTCCCGCTTACGCCGACATCATAGTATTTTTTAATAACAGTCCTGACTTTTTCCGATTCGATCCAGCCCTGATCTATCTGCGTGATGATGCGGTCGATCTCTTTAGCCTGTCCAATGATCTTCTGGGCGATGGTTTTGTCGTCAAGCAGATCGCAGAACCCGACAATTCCAGTGACAGGGTTGCGAAGGTGGTCTCCCAATATTGCGAACTGTTCGATATTTCTCTCGATCTGGTCATAAGCATCCTTTTTCAATTGTTCCATCTCGGCCTGTTCGGTGATGTCTGTCCCAAATACAAGGATTTCAAATTTTCTCTTTCCGCTGCCATTGAAGGGGAGGATACTGAACTTCAGGGTTTTTGCACCGGCTTTTGCGGTGTCGATCCGGCGGATGATCCCGTACTTCGGCTCACCGGTTGAGGCGACTTTGTGAATATCGCGGGAGAACTCCTCTTTATCTTCCGGAAAAAGATCACCAATGGAATTTACTCCTCCGGATATTTTCAAGCCCGTGAAAAATTTATAAAATATCTTATTTTTCCAGAGAAATACACCGTCAGGATCTGTAAAAAATATCAGTACCGGCAGCGAGTTCAGGACCTGTGCCAGTTTGTCATCGTTCTGTAAAAGCATCTCCACACCTTCTGTCCAATCTGGTTTCTGTTAAACGATAATATTCACGTTTTTCATTAAATACCGTATGCAGGGATCAACTGCATGGAGGCTCGTTCTCAGGAATTATGATAAAAACAAGGATGGACCCGGTGGGATTTATAATCCCTCAAATCGCGAGGATGAGAAGAACTCATCGTGGGGTGGATTGTGCCGGCATGACGTGTGACACTCTTTATCACTTCATCACTGGGGTACCCGAGAGGATGTGGGTGATCCGGACCGTAAGGCTGTCCAGGTGCTGCTCCAGCGGGGGAGTGAGGGCGTCGAGCGAGGATGAAAGGGCTAAACCGCGCTTATATTTTTTGCGTCTCTTCACCTGTTGTGGTTCCGGCCTCTTTAATCGTGAGCCATCGGAACGAATTCACCATTGCGTCATGACCTTCGATCCCGAGCTTGGTTGCTGACGGATCAACATTATAGATAATGGCAACCGCGTATGCTTTTTCATTGGCACTGGTTTTTGAACCAATGTATGCAACGCTCTTAATGCCCGAACCTGTCTCAAACCTGGTGTACTTGATCCCGTTTATCACAACTGATGTTTCGACAGGCTTTACCCAGTGTTCGCGGATCCAGTTGCGTAGATCCTGGTCCTGGTTCCTCGCGATACCATAGGTTAGTATATACAACCCATCGTCGGTAGAGTTCTCAATTGACTGCGGATTCCTGTTACTCTTATCTACGATATCGGATGCAAAGATCATTCCCGAGTAACCCTCCCTGTTCGATAACCTTCTCGTCGCCCCATAATAATTTTCAGGTACTTTTAATGAGAATAGCAGGTCACTGTCTTTAATGACCTTGGTGAGTACGGGAGGTGTGACAATACTGGTTTTTGTACCAGCGGCGGTCGTTCCGGGAGCGGGCGATATTTCCGGGGTGCCGGCAGAAGAAACTGCTGTCGGGGATGCCTGAATACCGGTTGTTACCTTGGCAGGATTTGAAGTGTTCTGCACGCAACCGATTGTTGTAATTGTGGCTCTGTAGAATTCCTCAATACGAATAAGAACTGAAATTGTTAACATCATTCTTGAGAGGTTATAGAGGATCACTTTAATTTTGATCTCCTTGATCTGGAGTCTGTATTTTCGAGCCTTGAGGGCTTCTCCGAACTTTCTTTTCAGGACGGAGAATACCGTTTCGACCTTATTTCTCTGATGATACTTATCTTCATCGAATGACTGAGCGATTCGTCTTCGGTAATACCCGGAGATTCGTTTCCGTTTTCTGTTTCTGACCGGGATAAGGGAACAGGAGTTGAGGGAGTCCCGGATCAATTCATGGATCTCTTCAGAGTCGTATCCTTTGTCCATGACATAGAGGTCGGATTGTCTGGTTCTGTGAGTTTGTTTCAGGAGTTTTTCAGCGTGAGGGATATCATGGACCGGGTGCTGGGAGATCTTCAGACCGGTGATAATCTGACGATCAGTATCAACGGAGATCGAGGTTTTCAGGAACCGTTTTCTGGTCTTACCGGTTCTCCACGAATAATAATGGCTGGCATAGGAGCTGGTGAACCCGGATGAATCGATAGCAGTACAAGGGATCCTCTCGCCCCAGTCGTAGAACATTTTCATGAGCCGGTTAAGTAACCGGGTGAAAGTGAATGATCGGATCCGTTGACAGAACTTCTGGATAGTCGTGAAATGAGGTACTTCATCGAGGTGAATCTTCTCTCTGAGAGAATCCATGATCTCAGTTAGTTCGATCGTGTCCCGGTAATCTTCAGACAGATATTCTTTCAGGAGAAGGAGAATGAGTAACTGGTGTTGGGTATAGGTTTTTCTTGAGAACTTGGAAGAGAAAAGAGGAATTCTTGAATCTTTGATCAATCCGGATGATATTTCAACAAACCTGATATACCGGTTTGCTGACACTATATCGTCTCCTTACAGGTTGATTGCATAACAAGGTAAGGAGACACCGTACCTTAGCTCTTTCGGTCGTCGGTACAACTCTGTTTTAGATCAGGTTTTCTACAGAGCCGTAATTGTCAGGATTATTAATACGAATATCACAAATGACTTCGCTTTCATACGATCAGTACCATCACAATTTAAATAATATTTTCTGGTTATGCCGTATTTAATTTTAAGTCTGAATATAGATAAAAAAATTTGTGGCTATGCAGAGGCTCCCGATTCTGCATCAGAAAAAATGATCTTCTCTATTTCTCAGGCAATGGAATATCCTGTAAAATGTGTACAATCCGATCCGTAAGAGTTTCGAGATGTTGTTCCAGCGGGGGAGTCAGTGCGTCAAGCCAGTGAGGAATGTTGATGAGGTACTCCATGGACTTTGAAGGAATGATATCCTCAATCCGGAACGGGACGATGACGAGCCCCTTGTTGACTGCACTCGTAAGTTCGCGGATGACATGTTTTGAGTTATTGGAATGGGACGAGAAGATGAGAACCATCACCCGGCTCCCTTCTATGCCCTCAATGATGGCTTCCGGGAAATCCTTGCCGGGTGGAACGTCACGGGGTGCAATCCAGCAGCGGATGTTGGCAGCTTCAAGCCGGGCACATACGGCATCTGCTACAGGTTTGTCTGCCTGTGCATGGCTGATGAAGACGTCGTGATGGCCGGTTGAGGATAACGGTTTTACACCTTTATCTGGGGAAAAGGTAGCTTTGTTTTGTATAGCAGGCTCATCCTTTGGATACAGGACAAAACCCTTGATTTTTATTGTAAGGATCAGGATCACTGTTTGCGGGAACGCGAGCAGGAGGAATTTCATTAATACTGTCCCGACTGGGTCAGGATAGTAAGGATTCTGATTAATGAGCATTACATAACCCAAGCCTCCCGATATGAGGAGGGACCAGAATGAAACATAATCCTTATGTGTAGTATAATATCTGCCTGCAGCGAATGAGAGAAGCGCGGGGATAAGAATAAATAACGCGTTAATGTCCCCTTGGTTTAATCGTAATACTGTTGTGAACAGGAGAATTCCGCCATCGATATAACATAGAGTCCGAAGGAATTCGGAGGTGCGGGACATATTATAATTGATAGAATTGTTTTGATTAAAAAACATTCTTTAAATATTTTACGAGCAATTCCCCTTCAATAAAGGTATGTGACCTGGATATGGTGGTTGTTTTCAGAACGCAATCGCATTCGGGATATTCCCGGAACACAGTGATGTATTGTATTGGATTATCAATTGCCTTAGTGCTGCTTGTCACTGTGACAAGTGCTTACACAAATTCTCAATATGGCTTCTCATTTGATCCCCCGGCGGGATGGATTGTAGATAACAGTCAAAAAGGAGTAATAATCGCATTCAAAGACACAAATTCTGCAAGTTCCATAAATGTTAATGTCAATAATACAATGGGTTTTGGAATAGATGATGTGGTATCAGCAACAAAATTAGAGCTCACGAGGCTAGGATCGGAATATAATTTTCAATTGGTATCTGAAGAAAGGACAAAAGTAGGAGATCGGGATGCACGAGTTCTTGTTTATGACACAGTATTCAAAAGTGTAAAAGTTCGTCAAAAAATCTCTTTTTTAATAGATCAAGATCATTGGTATGTTTTTACATTGACAACTCCCACAGCCAGTTATGATAAATATCAGTCAATTTTCGAAAGCAGTCTTAATACACTGAAATTTACCTCACCCCCGCCAACTCCGACTCAAAAATCTTCCAAGCCCCTGTCCGATCCCATGGAAGATACAACTGCGTGGCTCCCATTTGCCGGGCCGGGAGATGTCTGTACAAATGCTCTCGATACCATAAACGTGAAATCCGGTTCCAGCTCTATCAAAATAACCTGCCAGTTCAACAATATTGAAAGACCGGACTGGGGTGGAATCGGGCGAGATCTGAAACAATTCGATCTCACGAATCAGAATGGCATCGGATTCTGGTCATATAACCCGATGGTAAAAACCGGCCATCTGA
This sequence comes from Methanoregula sp., assembly GCA_026625165.1. Lineage (NCBI taxonomy): Archaea > Methanobacteriati > Methanobacteriota > Methanomicrobia > Methanomicrobiales > Methanoregulaceae > Methanoregula > Methanoregula sp. The sequence goes on along the minus strand of CP112999.1, from coordinate 2,032,699 downwards.
GAGTATACCTCTTCGAATCACTCGAACCCAGCATCGGCTATTGGGCGGTTGCCCGCGAACTGGATAAGGCCGGATGGGAATATTCCAATATCCCGTTTTCAAAGTTCCAACCAATGACATGGGAAAAACAAGACCTCAACGGCAAAATGGATCTTGACAAACTGATGTGGATGAGTATCGGTATTGAGGATGACTACTCATACTCATCTCAGCAGGATATCGGAACAGGGGATTACGTTGTTTTAATCGATGATGTAAAATCGGAAGCAACCGTTCCTGTCGTCACCACTACCCAGAAATCGGGAATTGAGCCGGTATACATAATTAGTGTCGTATCTGTTGCGCTCGTTTACTTCGGTGCAATGATGCAAAAGAAGAGAAAATAATTTTCCCTGTCTTTCAAAACAAAATCATTATTACTATTCATTAATTTTATTATTATCTATGAAACGAATTGCCATCATCCCGCTGTCAATATGTGCAATTGCTATAGTGGTATGCGGAGTTTTTCTGTGCGGGTGTTCAAACACTGCATCAAATCCTCAGTCCAGCGGTGGATCGCCTCTTGTTCAGGTAACAACAACAAGCCCGGTATCCCAGATAGAAACCATCCGTGTTGAAGAATCCGACCCAATGATCGTATACAGTCCCGGCTGGAAAAATGAACAAAATAATCAGGCCAGCGGGGGCACATGGACATTGACCGGTTACGGTTCCTATGGATACAACAACATTAAAATGACCCTGACTTTTAATGGGACAGGTATTGCTCTTGTATATCTCGCAGCTCCGTTTGGAGGAACTGCTGAAGTCACTCTCGATGGGAAAACACTTCCGTCGATCGACATGTATTCTAACAATGCAGCGATAAAAACTGTCCCGATTGCTGCCGGACTGCCGGATGGTGTCCACACATTAGTAGTATCTCCAGCGAAAAATTCCAATACTGCAGTTGTATTGCCTCAGAGCGGAGCGCAGATGCCGCTCATCACCATTGATGCAGTTGAAGTGGCCAGACCTAAATAATCATTTTTTTAAATTCCAATCTAAAAAAAGGGAAAACAAAAGATGGACTCGACGGGATTCGAACCCGTGGCCTTCACGTTGCAAACGTGACGATCTACCCCTGATCTACGAGCCCCAACAGATGTGGCATACTATTTTTCTGCGGATTCCATATAGTTGTTGCTGATCGGCGTCTTGTTTAAAAAGAAACATGAGGGATAAAGACAGAACCTTTTGTGCATCATTATGGCAAAGCTGATCATCGAACCCAAGAAAGGAAAGGACGGGCAGATCGAGTATATCGTCAACTACCACGACCCAAAGAGCGATAACTCGTTCATGATTACTACAACCAGCGACCTCAACGAAGCTGTGGACAGGCTGAAGTCGACGCTTGAGAGCGAAGTCGCGTCAATGCAGCAGAAGAAGTAAAAACGGTGTTCCTGATCACTTTCTCATTCAACCAGGTATATCTCACAGTGCCAGTTCCCGCATGATTTTGATGGCACAAAAATCACCGCACATCGAGCACGGGCCGGAGCGGGGCGCCATCAACCGCGCCTTGTCCGGATCGAGCGCATTGCAGAACTGCCCCTCCCAGTCCATGTCTGCACGGTTCTTTGAAACCGATGCATCAGCAGGGGAAAGCCCGTATTTTACGCTGTCCCCGATATGTGCGGCAATCCTGAACGCGATCAGCCCCTCCCGCACCTGCTCCGGCGTTGGGAGGCTGAGGTGTTCGGCGGGTGTGATATAACAGAGGTAGTCCGCCCCCGCACCGCTTGCAATGCTTGCACCGGCACATCCGGCAATATGGTCATACCCCATCGCCACGTCCGTCGGCAGCGGGCCGGCAACAAAGAGCGGGAAGTTTGCCAGCCGTTTATGGTATTTCACATATTGCGCGATCTTATCCGTTCGTACGTGTCCGCCTACCCCCTCGATGATCACCTGGACGCCTGCATCGTGTGCAAGACGGGCAAGCCTGATATTTTCGCGGATCTCTGCAAGCTGGGCTTTATCCCGTGCATCGTGGATGCCGCCGCTCCGCATGGTATTGCCCAGGGAGAGGACAATATCATACTTTTTCAGGATGGAAAGGACGGTCCTGAAATGTTCAATAAACGGGTTCTCGCAGCGGTTGAGCAGCATATAGGCGCTGGTGATCGAGCCGCCTTTTGAGACTATCCCGAGGATCCTTTTATTTTTTTTATATGCATTGAGCACAGGTCTGCTGACGCAGTGGAGGACAAACGAGCTGACCCCCTCCTTTGCCTGTTCATGGATGGTCCGGATGATGTCTTCCCCTGTCATGTCCCTGATGCCGGTTTCAGAAGCGGTCTGGTAGATCGGGACCGTTGTGATCGGGAGAGACGTGTGGTTAAAAATGAGGTTCCTGGTACTCCGGATTTCCGGGCCCATCGAGAGATCACTGACGGTATCCGCCCCATACCTTTGGGCAATCTCCGCTTTCATCGCTTCTTCCATGGGGTCGTGCCTCTGGGACGATGTGCCGATGTTGACGTTCACCTTGGTGCGTAGCCCCTCGCCAATGCCGACACAGCATTTACCCCGGCTCATGATCACGATGCTTCCGGTGGAGATGCGGGAGGCGATGAGTTCGGGATGTAACCCCTCGGCATTTGCCACGGATCTGCACAGGGATGTGATCGTTCCCCCTCTTGCACGCTCTACCTGTGTTTTCATGTGTCACCGGTTGCAGGGAGTAAAATTTGTGTACATGATTGTTTTAATACCATCGATACCTGATTGCCCGCGCAGTTCATTTACCGGTTAAAGGGCTGGTGAGAGGAAGGTATAGTTCCATTGGTAACCATGAACAGGTAAAAAGTAAGATCTATCTCGCTTATAAAAAAGATGGACCCGGCGGGATTTGAACCCGCGGCCTTTACGTTGCGAACGTAACGATCTACCCCTGATCTACGAGCCCGGACGGTCTGGCATACAAAGTTGCTGCGGATGAAATATAGTTGTTGTGATACCACAGCCTGCCGCAAAAATTTATGGGAAAAAAAGATCAGAGGATGATCTCGATATCCAGCTTTTCTGCCAGTTCCTTGTACCTGTTCCTGATGGTGACCTCGGTCACACCGGCGACTTCGGCGACTTCACGCTGGGTGCGGCGTTCCCCGCCAAGGATCGATGAGATGTAGATTGCCGCAGCCGCGACACCGGTTGGCCCCCTGCCGCTGGTGAGCTCGCGCTCGCCTGCCTGACGCAGGATCTCCACCGCGCGGGACTGCACCTCTCCTTTGAGTGTGAGCCCGGAGCAGAACCGGGGCACATAGTCGATTGGCGAGGTCGGGAGGAGTTTTAAACCCAGTTCGCGGGAGATGAACCGGTATGTCCGTCCAATCTCTTTCCTTGAGACACGCGACACTTCCGCGATCTCATCAAGAGTCCGGGGGACGCTGCACTGCCGGCACGCTGCGTAGAGTGCTGCAGCGGCGACTCCCTCAATACTCCTTCCCCGGATCAGGTTCTTGTCCACTGCATCACGGTAGACGACAGCTGCGGTCTCGCGGACATTGCGGGGGAGGCCGAGAGCCGATGCCATCCGGTCGAGTTCCGAGAGTGCGAACGCGAGGTTGCGCTCGGTCGCGTTGCTGACCCGGATACGGCGCTGCCACTTGCGCAGGCGGTAGAGCTGGGCACGGTTCTTGCTTGAGATTGCCCTGCCGTAACTGTCACGGTTGCGCCAGTCGATCATGGTCGAGAGCCCCTTGTCATGGATCGTAAAGGTCATCGGTGCGCCGACCCTTGATCTCTTCATGCGCTGGTCATGGTCAAACGCACGCCATTCGGGGCCGCGGTCAATGAAGTCGTCGTCGATCACAAGCCCGCAGCCCTGGCAGACCAGTTCTGCACGCTCATAGTCATGGACAAGCTGCCGGCCCCCGCACTCGGGGCAGACGGTCTCGGTATGGTTCTCTGCCTTCTTCTCCTGCTCTTTTATTTTCGTGCGGGACTTGAGGGCTTCCCGCTCATTCTGGAGAACTTTGAGTTTTTCAATTTCCTGCATTTACATTCACCACGCTGTTATCGCTTCCTTAACACAGGACGGTACCCTTTTGGATCGGTTGCTGCCTTTGCGAACACTTTCTCTTCAGGTTTGATGTCGCACCGCCCGCGGCAGATGACGGTTGCGTAGGGCTTTTTTATGTTGCCGAAGATATCAACGATTTTACCGACCGGCTGCATCTTCCGGTCAATAACTTCGCTGTACAGTCCGGGGAGTTGGGCGGGTTCACACTGGATAACGAGCATCCGGCTGCCGGGGGTGCTCATCGCTCGACCAACAACTTTCACACAACAACCTCTGAAAGATACAGATGTGCCAGATTAAATTAGCAATCTATATATCAATGCCTGTTCAGTATTTAAAAGTTTTGTGAAAGTATAAATAATAATTTCAGGAAGAGAGGAACTGCTCGATATTTAAAGATAATACGTCTCGGCATTCCGCTTCGGTCAGCCCGGCACCCTTCGCAACAAGGAATCTCGCGCGTTCGTCCAGCAGGTCGTGCGGGCCGTGGGCATCTGAATCCACAACAACCTGACACCCGGTTTCGCGGGCTACCTGAACGACATACCCGTTGGTCCGGTTGTGCCCACTCCTCGAAGTGACCTCGAGTGCGATATTATTTTTGGCAGCATGGATGGCATCCTCAATGTTAATCATACCCGGGTGGGCGAGGACGTCGACATACCTGCAGGTGCATGCAGCACGGTTTGTGCCGGGAGCAACTGGTTCTACAGGAGTCTCGCCGTGCACAATCACGATGTCCCCTCCCGCGTCTTTTGCCTGTTTTGCAAGGCCGGCAATCTGTTCCGGGGGTACATGGGTGATCTCGACCCCGCACAGGAGGTTCACTCCGAACAGCTGCGCCGAGTCTTTCACCAGCGCCAGTGACCCAAGAATAGTAGTGACATTTGAGGTGTCGACATGGTCGGCGATGGCTACGGTGGTGTACCCTAGCACCGCCATACGCCGTATGAGTTCGATCGGAAGCATCTCCCCGTCTGAGTGGATCGTGTGCGTGTGCAGGTCGAACATTTTTTTCATCGTTTTCCTCCCATCTGCTGCGCCACTTTTTTAATAAGCGCTCCCTTCCCCTTATTCCATTCAACGACAAGGCGCCCCTCATGGCGCTCCCAGTGGGCCGGGTGGTGGTTGTCCTCGGCACGGAACCTGAGGCCCGAGCGTTTCAATACCCGCTCAAGCTCGGCAAGCGATGGTGCTTTTACCCCTGCCTTGAGGGGCACCCTCCGCCCCTCGCTCCGTTTCAGCGCGCCGTTGAAATAACAGGGGTACAGGACACACTCATCTGCCATTGCAGGATGGTTTGTGTGTTAAGGTATAAACACTGCACGCTCCAACCTTTAGTGCATGCACCATATTGACGTCAGGATCGAGAAGGATGTCTACGACGTCAACAACCGGATCGCGGTCCACAACGCGGAGCACCTCATGGCTCATGGGGTGCGGGCGTTTGACCTTCTGGGCGCGATCGGTTCGGGCAAGACTGCACTCATCGAACGGCTCGTCCCGCTGCTTGTCAGGAAAGGGAAGCGGGCAGGGGCGATAGCCGGTGACGTGTACGGGGACGACGATTTCAGGCGGATCAAATTGCTTGGCATCCCTGCCTATAATGCAAACACCGGCAAGGAATGCCACCTTGACGCACATCTGGTCGAACACGCCATCGACCACCTCCCGCTCGATGAGATCGATGTGCTCTTCATCGAAAACGTGGGCAACATGGTCTGCCCCACCGATTTCAAACTGGGCGCGGAAAAACGGATTGTCATTGTCAGTTCGACGGAAGGCGACGATGTCGTGAACAAGCACCCGATGATGTTTCGGGACTGCACGATCGGAGTCATCAACAAAGTCGACCTCGCAGAGGCCGTGGGCGCAAACCTTGACCGCATGGAGGCGGATATCCACCGGTACAACCCGTCCATGAAGGTGTTCCGCACGAACCTGAAGACCGGGGACGGCATCGTCGGACTGCTGGACGAGATTCTCTCCTCATGAACGCAGCTGTTAAATAACTGGAAAGGGAATATATAGAGCACGCTCTTTAAAAAAACCCACTCTTCTGCCCTTGGCAATAAGAAGGGTTTTTAAAAGATACAATGATATAACGGGGTTTATTCATGCAATGGCAAGGAGAATCAATCCGGAAGGTGACCGGCGGCCGTATACGTCCGGCGAAGGGGAAGCGGAGGACCGAGATCGGCCTCGCTCCCACGGACACCCATATCGGTGAGGACAAGAGGAAGATCGAACGCACAACCGGCGCAAACGAGAAGGTGCGTGCCCTGCGTGCACAGTACGCCAACGTGACGAATGCGGCAAATGGCGATACTAAAAAGGCAAAGATCACGAATGTTGAGAAGAACAGCGCAAACCCGAACTACGTACGGCGCAACCTCCTCACCAAAGGCGCAATCATCCAGACCGAGATCGGGCGAGCCCGCATTGTCAGCCGGCCCGGTCAGGACGGCGTCATCAACGCGATACTGATGGAATAAATCCTGTTGATATCTCCATCAACCAGTACCTTTTTTCTCTTGTATTTCATACAGAATAGCTATGCGAAGGATCTATTACCGGTTCCCCCAGAAAATCGACCTCTCGTTTACGATGGGCATCCCTTTTTTAGAGGCGATCAGGCATATCGTATCCCTTGACGGCTCGGAAACCACAAAGACATCCCCGGCAAAAGAGCTCGTCAAGGTCAAGATTAAAGTCGAAGTGGCAGTCGATCGTGCAACATTTGGCGATATCACTCCGGATATCGTACGACCGGGGACCGTCACCGAATCGCAGGACATGCGCATCTCGGTGCTTGCGCTTGCACTGCGGGGCGGCGGCAAGGTGCCGATCGCAAACGATGTGTTCTTTGTCAGGCTCACCGACCGGGTCAGGCATACCGATATCGATATTGCCAAGGAAGGAGCACCCGGCGGGCTCGATGCGCTGGATATGAAAAACCTGCTTCTTGGTAAATAGCCGTGCCCCTTAAAACTACTATTGCAGCGCCATTCCGGCACACGCGGAAGACGGCGATGCGAAAGAACGAGCTGGTCTACTACTTTGCGCTTGATCGCAAATGGATGAGTACCGAGCAGGCAAACCTTTTGTTAAAAAATGCCGAGGAAGAGGGGTTGCTGGTGCAGGACAAAGGCGTCTTTTCCCCCGGCTTTGACATATCCGCCGTTACGATCCCGGTCGGGTTCAAACCGACCTCGGTCATTTTTGAAAAAAAAGACCCGTCGCAGGACCTGATCCGGCGCATTGCACAGGCAACAAAAAAAGAGGAGACCGAAGTTGTCGCGGAGATGAACCTGCTCATCAAAGACGGGTTTGACGGCAACCTGCTGCCTGAAGCGGCGCTGGCGATCATCGCAAAAAGGCACAATGTCCCCTTTGAGGACAAGCTTGAAGCGCTTCAGCAGAGCCTGAAAAAAAAGTGAGCTTTGGATAAGTACGTCCTGTTTTACCGTCCGGCTGGGATTGAAATCTCTAAAGTCCCGTTATCCTCCACCGAGCCACCGGAAAAGTCCTCTGAAGAAATTGCTTATAGGATCTCCGGCAGAGGGGATGTTCACTGGAGCGGGTGTGACAGCGGGGTAGATTTTATATTTCTGGTCAAGGTATGAAAGCCAGTCTTCTTCAAGTTCAGAAAATCTTTTTCCGGTCCTGCGTTCGAGGACTACATCCAGATCTTCGCGTTTCCGGTAATCATTGTTCGATGAGTCCACCATGGCGATAATAATGTCATCCTTGCCGTACCGGTTGTAAAGAAATTCAACGAACGTTTCAGTCGAGCCATATCCCATAGCCGGATCAAGGGAATCTGTCGCTTCCCGTGCGTCTTCAAATGCTTTTATTGCAGAAGCTCTTATCTCATCTTTGGTTGTTTTTCTCTCAAGCTCAGTAAAAAACCAGTCCCGCCGAGGCCAGCCGGATGCTCCAACCTGCAAGGCAATCTGCTCTGCGAGCCCGTCCCTGAACCAGAGAGGCACATATTTAGGATCTCCATTGTTTGCCATCATTATCCCGTAGGTCACATAGTGTCCGACCTCGTGGGCGATATCAAAATCTGTTGCATCTAGTGGGATCTGCATCTCATCTCTTGATTCGCTCCATAATGGTGGCTTATTGTCGGATACGATGTTGAGAGTAAATATCTCATCCACACGTCTTGAACCATATACCGGATCGACTTCACTGAGCCAGTGGTTGACCCTGTCAACAATATCCTTCTGCTGGTCGGTCAGGGGTCCTTTGATCTCAACCCCGTTGAACTGGACGGATTTGATCACTCCGCATGTGCTACCCGTACAGTAGGGCTTTTCTGTAGTTGGTGCAGGTGTCGGTGTCTTCGTTGGCGTCGATAAGGTAGTCAGTGTCTGTACTGGTGTGGCAGCAGTCCCCTTTGTCAGCCTGACTTTCAGCCCGTGTTTTCCGTCACCTGTATAGTGATAGTAGGTGATCGTGTTCTGGCCCTTGTGAAACTTTGAAGTCAGGTCGTAGTACTGGTTCCGGTATGCCGATTCCTTGACCGTGGTTCCCATGAGGTAGTCTTTGATATTGCTGTCCCCGGTATGCTCCCAGACCTTCTCCCCGTTAACCTTGAGATATCCCATCCACCCGCCGTACCTGCTTGGTTCCGCCCGTGCTGAATTGTATACTCCCACCTCGACTTTCTGGAAGTTATCTAGAGATATCGTCCACGTCTTTGGTGCTTCGGTATAGGCAATCAGCCCGAGGTCGTTCTCCCCCTCTGAAAGCTGCATTGCAGCAGAGACGCAGGGCAGCAGGAAAGCAATAAAAACACACATCAGCAGCAGAAATGGAACATTGCGGAACAGCTTTGATATCCGGCACATTTCATGATTTAACATATCATCCATCCCCGTATGTATCAAAGATAACCAGATTCTGTACGCTGTGCATAGATGCGTGATGATATTAAAATATCTGTCCCCCCCGGAAGTGTAATATTCATACCCTCCTTGAGTTATCTCAAGGAATTATAATTGGCAGAAAACCGAGATATTCGTTAAAGAAAATCGGCTCATCAGCAAGAGATTTTGACAACGACCTGATGTTAAGAGCTAAGCTCGCGGTTATCGCAAAACAGCACAATATTCCTATTGAGGGCAAACTTAAAGCATTAAAAGTAGCGTAAAAAAGAATCGGTGAATTTTTTTATTTGGATTTCTTTGAGGCCGGTTTTCTTGCTGGAGCTTTGGCGGCATCCGCGGTTTTTTCGCCGGCGGGTTTTGCCGGAAACATCTCCTCAAGCGTCTTGTCACCGTACGAAGTGACAAGGGTGTTCACCTGGACAAAGTCCGGGGTGATCTCCTTTGCGCGCAGCATTTTCCTCCTGCGCTGCCCCTCCATCTTGGGGTGGTAACCTGTGGTACCATCAGCGACAAGGAGCCTCTTTCTCCCTGCCCCGGGAAGGCTCTTGTTCGCCGGAGTTCCGGTCCGGTCTGATCCGCCGGTTATCTTTACCTTGTAGCCGGAGAGCCCGAGCGGACCTGCGTCCACTTCGTCCCCGATCTTTTTGCCAACGAGCGCGCCCGCCACGCCGCTGCCTGCGTCGACATTATAGGCGCGTCCTGTTTTTGGGTCTGCAACAACGACCTTGAATTCCACCATATGCTGACTCCTGTAAATCGATATCCTGATTTATTGGGTTTTTTCATCTCTTCGTTACCGGCGCTGCCGCTTACTCATGAGAAGTACCCACTTTATACGCTGGACACTCTATTAAATCCTCGCGTCGGCAGGAAGAGGATCTGTAGAAATCCCTGATCGCTACTCATTACCAGAGATCCATGACGAACCGGTTTTAGGTGGATATCGCAAGGGGGGATGTCTGCTATCCTTAAAGGATGGCGGACTCGTAAAAATGGTCGTCAGACCTTTTTTTAAGTGCCGCAGTGGCGGGGGCAATGTAACTCGAAGATGTCCATCGGGACATCATCTTCAGTTTGCCCTTCCCTGCAGGGAACGGCAAACACCCCCAAGAATGTTATGAAGATGATTTCCACAGAGCCAAAAAAATGCTTTATTTACCCCAGAAAGGTTCTGCCCTGCGCCTCATTGCCGCGAACTCGGCAAGCACTTCCTGTGCAGCAGGGTTGAGCGTTTTTGCAATCTCACGCTCGAGCACTTTTACGTGACGCTCGGGAATGTCTACAAACAGATCATCTCCGACACTTACCTGCCTTCCCACCGTTGCCCCATCGATCGAGATTGCGACTTCCTGCCCGGCATCGGCTTCGCGGATGGTCTCGCTCCTCATCTGCATGGTCTTAAGGTGACCTACTTTTTTGCCGTCCAGTTTTACCAGATCGACATCGCCGCGCAGTTTTCCGCCGAGCACCCGGACTCCGACCACCGCAGGGTTGCTCTGCCGGAAAACGCAGTCGGGGAGCAACCGGATCTTTGCCGGCATGATGACGTGCTCGAAACGTTTCTGCTCGTGCAGCCGTTTCTGCTCGTCCCGCCATGCGATGTACTGGTCGATGAGCTGGTAAATCACCTTGCCGTCAAAGACCCTGACCTGCGTGTAGAGCGGGTCCTTGATCATGTCCTGCGCATCGGGAAGGATCGGGGTATTGAAGCAGAGCAGGGCGCGGTAGTACGGATTTTTTATCGTCTCGGTCTCGATCAGGTCATGCCGGCTTACCCCCCCGATCTCCGCCCGCATCACGCCGATCTCCTTTGCCTCAAGCTCCTTGCAGAGCGCTTCGAGCGCCCCAATCGTGTCCGCCTTGATCACGAGCCCCTCTTCGGAGAGGTTCACATGGATCTCGCTCATCTCCTTTTTGATCCGGTCTTCGATCTCATCCCGGTTGCCCCGGATCACAAAGAGCGGCGAGCCTGCAATGACCCGTTCGAGGTTGGGGGCGGTCACTTTAACTCCCGATGCCGCTGCGACCGATCTGACCCGCTCAAACCTGTCCTCTATGAGGATCTCCTTCATCGGGCGGGGCTGCAGGAGCGACCGGATCTTCGTGACAACGACCTCGTCCTTTCCTGCGACAGCAATCTCATCCCCTATTGAAAGCGTGCCGTCATAGAGGATCACGTCAAGCGTCATCCCGAGCCCCCGCTCCTCTTTTACCTCAAGTACTGTGCCGGCGCCGGGGCCTTCGACCGTGAGAGCGAGTTCCTGCCCCATGTACCTCTGGGCGAGCCCGATCATGACAAGGAGGAGGTCAGGAATGCCCTCGCCGGTATGGGCGCTCACCGGGACAATCGCGAGGTTCCGCTGGAAGTCGGCGACCCGGTCGAACCTGTCGGCGGAGAACCCGAGCTCCGCGAGTTTTCCCACGATCTCGTAGGTCTTGTTCTCGATATCGCCTTTGACCCTGTCGTTCTGCTGTGCAAACGATGAAACGAACGTATCGTTCTCGTTTACTCGCCACCCGTGGACCCGGTCGATCTTGGTCGCTGCGATCACAAATGGTGTCTTGCAGTTGCGCAGGATCTGGAGCGCTTCTACCGTCTGGGGCTGGAACCCCTGTGTGATATCGACGACCAGGATTGCCATGTCGGCAAGCGCGCCGCCCCGAGCCCGCAGTGTGGTGAACGCGTGGTGGCCCGGAGTGTCGATGAACAAAAGGCCGGGTATGTTGATCGGCGCCCTGCCCATCGTGCCGCTCATGGTACGGATTGCATCGATGGGGACGACGGTTGCGCCAATATGCTGGGTGATTGCACCCGCCTCGGAGGAGACTACAGACGAGCCGCGGATCCGGTCCAGGAGCGATGTCTTCCCGTGATCGACGTGCCCCATCACGCAGACGATGGGTGTACGGATTTTTGGATTATGCGCCACATTCACCACCGGTCCATCACAGGGACACGCATCGCCGGCGCAAAATTTACGGATCGCCGCACAAGAAAAGGTGCAGTCCTGGGATGTTATGATATTACGGACAAACCGTCCATGTCAACCTGATAGGTAATGGAGTCAAGAGACTATTAATAATCACCGGATATTCATGTCGTCGCATCATGGGAACAATACTCCGGATCCGGCAAATCCTGCGTCGTATGGGAGCAGGAACTTTTTAGGATACCTTAAAGAATGACAACTTCCAATGTAAAAGGGAAATCTGCCAGGGTGGGGTAGTTGGTTATCCTAGGGGACTGTGGATCCCCCGACCCGGGTTCGAATCTCGGCCCTGGCCTTTATTTTATACGTATTGCATGTTTCCAGCGGTCCCGTGCTCCCTGCGCTCTTCTTCACGCTCGATCCGTCCGTCTTTTAAATACACGATCCGGTGGAAGTACTGCTTGTGCCACTCTTCGTGCGAGACCATGACGATGGTCTGGCCGAGCTCTTCATTGATTGTATGGAACTGGTCCAGCACCGCCCGCGAGTTTTCCGTGTCAAGGTTTGCACAGGGCTCGTCGGCAAAGAGGATGATGGGGCGGTTTACCATGCTCCGTGCAATCGCCACCCGCTGCTGCTCGCCGCCCGAGAGCTCTTTTGGCAGGTGGTCGAGGCGGTGGGAGAGGCCAACTACTGAGAGAACGCTCCCGGTCGCATCACGGCACTCCCTTTCCGTCTTTCCCTGCGCCATTGCGGTGAGCATCACGTTCTCGAGCACGGTCAGCTCGGCCACCAGTGCATAGTCCTGGAAAATATACCCCATCTTCCGGAGCCGGTAATCCGTCCGCTCGTCATCATCGAGCTCTGAAACATCGACACCATCGATCTCGATTGTGCCGGCTGTAGGATAGTCGAGGAGCCCGAGCAGGTGGAGCATTGTTGACTTGCCGCTCCCGCTCGGCCCCATAAGTCCGAGGAAGTCGCCGCGGTGGATCTCGAAGCTGACGCCCCGCAGCGCCGGCACCTCGACAACCCCGAGGCGGTAGATCTTCTGCAGGTCAGAAATTTTGATCATGTTAAGCCCTCATCGCGGTGAGGATGTCCTCACGGGCTATCCGCCATGCCGGGATGAAGCCGGCGATTGCTGATGCCACAAACAGGAGCACCGCGTTGGACGCGATATCGGCAATGGTGAACGCGGGGCGGATGTCCCCTTCGGGAAATACCATGGGGTACACGGCAAAATACTGGTCGAGGGCGAAGAGGATGATGAGGCCAAAAATGATGCCCATGATAGCGAGGATGATGACCTGGAAGACATAGCTGAACGTGATTGTGGTCCTGTGGATCCCTAGCGCTTTTAAGATCCCGATCTGGCGCCGGTTGTTTATGGTTTTGATCATGATGACGATGAAGATGACCACGATGGCTATGACGAGGCTGACGGCCGTTGAGATGTTGTTGATGACCGCGTAGCTCTGGACAACCTGCGCAAATGCCTTGCCCAGCAGGTCCTGCCAGGTCTTGACCTTCTCCTGTATGCCCATACCGATTAAGGAGAACTTCACCTCGCGCTCGTCCTCCCCCGGGATAGTCCGGATCAGGACGGCCGTTGCCCGGTCGATGGGCTGCCCCCTGACGCTCTCCAGCTCCTCCCAGGTGATGTACACAAGCGGGTCGACCGTGAACGACTTGGTCTCAAATATCCCTTTTACCCGGTACGTGCGGGTCACGCCGTTTGTATATTCAACGTCGATTGAATCCCCCGCGGTAACCCCCCCGAGCGAGGGCATGAGGTCCTCGGACTCATCCTCGTGCCCTGCAACCATCTTGCCGATGACGATGACGCCGGTATCCCCCTCACCAAGGTACTGGCCCTCTGCCATCTTTTTGGATACCCCGGTCACCATGCTCTCATCATGCGGGCGGATGGCGATGATGCTGCCGGGCAGGCGGTTGCCTTTGAACTTCATGACTCCCCCGATATCGTAATGGGGCGCTGCCCGCATTACACCCGGCACCCGGTTCACCCGGGCAAGGAGGTTCTCAAGGTCATCGATATACTCTGTGTCTTTCTTGGGCTCGATGATGATATTGCCGGACTGGTACTGGATGGTCTGCTGTTCAAAGTTCTTGATCGCGCCGGTGATGACCGAGGGCAGGAAGATCATGTTGGTGAAGACCATCCCGATGATAACGACGGTCATCACGAGGCTGCCGATGTTGCCGCGCTGGAGCGAGCGCAGGCCTAAGAAAAAGGAGAGCTGCAGCCGGGTGAGCGTCTCATTCATGGCTTCTGCCCGGTTTTTTCCTAAAGAACAGCAACCATGCCCCGCCCGCAAGGAGCGCGAGGATAACAAGCCCGATCACAAGACCGGTATAATCAGATGGGGCAACCGGGAGCGACAGCGGGTGCGTCATCGTGTGGTCCCCCCACTCGTCGTTGTACGCAATGGTCACGGAGTACGGGTGGTCGCCTGACGGAGCACCGCTGAGCCGGAACAGGGCGGGTGCGTCATTGCCCGGTTTGATTTTTCCCAGAAATGCCTCCCGCGTGCCGGAGAAGGGGAGATCGATGCGGGCGTTCACTGATTTTGCATCGCCCGTGCCGGCGTTCTCGACACGGATGATCAGGTTGAACGGTTGACCGGATACGATCCGTTCCGGGCTGGTCTCGATCGAAGCGATACCGATCTCTGCCTGCCCCTGAATCAGGAGGTTGATGGTGGCATATTCTGTGTGCCGGATGCCGTCGATGGTATAGTACTGGATAGTAACCGGTACTGTGGCAATGCCGGTTGCTGCCTTACGGTCCGTTATCAGTGTAATATCAATAGGCTCGCTCCGGCCTGCTGCGATGCTGCTGATATAGTACATCCCGGCATCCTTCGGTGTGACGGATGTACTGGCATTCCCTATACGAGCGATGATGCGCTCGGCAGCGCTTTCCCCGCTGTTGACAAGATCGAGCCGGACTGCTGCCTGCTCTCCGGGCCTCACCGCATCGGGTATTGTCATGGCCGTGCCGAGAACGGCGAGTTTGGCTACGGCGATCTGGGTATTCACATTGACCGGTACCGGGTACCGGGTGCTACGCCCCCCTTTGGTATCGATCCGGACTTCCGGGAAATAGATACCAGCCTGCGCCGGGGCCCGGATCAGGAACGTAATCGGGAAGGACTGGCCAGGCCCGAGATCCCCCACCCGATTGAAGGTATCGCTGAGAACATCAACACCCCTGCCTTCGAGACGGATTGTTTCAACGTAGACATTGATGTCTGTTGTTTTGGTCAGGACCGGATTATCCTCACTAACCCCGGTCTTCTCGGTAATGCTTGCACCCGAAGCCGTATTCATAATGGTTATTTCAATGGTGCCGGTATCACCCGGCATCATCACGGCCGGTGTCAC
Organism: Methanoregula sp.; assembly: GCA_026625165.1. Classification (NCBI taxonomy): domain Archaea; kingdom Methanobacteriati; phylum Methanobacteriota; class Methanomicrobia; order Methanomicrobiales; family Methanoregulaceae; genus Methanoregula; species Methanoregula sp. The sequence goes on along the minus strand of CP112999.1, from coordinate 2,017,388 downwards.
TTTGTAACCGGTGATGACAACAGTAGAGTCATCTGCTGCCGCTGGAGGTACACTGGCAAGGAGGATTAAAAATGCCAGAATAAAGAGATATTCTGCTGTTTTCATTGAAAGCCAATCCTATACTGGATCAGGGTGCCGGCACCGCTGCACCCGCTGGTAGACTGCTATTGGACTGTAATATTATAATGATAACGACAGGAATAAATTCATTATTTTCTATTGGGTCTCCTGCCGGAAACCTCTCTGAGTCCGGCTGTTCTCACAATTTCATTTCCGACCCTCATCCGGCCTGCGTGACATCCGGCATAAATCATCGCAGGGGAACACCGCGATCCCCTGCCGTCAACCTTTAAGGGAATTACCACACAACAGTCCGGTGTGGACGCGCTCTCCCACGCCCTGATCGCTGTCATCATATTGTCTGCACTCGGGCTGCCCGCGCTGATCCCGTTCGCTGTCCTTGGTGCAGTGATTCTTGACGTGGATATCCTTTTTTCATTTATATCTGACAGATCTCCGGATCTCTATTTGTTCACGCACGGCGGAATTACACATAGTCTCGGGGGCGCCGCAGTGGTTCCGCGAGAAAGGATACATCTATTATCCTCCGAAATTCAAACGGGTTGTAATTCCTGTCGAAGGTACTTCGTAGATAGCTTCCGTTGTTTCGTCTACCGGATGTCAGATGGATAATTTTCGTACAATCCGGATCAGTGTGCCAAATAATCAGACACAGAAATAGCCGAAAAAGAGGATAGACTGCAGACCTGTCGTGCCCGTAATGATGCAAAAGATCGGCCGCTCTGTCGGGGGCATCATCAGCGGGATGCTGCCGGAGCCCGCTCAAGATCCTTTTCCATCCACACCACGTCAAACCTTTCATTGAACTTGATGCCGACATTGTGGAGACGCCCGCATTCGGTAAAGCCGTGCTTTTTGTGAAATGCAAGGCTCTCGGGGTTCCGGGATGATATGTTTGCAAGCAGCATTACGATCCCCTTCTTTCTCGCTGCACGAGTCATCGCGGCAAGCAGGATTGTCCCGTATCCCATGTGCCGGTACGCAGGGGCAATGAAGGTGGAGACGGTTGCGGTACGGGAGAAGGTAAAAAACGGCAGGAACGGCTTTACGAGCCCGATCCCGATAATCTCCCCGTCGCGTTCGATAACGAGGAACGAATAAGCGCCCTCACGGAGCACGTCAAAGAATCCCGGCGATACGGGCCGGTCCGGGTATGCAGCAAAACCGGTAGTAACATAATGGTTGAAGATCCCAATAGCAGCATCCCGGTCCGCCTGGGTTACCGGACGGATCGATGTTCCCGGCATAGTTGATCACCTGAATTGTTGCCATCTGTCCTGATAAACCTGACAGGGGCAGCACCGGCCTATACCTGCAGTCTCATGCTGGTAATTCGCCTGCGGACATCTGTTCTGCTCCCGATTTTACGGCAGGACCGGAATGATTTTTTTAATTCCACGGAAACTATTTATATTGTCAACATTCTAATGTTGACACATGTTCCTGCCAAAAAACGACAAACAGTTCGGGTTCTGGGCAATGCGCAGGAGCGGAGTGCCCAATATTACCATCGCAAACCGGCTCGGGATTTCCCGGCAGGCGGTGTCAAAAGCCCTTCTTGTCATGGACGAGAAGATCGGATCGGCGCTCCGTGAGATGGCGCAGGCAAACCAGATCGCTGTCGATACGATCAACGCGGAGAGGGGGATCCTGCTCGGGCGCTCTATCCCGTTTGCAACGCCTGCAATCATTTTCGTATCTGAAAAACACGGGATGCAGGTCTGGTACGAGCATGACGGCGACTGCGGCACATGCCAGCGGTATACAGAATGCATCGAGCTGCTCTGGGACTATGCAACCGAGCTCGGCATCAGGATCGAGAAGACTGCAGACCCGACAAAAATGGCTGAAGAACTGTTTGCGAAAGTAAAGGCGATGGTATGACGATACGCATTTCTGAAGTTATTCATGAATGGATGGGCTGGTGTCCGGATGCACATGAACGGGTACAGAACGCAGAAGTCCGGCTGGATGATGAAGCAGTCGTCCCATCAAAAAGCGGATCTTTCAAAGACCGTGCAATTCACTGGCTCGGCCTGTTCCGGAACCAGATCATTTTGTTGGCGCTTTACTTTTCAGTAGTGGGAGTCCTGTTATCTGTGTTCATAGGCGGTATTGACGTTTCGATGTTCTTCATCGGTATTGTAGCAGGATCGTTACTGTCAGTATTTCATGCGATCCGGTTCTGGAAGACTATGAATGAAGTGCGTCAGAACGGGGCGGTGTTTCTCGTGACACTGTATGATAAAACCACCATTGCAATTACCCTCTTGATGGCCATGGTCCCGATGTTCGTCTTTATGGGGGCAATTCCCGGTACCGATATGACGATGTTAAACTCGATTACCGGGGGGTTAATATTCATTCTGTTCTGGTGGCTTCTTCTCATTATCTGGCTCTGGGAATCACAGACAAAATGCCATCTGCAATCAGATGGTCTGATGCTCTCATTAGTAAAGGAGTCCTGATCATGTACGTCGTTAAAACCATTAAACGACATCTGGGCTGGTGCCCGAATGTGCCGGCCTTGCGCACCGCATCGATGGTTCTCTCAACTCCGCCGGTTACCGTACATCCTCTGGAACCGGATGGCGGGGCTGGCGATTCAGGACGGATCGGCCGGGGGATCACACTGGCGACAGGAAGTATAAAAACTCTTATCAGGAATAACCAACTGCTCTGGTTCTCGCTCCTGACCGGTCTTGTGATGGCTTTCATATTCATTGCCAGGTACGGACTCCATCTTCTTGGGACCTATCCGTACAATTCGATTGACTTTCCGCGCTGGGTTGTCCTTACGTTTGCTGTCGAGCTGTTTACGGTATTTTGCCTTATTGTCCTGCTGGCCGGCCTCGTTCTGAGTCTCTTGCCGGAAGAGACCGGCAGGCCCGTTTCCTTCCGTGACAGGTTATCACGGGTAAAGGGGTATTTGCGGCCCCTTGCAGACTGGGCGGTGACCCTGGCACTCTGCGGGACAGCACTTTTTGTCCCTTTCCATTATTACGGGAACATGCAGTTTATCCTGTACACGGTTCTTGACCTGTTCCCCTTTAACTTCCTCCTTCTTCCGGAAGTCTACAGCACAGGCCCGATCGGTGGCACGTATGCCATGCTGTCAGCGGTCACCTCGGCAATCGTCATATCTGGGATCAACGGTCTCCTGTTCGTCCTGACCCTGTTTGTCGTCCCGCTGGTGGTGCTGGAGAACAAACGCCTGCCTGAGGCAGTTACAGGATCGGTAACCCTTATGAAAAATGTCTGGTGTGAAGTGATTTCCTGCTTCCTCATTTTCTGCATAGTTTTATTTGCGGTTTCACTCACGGCCCTGCTCTTCCGGATTGTCTATGAGATTATCTCACCCGATATGCTGCTCTTCTGGTACCTGGGTGCTGCATGGATCGCAGCAGCAGTCCTGTTCATGCTCGCACTGTGTGGTCTGGCGTTTATCATCTCAACAGTGGCGGGCATCGCTACTGTGAATCTTTACACATATGGAAAAACCGGCCGGATGCCCGGGATGCCCAAAGGAGAACAGGAGACGAAATGCGTATGACACTGTCACGATTTACTGAAATTATCCACGGGTGGCTGGGCTGGTGCCCTCAGGCACAGGTTACGGTGAGACAACTTCCGGTGCTTCATGATACTGTAGCAGATGGCTATAAGGCGCAGGGGGCAGGGATTCCGGCACAAACCGGATCGATGCAGCGGTACAGGAACCAGGTCTTTATCTGGGCTGTTTTTTTCACCATGGTCTCCCTGCCGCTCATTGCGGTTTTTCTGGCCGCAGATCTAACGAGGCTGATGTTGTGCCTTGGGACAATTTCCGGATTTGGTATTTTTGTCTTCTTCGGGCGGTGGCTGTGGAAGAGTCTCGGGATGCTTCAAAAAGGTGCGATAATAAAGACCGGGCCAAAAGAGTACATCCTTACGTTCCTTATCGCCGGCGCTATCCCGCTGGGCGCCGTTCTTCTCCTTTCGGCGATCCTCGTCCCCATATCGTTCGCAGGGGCGCCGGCATTCCCTGCATTCGCCACAGGATTTGCGTTTATCCCCTGGTACGTTCTCCTGCTGATCCTGCTGTGGGAGCAAAAGACGGGTTACACTGTGATGTTTGACAAGGAGACTGATTCATTTACCGCAGCGAGGGAGGCTTCTTAATGTTCATCGCCGACGTTATCCGGCAGTATCTCGGCTGGTGCCCGAACGGGCGCGTTATGAAAGCAAAGAGCGGCGACAGCGCAGGGCTCAGTTTCGGCGCTGCAAATCCGGTGGCAAAAAGCCCCGGGCCATCGGGAGCCGACCGGTCCGGGAAGCCCTGGGACTGGTGGTACGAGCATACCCAGCGGGGAGTTCTCATCATCGCTTCGGTGAGCTCTGCAATCCTCTTTATCCTCGCGATGATGTTCCTGTACGGATTTGTCTGGATCGCGCTGCTCGTCATCATCATCATGGTCTTCGTGCTCGCGATCTGCTCCACGCTCAACGTATCGGTCTGTGATGACACCCTCCGGATCCGGTTCGGGCCGGTCGGGCTTATCAGGAAGAACTGGCCGGTTGCAGATATCGCCTCGGCCATCGCGGTCACCAATCCCTGGTACTATGGCTGGGGCATCCGCTGGACACCGACAGGCCCGCTCTACAATGTATCCGGGTACGGGGCGGTGGAAGTCCGGCTGCTTTCCGGAAAGGCGTTCCGGATCGGAACCGATGAACCGGAATCTCTCTGTCGGGCGATTGAAAAGGCACGAACCGGCCGGAATGCGCCCGGGCATGCACCTCGGTGACAGCACAAAACACGGATACTTCTTTTTACATCTGATGGGTGAAGAACAATGAAGTTTTCGACTATAGGCAGTATTGCGATACTAACACTTTTACTTATGATATTCTTTGCCGGATGTTCCGATTCCGTACCGTCAGGATCTACGACCCAACAAATCGCAGCACCCGCAATAACGACAACCGAAACCGTCACAGTAACTGCTGCCCTGCAACCGGATACCACCGTACATGTTAAAATGACAGAGCGTCCCGTCAGGGTTTTTAACGGGGAGTACCGCTGGGTGGAATATCATGAAAATAATTCCGTGACCATGCCGCCAAATCCCCGGTCCTCGTGGGTGTATACTATCAGGATGGAGCGCTCCATCGGGGTTTATAAAGCGGCCCCGGCTGTTCGTTATAAAACCATTATGATGACGGATTACCCAGAACTGGCCGGTGATATCGTCACGGTAACGAAGAACGGGTGGATTATCGTCGATGACAGATATTATGATCCGTTCTCGGACAGATTCCTTGGGGGAACGGAGACCAGTACGATAAAGGGGACAGCAAAACCCTCAATCGATATTCCGGCATACCAGAACAACCGGGAAGACCGTCCGGGGGGTTTTTTGGGTATCATGCCATTTGGCGAAATGAATATCACGCTTACCTGTTCGGGCACTGAACCCGTGACCGTTCCGGCTGGCACCTATCCGGATACCCGGAAGTGTGTGGGCAGTTTCAAAGACGGTACGCCGATTACCTTCTGGATTGCACCGGGAGTTCCAGTGCCCGTCAGGTACGAATTTCCGTATACCTGCCAGGATGGTGTAGATCCGTTCAATTCGTATGAACTGAAAGGCTGGGGATAACCCTGGACATCCACGGAATTTTTTTGCCTGTAAAAAAATCATTGTACTAACGCATACAGGAAATACACAATGAAAAAGGCAAACGACTATGTCCACGGGTACTCCCCCCGCGAGGCAGAAAGGCTTCTCGACCAGGCACAGACGCTCACCGATCTTCTCCACCATGATACCCGGTACCCTGCCGGGAGCCGGGTGCTTGAGGCCGGCTGCGGTGTCGGCGCCCAGACCGTAACGCTCGCACAGCAGAGCCCGGATGCATATTTCACCTGCATCGACTGCTCGGAGTTATCACTTGTGGAGGCAGAGGCGCGGGTGAGGAAGGCCGGGCACCGGAATGTTACCTTTCAGAAGGCCGACATCTTCAACCTCCCCTTCGCACCCGAAAGTTTCGACCATGTCTTCGTATGTTTTGTCCTTGAACACCTGCAGGATCCGGCCGGCGCGCTTGTGAGCCTGAAAACGGTTCTGAAACCCGGCGGGACCATCACGGTTATTGAAGGTGACCATGGCTCGGCGTACTTCCATCCCGACAGCCAGTACGCGAGGAAAGCGATCGACTGCCTCGTTGCCCTCCAGAAGGACGCGGGGGGAAATGCCCTGATCGGGCAGGAGCTTTACCCGCTCCTGATCCGGGCCGGCTATTCGGATGTGAGCGTCTCGCCCCGCATGGTCTACGTCGACGCGTCCCGTCCCTCACTTGTGGAAGGGTTCACAAAACTGACGTTCACCGCGATGGTTGAGGGCGTGCGGGACGCAGCGTTGTCTCACGGAATGATGACGGAAGCAGACTGGAACCGGGGAATTGCCGATCTGTACCGGACCTGCGAGCCGGACGGCACGTTCTGTTATACCTTTTTCAAAGCCACAGGAAGAACGTGATTTTTAAAAAGTGCACCTTTTGTCTGCACACCTTGTCGCGAACCTTTTTACGGATGTTTTCCGATTTCCTGAGTGGTGAGTTATGGATTTTTCCGAATGCGTCAAATTTGCCAGAAAAAACCCTGTAACGTACATCGCGACTGCGGATGGCGACCAGCCCCGGGTCCGGGCGTTTGCCATGTGGTTTGCCGACAAGACCGGGTTTTATTACCATACCGGCACTCCTAAAAGCGTGTACCGCCAGCTGAAAAAGAACCCGAAGGTTGAGCTCTGCTTTTACGCGCCCGGTGCACAGGGTGCAGGAATGATGATGCGGGTTGCCGGGAAGGTGGAGTTCCTTGACGATAAGGCGCTTGAAGAACGGCTCTCAATGGACCGGCCTTGGGTTGCTGACCTGTTGAAAACCGCCCCAAAGGACGCGAAGGTTGCGATGTTCCGGGTCGCCCACGGCGAGGCATACTTCTGGACGATGGCGGACAACATGCGGGAAGCAGAAGCGCCGCATGTGAAATTCTGAATTCTCAATTTTCCCACTTTCACTCCCCGCGCAATACCGCAGTTATCTGCGGAGATATGCAATTTTTTTTAAAAAGTACCAATCCTGGAAGCACCATGCCGGCCGCCGCGATTTTATCGCCCGGCAGGGACAAGAATAGGAGACGAACTATGGATACAACAATTATCATCGGATATATCGCAGGCACACTGACAACGGTCTCGTTTATCCCGCAGGTTTTCCGGGCATGGCGGCTCAAAGAGACGCGGGACATCTCGCTTGTAATGCTCCTGCTCTTTGCCGCTGGAATCTTACTCTGGACGCTTTATGGGATCTGGGTCGACTCACTCCCCATCATTGCCGCAAACGTGATCACGTTCGCGCTGATCATCGTCCTGCTGGCAATGAAGATCCGGTACAGATAACCCGGTACATTTTCCCCTCATTTTTCATTGGCAGCAGTGTCGTACCAGGAGACTCTATCTCTCAATTTCTCATTGTGAGATGTTCAAAGATCAGGGGCAAACTATTTAAAAAACAATAAATATTATTTACACTCTATACCGCCTCATGAGATTTTTGCAGGGCAATTCATTTGCCGTTTTTTCCGGTATCGTACTGGCGTGTGTCATTGTATCGGGTTGCATGTTCCCGCAACTCCCTCAGTCATCGTCATCAAAGGTAACAACAGATACGCCAACCCCCTATGTCACGGCTCCATCCATGGACACTCCCACCCCTCAGGGCGGGTCCTGCCGCGCAGGCCTGACAAATTGCGGGGGGTTCTGCCGGGACCTTGGAATCGATATCGGGAACTGCGGTACGTGCGGTGTCACCTGTCCGTCCGGACAGTCCTGCATCAACGGCCAGTGCACCTGTAAGGGCGGCCAGACCAGCTGCGGGGGGTTCTGCAGGGATCTCTACACTGACAGCAGCAACTGTGGGTCGTGTGGGATATCCTGCCCATCCGGTCAGGTCTGCCAGAACGGCCAGTGCGCACAGGGCTGTGTCGGCGGCCTTTCGTACTGTAACGGGTATTGCAGGAACCTGTATACGGACACGACCAATTGTGGGGCCTGCAGCGTCACCTGCCCCTCAGGTCAGTCATGCGTGAACGGGCAGTGTGCCCAAAGTTGTGTTAGCGGCCTCACGTACTGCAACGGATATTGCAGGAACCTGTATATGGACACGAACAACTGCGGTTCCTGCGGTATCACCTGTGCCGCCGGAATGCTTTGCCAGAACGGCCAGTGCGCAGCAGGGACTCCTTCCTGCGCATCCGGCCAGACAAACTGCAATGGCATCTGTGTATCTACCCAGTCTGATCCTTCGAACTGCGGATCGTGCAGCCATTCCTGTCCGGCAGGACAGGTCTGTTCCGGTAGTACCTGCACGGTTGCATGCAGCTCCGGCCAGACCAACTGTGGCGGAGCATGTGTGGATACCCAGACTTCCAGCAGCAACTGCGGATCGTGCGGAAATTCATGCGGTTCTCTTCAGCATTGTGAGAATGGCCAGTGTATTTCGAGCCTGGTTATCCACACTCCTGTTACGTTAAATCCGGCAACGCTGTGTGTAGTGTCAGGCAAGTCGTGGTGCAGCGGAGTATGCGTGGATACCCAGACTTCCAGCAGCAACTGCGGATCGTGCGGGCATATGTGCGGTGCTGCACAACGATGCTGTAATGGTCAGTGCATATGCGATGTATGTGTCTGTCTTTAATCCTCTCCCTTTTTATTAAGATCTCTTACCTCCCGGAAATGAATAACCGATCCGGTTTTTCGATAATGACAAGGAACCCGGCATTTCCGGGAAAATACCCGGCCCTTTTGGATAATTGTCCTGATGCCGGGGTAACAGGCCGATCTCAAGCGGGCTTGGGGCATCATGTCCAAACCGGTACCGGTTTTACGCGTGCTGTTGTGACATGCAAAGCATCGTCGTGATGGCATAACAGAAAATCCTAAAAAGACGATATAATTCTAAAAAATATTTTATATTTATTCTGGAAGGAGCACGAGGCAACTGGCAACCCGGTCGTGCAGGCCCTGGCGCTTTTTTGTGAGCCCGATCATGATAAATCCGATGAATATGATCAGGGCGGAAATATATTTGAAGAAATGACGGAGGGTGGCACGGGCAAAGCTGATCCGGGAGCCGTCTATATCGGTGACTACGATGCGCAGCAGCGTCTTGCCCGGTGTCGCCTGGCCACGCGAGCACTCAAACCCTGCAAAGTAGAGCCACGGGATGATGATGAGGAGCACGCCCAGAGCCGCAACGATCGGGGTGAGCGCGGCTTCGCTGGTGCCCGCTTCGGTCAGGGCGGAGATCGGCGCCCGCTGGACGGTGAGGTAGTAGAAATATTTCACTCCCTGCACAAGGCCAAAGAACGTCGCAGCAACAGTCATAAGGATGAGGAGCACGATCGCGTCGATGATGAACGCGAAGAACCGCCTGCCCAGCCCGGCATAGTTACCGGTTATGGACTCTTCCTCATCGTCCTCCTCGAGCTCGGTCTTCATTACGGCTTTTGGTGCAATGGCCTCGATATCAGTCCCACACCACTGGCAGAATTTTCCGGAAGCATCAGTCTCCTTCCCACATTTCGGACAGAACATTCCCTCTCTCCTGATAAGTAACATTAAAACCGATGTCCTTTTTAATTTAACTGTTATGGTGGGGATTTTATGCGTTTTTTTGGGGTTTTTTGTTAGTTGTCATGAATAAAAAGTCTTTGTTTATAAAAAGAACCGCGCCGCAGAGCGATCCGGACACAAAATATGTTATAGCAAAAAAGGAGATCATCGTACATGAAACTTCATGTCAGGATCGCTATTGCGCTGGCGATTGTGCTGCTGGTGGCATGCAGCGGGTGCACAAATGCCCCGGAGACTCCTCCTGCAACACCCGCCCCCACCGCCGCGATCGCCACCCCCGCCCCGGCCCCGGTTGTCACGACCGCGACACCGGAACCGCTCCGCACCCTGCCGCCCGAGCAGGTTGTCGACCTCCAGCTGAACAAGGACCGGACCTATTCCGACATTACCCTGCACTACAATGGGGGAAGGGGATTGCCGTTTGTCCAGAAGATCATGATGCGGGTCACGCGTTCTGACGGGACTGTTGAAGAACAATACATGCGTGACGGCAAGAAGCCCCAGCAGGGAGACGAGATCGTGATCCGCGGCACCCGGGGCAGCGACCGGTGCGAGGTCTATGTCACATCCTCAGGCACGGTGTACAAGGTGAAGGACGAATCGCTGATCATCGGCGGAATGTATTAAGAAGAATTAATCTTTTTTAACCAGTAGTTCACCCGGTATGGTGCTCCCTCCAGATCTTTTCCGCGTATTTCTGGGTTGCAACCGAGAGCACGGCCCCGATTGCTATAACTCCGGCAAGCACGATCCATTGCTCAAGACCTGCGGTGCCAACGGCAAGGCGGGTCAGGATGTTTAACGGGTTCGCCGGCAGGGCAAGAACAAACAGGATCACGACCACGAGCGCGGTGGAGAAGATGAACTGGGCAGAGGTGCGTTCCCGGTAGTGGAGCGCGGTGAGCGCCCCGATAAGAATGGGGACAAACGATGTGAGCGTGACCTGTATGAGGATGAGTGGCACATTGTCAATTGTGATCCCGTTGATAAGGAGCAGGAGCAGCCACGCTCCCGCCTGCAGGGGTATGAGCAGCTCGCAGGCGAGCACCTTGCCCCAGACAACCTCGGCAAAGGTGACGGGAGTCGAGATGAGCGTCTCGAGCGTCTCGTGCTGGTACTCCTCGGTGATCAGGTCGATGACAAGGGCTGATGCGATGATCGCCGGCATGAAGAGCAGGAGCGGGATCAGGAGGCCGTACACGAACTCGTAGAAGTCGCCCCCGCCCCGTGCAGCCGGGATCCGGAGTGGGATTGGATATTCGTTCAGCCGGGCTGCCCGCACCCCCCGGAGGTCTTTTTCATATTTCAGGAATATATCCTTGAGTTTGACGTTCACGATCGCGCTCTGCAGGTCATTCTGCAGGGAATAGAGCGTGATCTTGACCGGGTCGTCCGCGTCCGGCGCGGTATCCGGGACATAGATCACCGCGGCAAGCTTGCGCTCTTTAAGAGCTTCAACCGCAGGGGAGAGTTCCATGCCATAGACATTGAAGTCGGGGCTCTTCTCAAGGTAGTCCCGCAGTCCCGAATCGTTGCCGCAGTATCCGATACTGTACCTGAACCGTGAGTACTTGGAGAGGGACGAGGGGTCGTACATCGAAGTGAGCCCGACCATGAGGAACGACGAGAACATCGCGATGAAGAGCTGGAGGAGGACTGCAAGCAGGATCGTCCGTTCATTGAACAACCCCCGGAACTCTTTTCGCATCACAATGGAAAGGTGCCGCGCTTTCACGTGAGCCACCCCAGGATGAAGTAGAGGTTATACAGGCAGTGGATCACCGTCGCTGCAAGGAGCCCCGGGACATACCATTTCCTGCCGCCGGATTTCAGGGCGCAGGCGACGACAAATACCCCTGCAAAGTGCAGCAGCAGGGGAAGCCATAGCACACCGAGCGACAAAAACAGGACGCTCCCGAAGACCGATTCGGTGATCTGGGAAAGCGTGATGAGGAGAAGCAGTTTTTCACCGGCCAGGAACCCGATTGCAGTTGCAGCACAGGCCAGGATGAGGTTCTTCCATGACAAAAACGACGGGTCCTGTGCGTAGAGCGTGTAAATCCCGATCGATTTTGTAAGCTCTTCAATCCCTGCGGCAAAGACGATGAGCAGGACAAGCGAGTACGGCATGGGCAGGTTGAAGAAGAGCACAAGGCACATCAGCTGCACCATGAAGACAAACGGGATCGCAAACCCGTTTAAGAGAAAGAGCGAGAAGAACGGGTGCTTCTGCGACAGGCTTGTGGCAACAAACTCGCGGATCCGAATCAGGAGTCCTTTTTCGGAGAAGAGCCGTTCTTCGGAAAAGTTCCTTACCGCGACATAAAAGAGGACACCGGAGGTGAGCCAGAAGAGCGAGGTGGAGAAGAGGTAGTCGGTGAAGGTGTACGCAGTGCCCTGCAGGGTGAGGATGATGAGTGTTAACGGGGAGATGAGGCTGATGACGTGGACGTTGGCAAAGATGGAGGGAAAAAAGAGGTAGGACGTGGCGACGGTTGAAAAGAAGATCGAGATGAACGAGAGCTCCTTGAAGCTGCGCGAGACCATCCCGATGAGCAGCGCATTTGCCAAGAAGAAGAAGATGACCGGCACAAGGGGGAGCATGATCAGCAGGGACGCTTTGAGATAAACCGTGAGCGCGGCAGAGATCGCGAGCATGCCAATCAGATACGGGAGCGCTTTTCCTATGATGATAAAGACAGGTTTTACCGGCGTTGAAAGGAGCACCTCGCCTTTGCGCTCGATCCGCTCGTTCATGATGCTCATCATGAAGAACTGCGAGGTGAAGTAGAGCGGGAAGATGAAGACGAAGATGAGGATGATGGAGTCAAAGGGGAGCGGGGGCGAGAGCTGGGAGGGTGTCCTGAACCTGCCCATTGCGGTATCGGAAGAGAGCATCTCGGTGTAGCGGGAGATCTGGGAGTTTGCCGCTTCGGACTTTGTGAGCTCGTTGCGGAGCTCTTCTTTGCTGATCGCAAGGGTTGGCGATGGTACCGGGATGTTGCTTATCTCCCCTTCGGGAACGGGTGCAACGGCGTCCGGGCGGGCCGAGATGTACTGCCCGCCCTGTGTTGCTAAAAAGTTCAGTTCTGACTTTACATTCACAACATCAATCCAGAGCGGGTACGCAGCGTAGAGGTCGTCCTGCCGGTTGTATACCCTGTTGGTGTACTTTCCATAGTCGCGTTCCACGGTTTTAAGCGCGGATTTGCTTCGGTCGGTTATGCCGGCAAAGACCTGCCCGTTGATGATGATAAGGTCAAACACCTGCCGGTTCTTCTCCAGTGTTGCGCTGTCCGCCGGGTATACCGAGAACCGGTTGTCGGACGCAAGGAGCTGTGCGATCACGGGGTCGTCCACCCCCACAACGTACATCCCGTCCTGCAGGTGCATACCGCTCTGGGCAGCAAAGCCGGTGACGAGGACGAGGAGGATGAAGAGGACAATGGCGAGCGGGAGCGTGTCCCTGCTCATCTGGGTGAGCGTCCGTCTCACTTCCCATCGCGCGATGGTGGTGATATCTGCGAGTGCGCCCATGGCTGGTTCCTTGCACGGTCATTACGGTGCCGGATTTTTTTAGGCAGCACTATAACCGTTTTCATCATTTTGATTGCAGTAAACAATAGTCCAGTGTGGCACAAAATATACCCATCCATCATGGCATGGGGAAGTGCACCACCCGAACCTTAATCTGGATTCCTGAACACCTCACTATGAACGTGTCATCCCCATGATCACCGCAACAAACCTTGTCAAAAAGTTCGACGGGTTCCTGGCACTCGACGATATCAGTTTCGGGTTTTCGGATGGCGAGATCTTCGGGATCATCGGGCACAACGGGGCAGGCAAGACCACGCTTTTAAAGATTATGTCAGGGCTTATCGCACCGACTTCCGGCTCGCTCTCTGTCAACGGGATCGATGTGGTCAAAGATCCGGTCTCGCTCAAGGGGATCCTCGGCTACCTGCCCGAGGAGTCCCGGCTCTACGAGACGATGACTGCCGAGAACTACCTTGCGTTTTTTGGGGAGATCTACGGGTTGCCGCTTCAGGTGATCCGCGAACGCAGCCGGCAGCTGCTCTCAGTGCTCTCGCTGGAACCCAACGGCAAGAAGATCGGGGAGTTTTCCAAGGGCATGAAGCGCAAGACGGCAATCGCACGGTCGCTCATCCATGACCCGGAGCTGCTGGTCTATGATGAGGCGACGAGCGGGCTTGACCCGATGACCTCTCGTTTCATTGCTGACTACCTGCGCACGTTAAAAAAAGAGGGCAAGACGATCGTGCTCTCGGCCCACAACCTGTACCAGGTAGAGGCGATCTGCGACAGGGTGATGATCCTCAGGCGCGGGAAGATGGTCGCTTTCGGCAGCATGTCTGAGCTCCGCGAACAGTTCGGCTCGCTCTCCTATACAATCTTCTTCTCTATCGATAATCCCGGAAAACTGATCGGGCATTCAAAGACATACCGGCAGGAGGAGGGGTTCTACATCTGCGAAGCGGAGAGCATGGGGGAGCTCAATGAGTGCACGGGGCTCATCCATGAGGCGGGAGGAAAGGTGGAGAAGATCGAGTCACGGTACCCGTCGCTTGAGGAGATGCTTTTAAAGATTGGTAAGTGATTTGGCAAAAAGCAGCAACTCACCGTATCCCGTGCCCTGGTTGCGTGTTCACCTATCGCCCCCTCTCAAGACGCTTCAGCAGGTGACGTGCAGGATCGCTACGAACCGCTCTTTTTCCTGCCCGATAAGAGTAAGCAATTCGGGTGTCGGTGCAGTCACGGTTTCATACCGGGAGAGGAACGCCGTTGCATCCGGTGTAACCGGGAGATCGCCGTCCTGGCCCGTGCCGATGAAGACTTTCCGTGGCTTTTCATCGGAGAGGAAGTCCAGTTCTGCACGGGAGAGTGGCGTGTGCCCGTACTCCCCTTTCAGGGCCTTTGATGCCTTCTTTTTTCGTTTGTTCACCGTACCATCCGCATGGATGATGACGTCGTGATCGTACCGGACCCCGTTAATCTCTATCCAGCCAAACCCGGTCTGCATACAGAATCCACCGTCCAGATGATAGCAGCGTGTACCTATCAACCTTTCTTCAGTCCCGGAAGCCAAAAAAGAGAGTATCGCGGTCCATCTGGTGGGCAGTGATACCATTAAAATCGGCTGCACCCGGGGAAAAAAAGTGAAAAATTAAAAATTACAGAAGCGCTTTACTTCAGTTCGACCTTCCTTGGTTCCACTTCAGGTTTGGGCTCTTTTTTGTGAACTTTGGCTTGACCTGAATCTTTCCGGCACTTTCCGGTATTTTATAATTTATTGAGCTTTTGCCATGAACCTTATCTTATTAAATAAGATTGCAGTAAGGTTACTCTGATCTATCATGGCCAAGAAAACCCTCACCACGGAACAGGGGGTCCCGGTTGCTGACAACCAGAACCCTCTCACGGCCGGGCAGCGTGGCCCGGTTCTTCTTAAGGATGTCCGCCTGATCGAAAAACAGGAGATGACGTTATGACTGACGACAGCAAGAGCCCGGTAACGGCCGGGGCAAACAAACAGGCAACCGGCCGGGGCAGGTCCATCCAGGACTGGTGGCCGAACCAGTTGAACCTGAAGGTTCTTCACCAGCACTCTCCCCTGGTAAGTCCGATGGGCGGGGAGTTCAACTACGCTTCCGAATTCAACAATCTCGACCTGGCGGCCACAAAGAAGGATCTGAAGGCGCTGATGACCGATTCGAAGGACTGGTGGCCGGCGGATTTCGGCCACTACGGGCCCCTGCTTATTCGCATGGCGTGGCACAGCGCCGGCACGTACCGTACCGGTGACGGTCGAGGCGGCGCCGGTTCCGCCCAGCAGCGCTTTCCGCCCCTCAACAGCTGGCCCGACAACGTGAACCTCGACAAGGCGCGCCGGCTGCTCTGGCCGATCAAGCAGAAGTATGGCAGGAAGATCTCATGGGCCGACCTCATGATCCTTGCCGGCAATGTCGCCCTGGAGTCGATGGGGTTCAAGACCTTCGGCTTTGCCGGGGGCCGTGAGGATGCCTGGGAGCCGGAAGAGAGCGTGTACTGGGGTTCTGAGAGCATGTGGCTGGAAGACAAACGCTACTCCGGCGAACGGAAGCTTGAAAATCCCCTCGCTGCCGTGCAGATGGGACTGATCTACGTCAATCCGGAAGGCCCGAACGGCGTCCCTGATCCGGTCGCTGCGGCAAAGGATATCCGCGAGACGTTTGCCCGCATGGCCATGAATGACGAGGAGACGGTTGCGCTCATCGCCGGCGGTCACTCCTTTGGCAAGACCCACGGCGCCGGCCCTGCAACCCACGTGGGACCCGAGCCCGAAGCAGCCCCCATCGAGGAGCAGGGACTCGGCTGGAAGAGCAGTTTCGGCACCGGTAAAGGCGGGGATGCGATCACAAGCGGCCTGGAGGTCACCTGGACCAACACGCCGACGAAGTGGAGCAACAACTTCTTCCGGATCCTGTTTGAAAACGAGTGGGAACTGACAAAGAGCCCCGCCGGTGCGCACCAGTGGAAGCCGAAGGGCGACGCAGGCACCGGCACGGTGCCGGATGCCCACGACAAGTCGAAGCGTCACGCGCCAGCCATGCTGACCACTGACCTCTCTTTACGGTTCGACCCTGTCTACGAAAAGATTTCACGGCGCTTCATGGAGAACCCGGACCTGTTTGCAGACGCGTTCGCCCGGGCGTGGTTCAAACTGACGCACCGCGACATGGGCCCGCGTTCACGCTATCTCGGTCCGGAGGTCCCGGCAGAAGAGCTCATCTGGCAGGATCCCATCCCTGCCGTCAATCACCCGCTGATCAATGCACAGGACATCGCCTCGCTTAAAGGTAAGATCCTTGATTCCCGCCTGTCCGTGTCAGAGCTGGTCTCGACCGCCTGGGCGTCGGCGTCCACCTTCCGTGGCTCCGACAAGCGCGGCGGTGCCAACGGTGCCCGGATCCGCCTCGCGCCGCAGAAGGACTGGGAAGTCAACCAGCCGGCCCGGCTGGCGAAGGTGCTCAGGACCTTAGAGGGCATCCAGAGCGCGTTCAACAGCGCAGCCTCCGGTGGCAAAAAGGTCTCGCTTGCTGACCTGATCGTCCTGGCCGGTTGTGCAGGCGTCGAGCAGGCTGCAAAGAATGCCGGTTACAATGTGACGGTCCCCTTCACGCCGGGACGCATGGACGCTTCGCAGGAACAGACCGATGTGGCCTCCTTCGCTGTGCTCGAGCCGAAGGCGGACGGCTTCCGCAACTACGAAAAGACCCGCTTTGCCGCATCGGCCGAGGAGTTGCTGGTCGACAAGGCGCAATTGCTGACCCTGACCGCGCCCGAGATGACGGTGCTCGTTGGCGGCATGCGTGTCCTGAAGACCAACTTCGGCGGATCACAGCACGGCGTCTTCACAAGGCGCCCGGAGGCGCTCACCAACGACTTCTTTGTAAACCTGCTCGACATGGGTACAGAGTGGAAGGCGGTTTCGGACGCCAGGGACATGTTTGAGGGGCGCGATCGCAGGACCGGCGAAGTCAGGTGGACCGGCACGCGTGTCGATCTCATCTTTGGTTCGAACTCCCAGCTCCGGGCTCTTGCCGAAGTCTATGGAAGCGCGGACGGGCAGTTGAAGTTTGTAGAGGACTTTGTTATGGCCTGGACCAAAGTGATGAACCTTGATCGCTTTGATCTCGCCAGATCATAACATAAACGTCTTTTTATGGTGGAGAACCTCACGAAGTTGTATAAGGAACCCGGGCAGCGGGTGGCAAAAGGGCTGAAACTTTGAACGGTGCAGGGAACGGTCCGCGTCTTATCTCGTGGAACATCACGCTCAGGTGTCCCCTGAAGTGTGCCCACTGTTACGTGGACGCTGGCAAACGAGAAGCAGAGGGAGTGCTTTCCACAAAGGAAGCGTTCGGCATCATCGACCAGATCTGTAAGACCGGGAAACCAATTGTCGTGCTCTCCGGAGGGGAACCTCTCATGAGGGAGGATATCTTTGCCATTGCCCGGTACGGGACTGAACGGGGGCTCCGGATGGTCATGGGCACCAGCGGGTATCTTATCGACAAAGACACTGCAGTAAAACTCCGGGGAGTGGGGATTCGGGCAGTGGCCATCAGCCTGGACTCGAAAGACGCGGCGACCCACGATTCGTTCCGCGGCCTTGAGGGGGTATGGGAGCGGGCCGTTCAGGCCATCGGGCACTGCCGCAATGCGGGGATCGCTGTCCAGATCAATATGTCGGTGATGCGGTCTGCCATCAGCGATGTTGAAGACGTGATCGGGCTCGGGACGGCTCTCGGGGTCAGTGATTACCAGCTCTTCTTCCCGGTTCCTACCGGAAGGGCACGGCAGATAGAGTCACGCAGGCCGGAGGAATACGAGGAACTGATCCGGCAGATCCTTATCCGGTACCGGAATTCCGATCTGAATATCCGCCCGACCTGCGCCCCCCAGTTCCGCCGGATCGCGGACGAGGCTGGCATCCGGAACCCGGCATGGGGCCGGGGCTGTCTTGCGGGAATCAGTTACTGCCGGATTTACGCCAATGGCGATGTGACGCCCTGCCCGTACCTGCCGGTTAGCACCGGCAATGTGCGGACTATACCATTTGATGAGATCTGGTACCATGCTGAAATCTTCCGGGCACTCAGGGATCCGGACCTGCTCACCGGTAAATGCGGGCGGTGCCGGTATAAAACCGTCTGCGGGGGCTGCCGGGCGCGGGCGTTCCGCGGGGCAAATGCCCTCCCCCATCGCTGGTGTGACGGGCTGGAAAAACCGGGCGCTCTCATAGGGGAAATCTGTGCCGAAGATCCGTTATGCCCGTACGAAACGGGGGATGCAGCATGACGGAAAATGTGCTGCCGGACCGGCTGGACCTGTGCATTCTTGATGCCCTGCAGCAGGAGATCCCGCTTGTTCCCCGGCCATTTGGAGAGATCGCATCACGGCTCGGGATCCCTGAGCAGCTCCTGCTGGAACGGCTGCGGCGGCTTCAGGATGCCCGGATCATCCGGGGCATATCGCCCATCATCGAGTCCCGGCCGATGGGCCTTGCCGCAGCAACGCTGGTTGCGCTTCCCGTGCCGCAGGACAGGATCTCCACTGTTGCTGCCATCATCAGCCGGTATCCTGAAGTGTCCCACAATTTCCGGCGGGACCATCATTACTCGCTCTGGTTTACGCTTGCCGCAAAGGATGACACGGCTCTCCGGCAGGTTCTTGATACGATCCTCTCGGAGACCGGAATACCTGAGGATACGATCCTCAATCTTCCCACCGTTCAGAAGATCAAGATCGATGTGCAGTTCCCGTTCACCCGGCAACAGGAGGAGGAACCCCATGGACCCGCATGATCTCCAGATCCTCTCATCTCTTGAAGGCGGCCTCCCGCTCGTTTCCGAACCCTATGAGGAGATCGGGAAGCAGATAGGGATGAACGGGGAGGAGGTGCTGGAGAGGATCCGCGATCTTCAGGCTTCCGGCATCATCCGCAGGTTCCGGGCCCGGATCAACCAGCGGCTTGTCGGGATTACAGCCAATGCCCTCGTTGCATGGAAATGCAACGGGCAGGAGGCTGGCAGGATCGGGGGGTTGCTGGCTTCCTACCCCTGCGTCACCCATTGTTATGAACGCAGGCCGGTGCCGGGTAAGTGGGAATATAACCTTTATACGGTGCACCACGGCTTTTCCCGCAAAGAAGTTCAGGAGGAAGTCCGGCTGATCGCAGGCAAAACGAATCTTACTGATTACACCATCCTGTTCAGCACCGAAGAGTTCAAGCGCGTGCCGAACGTGAGGATCCGGGAGAACGGGGGCGGTGTCCTGTGAACAGGATCACCCAGTGCCTCCATGGCCGGGGCACTATCAGCGCCGTGATGAAACACCGGCATGCACACCCCGCCAAGGTACCGAGCGGGCTCATGGCATTTTCCGGTATGCCGCGCCCGGTCGTTTTCTGGAATATTACCGACCGGTGCAACCTCTCGTGCGAGCACTGCTACAGCCGTTCAGGTCCTGATCGTGACGTGGCAGGTGAACTGACAACTGCCGAGGCGATCGCTTTTATTGACGACATGGCCGGATTTGAAATCCCCCTCATCCTTTTTACCGGCGGCGAACCGCTCCTGCGCCATGATATCTGGGAACTTGCAGGCCACGCTGCGGCAAACGGGATCAAGACGGCACTCAGTACGAACGGCACCCTGATCACTGCGGAAAATGCCCGGAAGATCAAAGAAAGCGGGATCGAATATGCCGGGATCTCGCTCGACGGGGCGACTGCAGAGACCCATGACCGGTTCCGGAATGCTCCCGGTGCATTTGACCGTACGATTGCAGCATTTGCCCGGTGCCGGGAAGCAGGAGTCCGGTGCGGGGTGCGGGTCACGCTGACAAAGGAAAATTTCGGGGAACTTAACGACCTCATTGATCTCTCCCGCTCCCTTGGTGCCTCCCGGTTCTGCCTGTACTGGCTCGTCCCGAGCGGCAGGGGAAGCGACAGCTATTCCCGGATCCAGCTCGGCAGCCACGAAGTGACTGAAGCCCTCTCGCTCCTGTACCGGAAGGCACAGGAGATCCCGCCGGATGAGATGGAGTTTCTTACGGTTGACGCCCCGCAGGACTGCATCCACCTGCTCAAGTCCATGGAACGGGACGGTTCACCGGACCTTGAGGATGCAAAAAATCTCCTGAAGTCCTTAAAGGGCGGGTGCAGCGCAGGCAACCGGGCGGCAAATGTCGATCCCCGGGGAAACGTTTACCCCTGCCAGTTTGCCAGATTGCCGGTTTTTTTTATCGGGAATATCCGTACGCGACCGTTCAGTGTACTCTGGACCGATGTTTCCAACCCGATCCTCTCCCGGTTCCGGGATAAAACCGGAGATATCGGCGGAAAATGCCGGACATGCGGATATTTCAATCTCTGTGGCGGGGGGTGCAGGGTGCGGGCGTTTGCAGCAACCGGGGATGTATCAGCCGGTGATCCCTTCTGTTTTATCAATCAGGATGTTTGGCAGCAGGAGTAATGAGATGAGGGCCTTCTCGCGGAAATACAGTACGGCCGGGACTGTTCATCTCCGCCTCACTCCGCCTCGCGCTCGCTCCCCTCTGTTCCGCCCGCAGATCCTCCCGGCTCCTTTCTCCGGTTGATCCGACACGATGACGCCCCAACCTTGTTATCCTACTCCTTTTTGCCGTTGATGCGACAGATGTAGTTCGCTCAGTAACTCAATTTGAGAGCGTCATGATCCATCTGGTGGGCAGGGATGCCGTTAAAATCTGCTGCACCTAAAAGAAAAAAAAGTGAAAAATTAATAATTACAGAAGCGGGTCACTTCAGTTCGATCTTCCTTGGTTTCACTTCAGGTTTGGGCTCTTTTTTGTTAACTTTGAGTTCCAGCACTCCCTCCTTCATCGTACCTTCGGCTTTTGCCGGATCAACTTCTTCCGGGAATGAGATGGACCGTTCAAATGCGGAGTACGCCCGCTCGCGGTGGAGATAGTTCTTCTTCTTGTCTTCTTTCTCTGTCTCTTTCTTTGCACGGACGGTCAGTCCGTCCCTGTTGACCTGGACCTCCACATTATCCTTCGTAAAGCCCGGGAGCTCGACATGGATGAGGTAGTGGTCTCCCTCATCGATGAAATCGAGCGGTGCGTACCGGACCGGCAGCATGCCGAGGTCCTGCATCTGCATCTCCAGCGGAATATACGGTCGCATCATGACATCGAACGACCTCCGGAAGTCATCGAAGATGGAGTCGAAGTCACGTTCAAGCCAGCTCTGCCCTCTCCGGGGTATCTGCGAAGAACCCGGAGTGATGGGAATTACATCAGTACTTTTTTTCTCAGGTTTTTCACGGGTCATAGGATCCCTCCTATGTTTCACTTTTAGTTAGTCTTAATTAACTAATAAAGTTTTTGCTCACAGGGGCTTTGCACCTAAACCACCATTCTGCACCTAAAGTCTTAAGTCTGCACCTAAAGTAGGGCGGGGATGATACTTTAAGTGCAAAGCCGTTCACAGGTTCTGATAAGATAACGGGATTTCCAACAAAAAACAACGGACTGATAAATGGCGGGACTTTAAACAAGAAGCATGGGAAAAATAGCCGTAAGTCAAAATCACAAGCAACAATTTTACCGTGAAATATTGTTAGGTATGGCACGGCGTGGCGGTCGTATCTTTAGTTTTTTTGCAGGATTATCCTTCTGGGAGCAAATTGTAATTGTTATAATTATTGCTTTCGGGTTTTTTTGTATTCTTATTTTTTAATTGCTCAAACATCGATATATTTTATTCCTTTGTAAGTGGGAAGACCCAACAGAATGAATCCATCAGAACCAGCAGTGGTTTGATCCGGTTAGAATTATTTTACAGCCAATCCGATCATCATCATCCAGCGGTTGCCGGTGAAATCCAGCGGGATATCTGCAATTTGTGCCTCTCTCTGTCCCCCGGTTCCCCGATGTTTTCATTCTGTGTATAATGATAAAAAAACTGAGCCTGGATTTTCAGCTGCCCTCATTGGTAAGGACCAAAAAACTCATGCAACTCTCACGATGGCGCCCGTATTCCGCGCCAATGTGATGAGAGTCGTCCCGCCGCACCAGCCGTCCATGTACGACCGGGCGGCAGATTCTGCATCCCGCACACCAGTATCGCACACGGCATAGAGTGCCGGCCCGAACGAGCTCATGCCAGCGCCAGCTGCACCCGCCTGCCGCATCGCGCCTAGAAGCCCGCCCATCTCCTTTGGCTGGAGGCTGTGTTCGACCTTCTTGAACCCGAGGCTTTGGA
The DNA here is from genome assembly GCA_026625165.1 of Methanoregula sp. Classification (NCBI taxonomy): domain Archaea; kingdom Methanobacteriati; phylum Methanobacteriota; class Methanomicrobia; order Methanomicrobiales; family Methanoregulaceae; genus Methanoregula; species Methanoregula sp. Next base: position 1,994,816 of record CP112999.1, on the reverse strand, counting down.
TATTGTTGACCGATGAGCCGAACAGGTCGAGGTCGTGTTCCACGATGCCGGGCAGCATCCGCACCAGCACCTCGTGGCAGAGAGCTTGCACCTCTTCAAGCGGCACCGGGCAGTGCTTCTGGAAGATGTCCAGTTCCCGCCCGCCGCTTGCACCTTTCGGGATGTCGGGGATCGCGAGCATGATTTTCCAGTCCTTTGGGAAGTCGTGCCGGACGGTGACCGGTGCAGGGCGGATCCCCTTTGAAGCGGATGACGGGGCAAACCCGGTCTTCTCAGCACCCGGCCCGAACCGGTGCCCGCCGTCAATAATGAAACCGCCGATCTCAAACGCCGCGGTGCCGATGCCGGATGTTCCGCCCCGGCCCGTCATCTGTGCAAGCTCATGAACCGTCATCTGCCTGCCATAAAGCTCGCAGATTGCCCGTGAGGTTGCAAGAGAGATCTGCGAGCCGGAGCCAAGGCCGGTATGGGAAGGGTACGAGGACCGGACCGTGATCGATGCCCCTGCCCCGGCACGGATGCCGGCAAGCGTGCGGGTTGCGATATCCCTGACCAGCCGGCCGGTTGCCTCATCGCAGCCGGAAATTTCCACTTCAGCACTCTGCTTAGCTTCCAGCAGCACGCGGGGGTCGTCCAGCGCAATCCCGATGCCGCCATCAACCCTCCCGGACCCGCCGTTCATCTCGATGAGTCCGAGGTGGATACGGCTGCCGGTCTCGACAATTACGCGCCGCTCATCAAGGAACCGGTTGTAGGGGAACTGTTCGGTGATGAAGATCAGGGGTTTTTCCCTGTGGATGATCCGGTAATCGCGGGAGACGAGAGGCTCGTTTCTGCAGACCGAAAACAAGGGTCCGGTCGTGCCATCTGCGGGGGTGACGCGGGCAGAGAGGATCTCGCGCCGTGCCTCGATCTTGTGCCGGCTGATGATTTTACCGATCGGGATATCCGCCTTCATAAGATCCTCTCTGAACTCCGGCGATAGCCGGGAGAGGGGCGTCTCCGAGACAGCGTAGATGAGAACGGTGCCGGTTTCCGCGTCTTTTAACTCCACAACCCGGTGGTTGACGCTTTCGCCGGTGGGGATGCCGAGCCGGTCAGCAACCGCAGCATCCGCAGGGACGACTTCCTGTACGATTGTCTTGATACTGACCTGATGTCCCGTTACCGCTTCAAGGAGCTGCGTGACTGAACCGTCAGTCCCGAGAAGAAATTTCTGGAAGGGAGAGAGGTGCCCCACGTCCCTCTCGATCTTATCAAGGCCCTTAGTGATATCCATCCCGATGATCCTCTGCACAAGGACTAATAAGGATACTGATCTCCGGTACAGTACGAGAACAACTATGGCACCGCAACCGGCAGCAGGAAAGACTGCTTCGCAGCTCATGGCAGCGACGATGGTCGTAACGATGATCGGGATCTTTTTGGGAATCTACCTTCTCTTTGTCAATTCCGGACTTGCATTCCGAATCGTTGCAACGCTCCTCGTAGGGGTTGTGGGGACGCTCAGCTTCCTCCGGCATTCGGTATATTACCGGTCTGACCAGGCCCGGATGGGCTGGACGCAGGAGCACCCCGAGTTCCAGATCGAAGTGGGGTACGCGAACCTCGCGATCGGTATCGCGGCATTTGCCGCAGCGGTCTTCAACTGGGGGCCGCTTGCCTGCGGGATCACGCTCTTTACCTACGGGACATACCTGTTCTGCGCATTCCTGCTCCATCTCAAACAGGCCATTACCCCGGACGACCTTTACCGCCCCGGCCAGCGGCAGCGTGCGGTACGCAGCACTGTCAGTACCGGATTCTTTGTTGCGGTGCTGTACATTTTTACGTTTCTTGCGATAACCCACATCGGGTAGGGATTAAAAAAGGAAATCATTCCAGCTTTTTTTTGGCGCGATCTGTTTCGGCCGGCTCTCTCCCACAAAGCGTATTATTCCGGACAACTTTCTTTTTTGAAATATCTTTGATGATCCTTGTGGAGTTTTTGCATTGACACGCGGGAAGAAACCAACGGCTGCGATTGATGAGGCAAAGAGCTGTGCGGAGAAGATGGGGTACCGGTGGTGCGGGAACACGGACCCGGAGTTTCCCTTTGATGCATTTATTTTTCGCGATGCGGTAATCGCGGTCGTGAAGGTGAAAAAGATCCGGTACTCCATCAATGACAAAACGCCGGCCGAGAAATTTTTTCCGGAAGAGATCGCGGCCCTGCGAGCCCTGCCGATGCCGCGCTTCGTGCTGCGCGAGCTCTGGGTGCGTACGCAGAACGAGCGGGCGTGGAGGCGCTTTTACATCCTGAGCGACGTTGTCGGAGAGCTCGGGTTCAACCGGGTCGAGGGGTATGTCAACCCCCACTATGACAAGGAGAAGTGGAAGACAGAGAGGGAGATCATCATCAATCCGCTCGAAGCGCTAAAAAGGCTGCATCAGGGGATGTCTATGGAATCAGGACGGTCAAACCCCCCACCCGGAGATGGGGAAGGTGGGTCTGACGGTATCTGATTATTGCCAGGTTATACCCCCTTCCATAGTCTCTAAGGATACAGGGGATCTTTCTCCGACGGAGGCTTTGTATTCTGGTGTGTGTTTGGATCAATCTCGAATGGAAATGGTGTCCACGCCCACGGAAAATATTGATTAAAACGGGCTATTCACAAAAATACCGTTGTATAACCGGTTAAAACCCTGCTAAATAGCGGGCTTTTTAGCCCCCTGTTTTTTGGGATATATTACAGGTTGATCCGGCCAATTATCTGTTAAAAGAAACAAGCAGTCGCCCTCATATATTTGGAATTTATATAAAAATAATATGAATTTCACTCCTTAAACTGGTGGAAGTGCTGTTTTTCGGTCATCCTCATCCTCCAGTTCAACTTCCCGGTCGTGATCTTCGTATATCTTTTTCATATCGATCTCCGGGAATGCGCCAAAGATTGAACGAAGCGGTTTGACAGGATGTTGATTCTGATTCGATAGCTACCATTTGGTTGACGCCAACAAAATGGTATGAAATCATGACAGTGCAGACTCACGCACTTTCTCCATCTCCGGGCTATCTTTTAATAGATTATCACAAAATTCTCTCTATAGTCTGATACCATGCCACGCACTTCTGTTCAGGTTTCGATCGCCCCTGATGTATTCCGGTGGCTATGCGATACTTCCGGATGGCGTGCGGAAGAAATTGCACAGCGAATTGGTGTCCCTGAAAATGTTGTCAGAAGATGGTGGGATGGTCATGATCCCGTTATCTTACCCTTACATAAAGTCGAGCGGCTTTCATCAGCATTCAAACGCCCGCTCGCTGCGTTCTTACTTTTAAAAGTGCCCGATGAACCGGCATTACTTCAGGATTTCCGGAAGCTGCCCGATATGAAGGAAGATATATCCTAAGAAGCACAATCCGCGATCCGGAGAGTAATGATGCTGTAAAAAGTCTGTCGCCTCGATCTCCTGCCGGATAAACCAATGATCGGATCGTCTCACAGGAATTCGCGCATGTCATCTTTCTCGATCCCGGCCTGTTTGAGGATCTCGATGAGCGTCCCGACCGGAAGATCCTTTTGGTGTACCGGGACAACCACCCGCCGTTTTGATTCGGGATGAAAAAAGATATGGTGGCTTCCCTTTGTCCGGTCAAGGACAAACCCACGGCTTTCCAGAATTTTTATGGTCTTCTGCGGTGTCAGCCGCGGGAGTTTAGGCATGTGCCTTTACCATGACCGTGTATTCGAGGATACCTTCTTCGGTCGGGATCTCCTCTCCGTGAGCTTTGAGGCTTTCGAGGTAGAGCTCGATTGCTTCTTTTGCCATTGCAATAGCTTCTTCAATGGTGTCGCCGAACGTGACGCAGCCGGGAAGCATCGGAACGATTGCGGTATACCCGCCTTCCGGCTCTTTCCTGAGCAGAACCCGATAGCTCATCTGATCCATAGTGCTGATCCTATTCCTTTTGTTTTGTGCTCTCTGGTTTATCTCTTCTGTGGATGGTTATAGATTTGCCGATGAGGTCAGTGAGAAGACATCAAAGATCCCTGCGGGATCTTCTCAAGCTTGCCCTGCCTCTCAGGCAGAACTCGCTTCGATCACCCCTATCTCATCCGCAGTCAGCCCGTACAATTCATACACCAGCGCATCGATCTTCACATCCATCGTGTCGATCTCCTGCTGCACGAGCCGCTTTTCCTGATCGGTCTTGGCCTTCTGCAAATATGCATGAAGTGATAGCATCTGCGTCACAAGATCGACCATCCGGTCGTGCCGGGTTTTGTCCGCGAGTTTGTCGAAGTCTGGGGTGTAGATGGGGAAATTTTTCAGGACAACATATGCTGGCATGAAAAAACCAGCACGAAGTTTAGGTAAATTTGTCTCGAACAAGAAATACGTTAATTTGCTGTTTAAAACTCCCAATAAATATTTGTCAGAACGCGGAATGATGAAGCACTTATTATTCGTATAATAACGAGCTTCGTCCAATGTGAATTCTGGTTTTTGACAAATTTCCGGATAGACAATTTTTACTTTTTCAAATTCTGTAAAATAATCAATCGTGTCCTGAATCTCGTACCATTCGTACAATCCGGGTTTGCGACCTTTCCATTGTTCGCCGTTCCAATCAATAGGCTTCGGCATTAAATTCGCTTTGAATCGTTTTAGATAATTCAAAATTGCAGGATATTGTTTTATCTCAATCCCATGTCGTGTGAAAATTAGAAACTTACCCTCGTTTCGTGGTGCTTTGTATCTTTTAACATCTTTTCCAACAATAAATGGTTTAATAATTTCTGCACTTTTCGGATCTTCCTCAATCAATCGGTTTCTCGTTTTTTCATCAATCACAAATGCATCATTAAATCCAGTGACGATTCCCCGATAAACCGCTCCCATCACGTAATCTTCCAGCGGCCTCCCCACACTCTGCAACTTCTTCAGCAAATTCTCTGTCCGCTTGTCGCCGAGCGTCCAGCTGCCGTCCGTGAGCGATTTCTGGTCGATGGGGTGCCGGTGTGCTTTGACGTACTCCGCGAGATCGGGGAAGTCGAGCGTGTCCACCTTCGAGACGCAGAACTCGCGGGAGGGTTGGGCGTTGCTGACCCGGAGGATGCAGGGGTAGGTGGTCGCGTCCTTGAAAACCGGAAGATCGCCGAAGTCCACGACCTCCTCGATCTGTTTTGTTAAGAGGAACTTGCGGAGCGGTTTGCCGTAGTTCGCCCTCATCCACTTGTTTGCCACGATGTACGAGAAGATCCCGCCCTCGCGTAAAAGCGAGATGCCCTTCTCGATGAAGTACGCGTACAGGTCGGCTGTCCCCTGGTAGACCGCGTAGCGCGACTGGAAATATTCTTTCTGCTCCTTGAGCGACTCCTGCCGGACGTACGGCGGGTTGCCGATCACCGCGTCGAATCCGCCCGCAGCCATTACCTGAGGGAACCCTGCTTTCCAGTCGAATGCGTTGACGCGCTTGCGCTCCTCCATGTTGAACGGGTGTGCCTGCCTGTAATCAAAGAAGTCCGGCGCAACGAGCGAGTTGCCGCACCGGACGTTGTGGTGCAGGGACGGGAGCGCCCGCTCGGCCGTGAGCTTGAGCTGCTTTGCAACGTTCTCCTCGCTCTCCTCTTCCAGCACCTTGAGGAGCAGCGAGAGTTTTGTCACCTCGACAGCCTGTGTGTCGATGTCCACACCGTAGATGTTGTTGAGGAGGATACGCTTACGTTCCGCTGTCGTCAGCTTCCAGCCGCTGCGCAGTTTCGACCCGTCGCCATTGGTAGTCTTGTACACCGGCAGCTCGAACCCGCCCTCTTTCTTCGCCGCTTTTTTAGAACCCGGCGGTTCCGGCAGGAGCGCCCGGACTTCCGGTGATGTCGCAGGGTGGTCGATTAAGACCGGGACGAGTTTCTCGATGTACCAGTCCCGGTGCCAGTCGAGCAGGTACTGGTACGCGCCCAACAGGAAAGATCCCGATCCGCACGCCGGATCGCAGATCCGGAGCATTGCCACGTCGCGGGGCGTTTTCCTCTTCAGCAGTTCGCCGACCGTTTTCTCAACGATGTAATCCACGATATACGACGGCGTGTAGAAGACCCCGCCGGCTTTTCGCACCTCCGGCTTGTCGTCAACGTCCGCACGGTGCGACGCCGTGAGCCGGATCACCTTTCCGAGGAATTGTTCGTACACATGCCCCAGCATCTCCGCCGGGATCACCGAGAACTCGTACGGGCTCTCCGGGTAGTACAGGTGGTTGATGATCCGGGCAAGCACATTGTCATCGATCACCAGTCCCGGTGTCAGCGTGTCGGGCAGCTCGTCGCGGCCGGGCTCCCCGGTGAAATAGAAGAGCCCGGAGTTGTACTTGTCGTCAGCGGTGCGGAACAGTTCGCACAGCCGGCCATATACCCCCTCTCCATCCGTAAGGGTGCGCAGCGTCTCGTACTTCTCGATCCCCCTGTCCTCGCAGATCCGTAAGAAAATGATCCGGTCGATGATCAGCTGGACAGCGGTGTTGAGCTGCTCGACCGTGAGTAATGGATTGCGGAGCGCGATGTTCCGGGCAAGTTTGAGCCGCCAGTCCTCGATATCCTCAAGGAACTTCTCGTCAACGCCGGCTGTGCCATGCTTCTCGCCGTTTGTCGCAACGTACTTGTCATACGACCCTTTCAGGATCGCTTCCGGTGAGAAGACAGACGCGATTCTGTCCCAGCGCTCAGGATAATTCTCAAACGTGAGGAACGCGATCCGGGCGGTTGCAGCATTGTCCTCTTTCCGGATCGGCACGTTGCAGTCATAGACCGCGAACTCCTCGAAGTTCGTAAGAATCGATAGTTTGAGCCCCGCGTTCCATGCATACCTTCGCAGCTGGAGCGCAGAATCCAGATCATCTTTTATCGGCACGGACGGCTTTTTCGCTTCGCAGATGAACTTGCGCATCCCCCCGACACGGAATGAGTAGTCGATGAACTTCGTCTGCCCCCGGATCCGGATCGGGTCCTCGTGGGCGACCTCCTTGTACGCCTCCGAGTATCCCTTGTTGTTGTCCACATCCCAGCCGAGCGCCCGGAAGAACGGGTCAAGGAACTCCCGCCGCAGCTCTGTCTCGTTCTTCTGCCCCTTATGGTATACAAACCGGTTGTCGGCATACCGCTGGACAAGATCACGGACGGCTCCGGGGACTGCCATTATGACAGATGTTGCGGTATGACACGAAATATTTGTTGAACGGATGTACCGGGACCGGTGTGGCGCAGGCAGAATTCCCTGGCTGCATCATCATTCCATGCCTTTATTATTCAGGCAGTCCGACTCGTAAGAGGATGTCTAAGAAAGAGCATACGATGAAACTTGTCGATGAGAAGACCGGCCTGATGGAATGCCTTGTCTGCGGGGAGAAGCACAACGCTGTAATGAAACCGGGTCCTGACGGTAAATTCCTGCCCGAAAACTGGGAGTGCGTCAACATGTGCAAACTGATTCATGACGAACCAAAGAAATCCAAAAAGAAATAAATTTTTTTAAACAACGCACTGTTGAATTTGTTCTTTAGTTCATTTTCCCCTTTCCCCCGTTTCTCCATTCTCCTGGTTATAAATCCACCCTTAATTGCGAAAAATGGGCTCTGTAGAAAACCTGATCTAAAACAGAGTTGTACCGACGACCGAAAGAGCTAAGGTACGGTGTCTCCTTACCTTGTTATGCAATCAACCTGTAAGGAGACGATATAGTGTCAGCAAACCGGTATATCAGGTTTGTTGAAATATCATCCGGATTGATCAAAGATTCAAGAATTCCTCTTTTCTCTTCCAAGTTCTCAAGAAAAACCTATACCCAACACCAGTTACTCATTCTCCTTCTCCTGAAAGAATATCTGTCTGAAGATTACCGGGACACGATCGAACTAACTGAGATCATGGATTCTCTCAGAGAGAAGATTCACCTCGATGAAGTACCTCATTTCACGACTATCCAGAAGTTCTGTCAACGGATCCGATCATTCACTTTCACCCGGTTACTTAACCGGCTCATGAAAATGTTCTACGACTGGGGCGAGAGGATCCCTTGTACTGCTATCGATTCATCCGGGTTCACCAGCTCCTATGCCAGCCATTATTATTCGTGGAGAACCGGTAAGACCAGAAAACGGTTCCTGAAAACCTCGATCTCCGTTGATACTGATCGTCAGATTATCACCGGTCTGAAGATCTCCCAGCACCCGGTCCATGATATCCCTCACGCTGAAAAACTCCTGAAACAAACTCACAGAACCAGACAATCCGACCTCTATGTCATGGACAAAGGATACGACTCTGAAGAGATCCATGAATTGATCCGGGACTCCCTCAACTCCTGTTCCCTTATCCCGGTCAGAAACAGAAAACGGAAACGAATCTCCGGGTATTACCGAAGACGAATCGCTCAGTCATTCGATGAAGATAAGTATCATCAGAGAAATAAGGTCGAAACGGTATTCTCCGTCCTGAAAAGAAAGTTCGGAGAAGCCCTCAAGGCTCGAAAATATAGACTCCAGATCAAGGAGATCAAAATTAAAGTGATCCTCTATAACCTCTCAAGAATGATGTTAACAATTTCAGTTCTTATTCGTATTGAGGAATTCTACAGAGCCGAAAAATGGAAAATGCGGGGGATCTTAAAAAAACACCAATGATTCCTGAGTTGCCCTTTTTTAATGCCGTGGGTATACTTGTCTAACTCACCACAATGGATGACACCCCGCAGTCGGTCTGGCCTGCCAGGTCCTTGACACAGACACCCAAGGGGTACGTCCCCACTCTGGACGGGGCTTTCCCGGTCAGGAAACCGTTGACATCGATTATCATGCCCATGGGCGGGGCACTTCCCGCGGCCAGCGAACTGGAAGTGAACGTGTAGGGAGGGGTCCCGCCGGTGGCAGTCGCAATCTGCGTTGAGCAGGGCTCATCCGGGCAACACTCGCCTGATAAGGGGATGAGGGTGACCCTGCTGCCGGATGCATAGTTTGTTGTTGTTGTCGGTGTCCCCCTTTGGAACACGCAGGACTGAGTCTCCGGGTCATAGACCGAGCCGGGATAATTCGCCGTGCAGTAGTCCTGATAATTTGTGAAGGTAGTCGTTGTCCGGATCTTACTGAACTCTGCGGTGACGGTCTTGTCCTTTGTCATACTGACCGTGCAGTCCCCCGAACCGGAGCATGACCCGAACCACCCGACGAACCGGACGCCACCGCTTGGGAATGCAGATACGACAACCGAGGTACCATAAGGGAATTTCAGGATGCACTGTGCCCCTCCCGAAGTGGGTGAACAGGACTGCTCACGAGCCTCCGGGTTCCAGCCAATCGTTGTCCCTTCCATATCCTCTGCAGACAAGCCACCTCCCATGATGATTGTCAGGCGGGTGTCCGGCCCGGAAGGCTTTGTTGTGGCAGGTATGGTTGTCGTGGGAGGTATGATTGTCGTTGCGGGTATGGTTGTCGAGGTCACAGGAACCGGTTGAGAAGTTTGTGTTGTGGAAGTTGTTGCGATTGTGGGCGGGTTTTTATATAATTCCGGGGGATATGAGAACGTGATAGAGGACTGATCATAGCTGGGCCTGAAAACGAAATCAAAGGTTTTTGTTGTATATTTGCCCGTTCTTCCCGGGAGATCAGCCCAGTTGGTGCAGGTTGTGTACCCGTATTTGTCAAAACAGCGCCCGTTGCATTGCAGGTGGCAAGGATCCAGTATGAAATTATACCCGTGAGCTTCGCAGTAATCGTAACACGAATCATGTTCCTGGCAGCCCGTATCGGTAGGACATTCAATGACCCCGTAGTACCAGCATGTTCCGGTCTTGTCACGGTTCTCGATAGCGATCTCATGCAGCTCTTTGCATCGTCCGGTCGGACAATCGGGACCACAGGCTCCCCGGCACAACGCGCCCGAGGTGAACCCCGCGTCACGCATCCGGGGTGCCTCCTTCGTTCCGACCGTCATTCCGATGGGACAGCCCTTGTCATCATAGTAACCCTTGGTGAAGGTAGTATCCGGAACGATGTCCGGCAGTATGAATGGGGGGGTGATAAGGTCAACATGGACAGTTCCCCCGGTCTGGGCCACATTCCAGTCGGTAAAAAATGTATTGTTTGTTTCTGCCGCCCGTACCCCGGGAACGAAAACCGTCACGCAGGCTGTTAAGAAGACAAGGATTGTGAGGGTGCACACGACTGCTCCGGATACCTGTAGGGTAATCTTATCCATCACCTGTCACCCCTTTTTTACAAATATTATGGAAAAATCATCAGTGTGCAGGGCATCTGCAATCGGGTCGTAGGAGAGAAGCGGGCTTTTTGTTCCTTTTGCGGAATAGAGCTGGTACCGGTTTTCTGCCACTCTCTCCCACCGGCCAATCGCATAGTATCCAGTATCGGGATATCGGAGAGTTGCCATACCATTCGTATCAAACTGCATCTGCAGGCCTGTTGACTCCACGGTCCATGTGCCCACTATGGGGTCACTGGTGCTCAATATCCCAAACGCAAGGAGTGCGACTACAATGATGACAATGAGAACGAGTATTCCTGCAATTACAATCCATCTTTTTTTTGACCGTGCCGTATTTACCGTGACCGGTGTCGCAGGATTCCCGATCGGATTGACGACTTGGATGGGAAGAACAGGCCCGGGACTTTGTCTCTCTTCCACCATGATAACACCTTCCCATATTTGCATTAAAATCTTTGCTCTGGAGAAAAGGTCAATGATGAGAAATTGTAAAAACCTGAGAAGGTTACGGGCAATCATTTTATTGGCGATTTCCATCATCTGAAGAAGAGATCGTCTTGCCATTGGATCGCTACCGGACTTTCTTTTCAATACAGAGAATCGGTTTTCAATGAGTTGCTATCTTTTTATATTTTTCATCATCGGACCGGCGAGCCATTTCCTGATGATATTTCCGCAGATGGTCTCATTATTCCAGGAACGTTTCGGAAGGATGGACTCTGCTTGAAGATTTTCACGGGTAAACGATGGATTTCACCAGAATCATTAGGATTTCAAGAGTACAAATTTTTTAAAAAGAGATCCCAAGGGCTCACAGTGCAGGAGGCAGGCCGGCGAGCGACCGTATCCATCCCTGCGTCCCGGGCGGTGTCCCCGTCGTATTGACCTCCCATAGTTTTGTCCGGCTCAGGAGGTCGGCAATGAACCGGTCCCGTATCGAGGTCTTGCGGGAATTTTTGACAAGGAGATGCGGGTTGAAGTAACTGTTTGCTGCAAACAGTTCCCGCCCGGCACCCGGATCCAAGGATCGGAGCACCTCCGGATCGGACGGGTCGCGTTTCAGGACAACAACGGTCTTGACTGTAGTAAGCGGGAACAGCCTGCCTTTTCCCACGACCCAGCGGATATCCGCGACAGCCCGGCCCTCGGCGTCGTACTCTTCAGATTTGACGAGCCCGTCGAAGTCCTTCCAGATGGTGGCAAGGTCCTGCCGGATGTAAAAATTCTTCTCAGAGCCATAAGCAAGGATGTCAGGCCCGTAGACCCGGGAGAAGAACCAGTCGTCGGCAACAATCCGGGTCCTTGGGTCGGAGAGGAGCCCGTAGGTCTGGGTGGTCTTGCCGGCCCCGGACTGCCCCACGATGCAGAGCCCGCAACCCCCGACATCGATACAGGCGCCATGGACCGAGTAGATGTTATGCTCGTCCTCCAGGATATCGCCGGCACAAGCGAGTGCAAGGGATTTGATCCAGCCGTAGTAATGGATATTCAGGAGGAACGCCGTCTTCGAGTACGGGTCATAATACACGGTGTCGGCAGGGCAGGCAGGATCCGCCAGTACAAACAGCCGGCCATGGGAGCGGACGTTCTGCGACATCGAGTAGAAGTTCTCCTGCCATGTGTCACGGATCTCCGGGTTATCGGAGAGGAGCTTGATGCAGCACCCGTAGATCTCGGATTTTACCTCATACCTGACCTTCGGGAGGAGCCGTGCCGCTAAGTCCTCCTTTTCTTCCAGGGTGATCAGGGTGATGGTATAGGCCATGCGCCATCACCGGGCCGGGTAAATCAGCGGGACCGTCATACCTTGTTCCCTTCAGGCATCCCGGTGAAATCCCCGTACCGCAAACCAGATGCCCAGCATTATCAGGAATCCCGCGGTCAGGAGCGGCCAGAGATCTGCCGGTGCCCAGATGACACCGACACCGATGAGTATCAGGAAGATGCCAACAAGAAGCATCGTTATGTTCATCCTTTTGAGTCCCGGGTCTGCAGTTTCCGGAGTTTTTGTCATGGCGGGCACCAGTGCCGTTGCAAGGAATCCCAGCCCGAGGCCGATCAGCACGCCGGATCCGGAAAAGCCGGTCAGAAGTCCGACGCCGAGTCCGATGAGGACCCCGGCCGGTATGAACCCGTACCTGCTGTGTCTCTGTTTTCGTTCAGTCCGCTCTTCGTCTTTCATATGAAAAAGTATTTTTACGCCATATCCTGATAAAGCCGGCAGTAAACACCGGTTCCTGCGCCGGGTTTAATTATTTCCGGGCCGATCCTTTTACTGATGAAAACAATGGCAATCGCCCTCATCCTCATCTGTATGGCAACAGTGGCATTTGCCGGGTGCACGGCAGGTCCGCCTGCTGCGGCACCGTTGCCTTCCCCCACTCCCGTCGTGACCGGAGTACCTGCAACACCCGCGGACGCGACAAGCTGCACCTCCGCCGGGGACTGCGTGCCGGCCCAGTGCTGCCATCCCGCGAGCTGCACAAACAAAGCGTCAGCCCCACCCTGCGAGAACAAGTTATGCACGATGAGCTGCGAAGGGCCGATTGACTGCGGCTCCGGCGCCTGCGGGTGCGTCAACGGCAGGTGCAGTGTTATCCCGGCACAGGCATCTGCAGGCCACACAGCGCAAAAGGTCTCCGTAAGGCTTGAAGCGTTCCCGCAGCGGTACTCCCCGATGATGTCCTCGACGCCCGGCATCGGGCTCACCCCGAATGTCACCGGCTTTATAGCGGCGAATACGGACTATGCAGGGAATGCCACGGACATTAAATGGAATGCCATAACCTACGAATGGAATGCCACTTACGGTAGTTTCCTCACATGGGATGCACCGGATTACAAGGTCCACCAGATCGGGAACCCGGTCGCAACAGATGGTAAGACAATCTACTGGACGTTTATGGAGAAGCCGGCATCTAATAAGGAACCGGTCGTCATCACGGTCACGGCACGCGACATGACCCGCAGGGGTGCGGTCCTTGGTACTTCTGCAGTCACACTTAGCTGGGACGGGGATTACGCGGTATACGTAACAGATATCCGGTAATTTTTTTTGAGCGAATTGTGACAGCCCTGATAAAAAATCCCCTGAGTTTGTGATCTAAAAAAAGCCTGAAATTTTATATCTATCTTTGGATAAACCGCCCTGCCTGTCCTGAACAAAGCAGACAAAAAGGATGAAAAGAGATCAGTAGTTCTGTGCCAGCAGCTCAAAATACGCCTGCGGGTGGTCGCAGACCGGGCATTTTGCCGGCGCGGATTTCCCGTCATGGACGTACCCGCAGTTCCGGCAGTACCATTTCGATGGGACATCTTTCTTGAAAACCTCGCCCTTCTGCATGTTGGCAAGCAGCGTTGCGTACCGCTTCTCGTGGTGCTCTTCGACCTTTGCAACCTGCCTGAACTGGTTGGCGATCTCTTTGAAGCCCTCTTCGTCCGCGGTCTTTGCAAATGACGGGTAGAGGGTGCCCCACTCCATTCTCTCGCCCGCGGCAGCCGCTTTTAAGTTTTCCTTTGTCGTCCCGATCATGCCCGCGGGGTATGCCGCAGAGATCTCAACCTCCCCTCCTTTGAGCAGCTTGAAGAAGAGTTTAGCGTGCTCCCGTTCCTCCTCTGCGGTCTGGGCAAAGATCGCACCGACCTGCTCGTAGCCTTCCTTCTTTGCAGCGCTTGCAAAGAAACTGTACCGGTTCCGGGCCTGCGACTCGCCGGCGAATGCAGCGAGCACGTTCTTTTCAGTTTTACTTCCTTTGAATTCCATTTCAGTCAGGACTCCATCTGATCGTTCTCATCCACGGGTATTATACCCTGCTGTCTGGACAATCATGCCGGTATTGCCCTCTGGCCGGTTTGTGGCACCCGGATTTCCCACATGTTCAATCCCTCATCCCCATCTTCCCATCAAGCCAGTCGAACTTTCCGGCAAATGACTGGGCGAACGCACCGAGCTGGCAGTGGGAGCCGGCACCGAACTCATCTGAGTAGACCATCAGTTCCTTATCGCATGTGAGATGGTCGTAGAGCGCCCTTGCCTGCACCTCGCCCGGGTCGAACTGGTCTTTTGTTCCGGCAGTTACGAGCGTGGGGCACCGGATGTTTTCCGCCCGCCCCACAAGCGAGAAGTCCATGTAATCCGCCCATAAGAGCGCGGGCGAGCTCTTGTTGAACGCGAACATCCCCTGCTCGTTGAGCCAGCGGGTAAAGGTGCTCTTCTCCATTGCCTCCCGGATCCCGTCGTTGAACTCTTTTGGATCTGACTTCAGCCATTCCTGCAGTTCCTTTTCCGTCATGTTCGCGAACGGCCCGCCACCTCTTTTCATGCCGGCAAGAAGGTTTTGCCCGACATCATATGTCCCGCCATCCGCTATCAGCGCTGTGATCCGGGGCTCGTAAGCAGCGCCCCGCGGGGCGAGGTAGCCTCCAAGCGAGATCCCCCAGAGCGCGATCCGGTCACGGTCAACGTCCGGCCGGCTCACGGCATAATCGACAACCGGCACAATCACGTTCTCCCAGTCTGCCCGGAACGGGAGGTGCTGCACCCGGATCACCCCGCCCTGCCCCGGCCCCTCGAATGTCAGGACATTATACCCGCGTTTGATGCCTTCCATCGCGTACGGGTGGAGTTCTTCCTGGCAGCCGTCAAATCCGGTCTGCACGATCAGGAGCGGCCGGGCTTTTCCGGAGTCGTCAGCCTTGTAGAAATAACCCGGCAACGTGGTGTTCCCGTAAGGGATGGTGACGATCTCGTACGGGACGGTGTCGAGTGAAATCGCATCGCGGAACGCGTCCCGGCTCTTCTCCCACGTTTCCACAATGCGGGGATCGGACGGGTTCCCGTGCAGGAAGAACTCGGCGGTGCGGTAATAGGTTGCGGTCCGGTAGTATGCTTCGCGTGCCGTGACATTGTGTCCTGCTGCAAGGCTCTTATCGCCGTCTGCCCGGAAATGGTCGGCAGTCTTCTTCCATTCAGCATACCAGCTCTCAAAGTCGCCCTCTTTTATCCGGGACGCGGTGGCGAGGCACTCCCCGGTATCGGCCTCGCCCGCATACGCAGCTGCCAGCGTCCGCTCCAGTTCAAACGCGAACTCGGGATCAGAGAAGACCAGGGGAGGACAGGAGCATGCAGCCTGCGGGGCTGGCTTGAGCGCCTGTGGTGCCGGCACGGAGGGGGCAGGAGTCATACAACCTGTCGTAGCGAACAGGAGGATGAGGGCACAAAAAAGAAAAAAAACTGCAGGAATTTTACGCAATGCCATAACTCATCAGCGGAATTTCGTGCAGGAACGGTGATAAGCGTTTGGATATCCTGCCGTTCCAGATGGGAAGCAAGCAACGGTTTTTCCCTGTCACAGGCAGAATACCTTGTATGACTGCGGAAGCGGATGCAGTAAAAACCGTCGCCGGGCTCATGGTGCTTGCGGCACGGACAGCACCGAAAGCGGTTGGGCAGGACTCGGTCGTCTGCCGGGTCGTGACAGGAAAAGAGCAGGAGAAACTGGCCGCACGGATCGAAGCGATGGGAAAGGCGCTTGGCATGGGCTTCTTCTTTGTAAACGCCGGTCAGGTGAGAAAGAGCGATGCTACGCTGCTTATCGGTGTCGAAGGCACAAAAGCGCTCGGTCTCAACTGCGGCGGGTGCGGGTTTTCCACGTGCGTCAACATGATCAAAGCGGGAGAGGGGGCGGCAAAGAGGAAGAAGTCCGTGTACAGCGGCCCCAACTGTGTCTTCAAGGTCTCGGATCTTGGCATCGCGGTCGGGTCTGCGGTCAAGACGGCATCGATCCACAACGTGGACAACCGGATCATGTTCACCGCGGGGGTCGCCGCCCTTGAGCTGGGCATGCTGAAAGGGTGCAGTGTCGCGTACGGCATCCCGTTGAAAGCTGCCGGCAAGAACCCCTACTTCGATGTGGTGATTAAGCACTGAGATGCGTGAGCATCGAGGTGCTTATGAACCACCGAAATGTGTTAACATTGAGGTGCCGATCAGGCACTGAAATACGTCAGTATTGATGTGTTGATCAAACACTGAGGTGCGTCAGCACCGATGTGGTGATTAAGCACTGAGATGCGTGAGCATCGAGGTGCCGGCCCTCAGGCAATAAATCCCCCATCATTACTTTTCCCGCGAAATCAGACGGTACTGGGACAGACGAGATTTTCATGAGAGTGAGAGGAGTCTTTTTTGTATGCCGGCTGGTAGTGCTCCCGAATTCCTTGTATTCATCTTCCTTGTTGTGAATGGTGTAGTCTTCTTCCTCTATGCTGCGGACAAGAGGAGGGCTGCAACCGCGAGGTGGAGGATTTCCGAATCCCTCCTGTTGTGCAGCGCTCTCATCGGGCCGTTCGGTGCATTCTTTGCGATGCGGCTCTTCCGGCACAAGACGCAGAAACTCCGGTTTTTCGTAGTCCCGCTCTTCTGCCTCCTCCAGATCCTTGCGATTCTCTGGTTTATTTCCGGATCTTCCTGAAAAGAGGGAGCCGGGTGGTGGATCCGCGGGCAGTTCCTGGCAAGGATCATCCGTGCAGCACAACCGAACCATCACCCTTAAGCGAACCGCCCCCCAATGTCAGGATCAGGAGTCAGAAAATGTTTGCCCATCATGCTGAGACCGGCTATACCGGATCGCTGCCCGGTATCACCCAGAAGACCCTCGTCTGGGGAAAGAACACGCTTATGGCCGAGTTCCGGTTGAAGAAAGGTGCGGTGCTTCCCCGGCACTCACATCCCCACGAACAGACCGGCTACCTTGTCCGCGGGCACATCACGCTCCGGATAGGAGATGACGAGGCAGACATCCGTCCGGGCGACAGCTGGAACATTCCCGGTAGTATCGAGCATGGGGCAACGATCCATGAAGACTCGGTGGCAATCGAGATCTTTTCCCCGGTCAGGAAAGAATACCTGCCATAACGCACGACCGAGAGTAACAATCCTAAAAAGATTCCGGCAGGACCGACCCCCGCCCAATCAGAATCCTGTGATTGTAAGTTTTATTAGTGAGAACGGTTTACTAAGTAAAAAGAAAACACTAATAGGTGCGATTATGCCTAGTAAAACAAAAATTTCCGATGGATATTCTACCGTCCTCCCGGCTGAGATCCGGAAGATGCTGGACCTGGCGCCGGGCGATATCCTCCAGTGGGACATCGAGGACGGGATCATTACCATACGGCCCCGGAAAAAAGTGACGCTTGCGGGAATCTGCGGCATGATCCAATCGGGCGGGGACGCAGTGCGGGAGAAACGGAACGCCCAGTCCGGTGAATGATGATCCTTGCCGACTCATCGTTCTTCATTGCTCTTGCCGACCGGAAGGATCAATGGCATGCAGGGGCAAAGAAACTCATGCCTGCCATTGCCGGCGAGACTCTCGTCATCTCGGACATGATCCTTGCAGAAGCGGTAACGATCATCGGCCGGCGCAGCGGGGGAAAAGCCGGGGAGCTCCTGTATCATTATTTTATCGACAATTGTGAGATCGTGTTCGCTGATGAGCAAATCCTGAAAAGGGGCATGGCGGTGTTCCTGCGCTATGACGGGACCCTGTCGGTCTCTGACGCGGTATACGTCGCCATCATGGAGATGAAAAAGATCAACCGGATCGTTTCGTTTGATTCGGATTTTGATAAAGTCGATGGGATCGTACGGATCAGCTAAAAAAATTCACGATGAACCAATACCCAATCCTCCAGATAACCAGCAGAACAATAATGGCGACGGGAAAAATCCAAAATAGAAAACGGGCCTGAAGGGATTTGAACCCTTGACCTGCGGATTAAGAGTCCGCCGCTATGCCGACTAAGCTACAGACCCACTTAGACCTAATAATGTGGTTGACAATCGCAAATAAAGGTGTCGAGTAACGTGTCGGGCAGCAAACAGACGGGGATCTCCTGCGTGAGAACGGGGGGCTTCATGTTTTGGCCCGTCATTTGTGTGCTCTCGTTTTTATCTCTTCTGCCGTCAAGAAAATAAAAAAAGGGTTTGTGTGCCTCTCCTGCATTCTTCTGCAATCCCTTAATATCATGGACGCTGACATCAGTGTAACATGCCTGACGCAGCGCCATTTGTGGCCCCGGGACAGGTCAAGTACCTCATATTCGGCTGCGGTACGACCGGCTACAATATCATCCTCGAACTGGTAAAAGAGAACGAGCACGTGGTCGTCGTGGACAAAGACGAGCAGCGGGTCCGCAACCTCCGCGACCAGAAGTACGACGCGTACCAGCGGGACATCAACGCGCCCGATATGCTCACCGGGCTGCCCGAACCCGAGATTGCATTTGTGATGACAAGCGATGCGGAGGCAAACCTTGCCGCGGTCACGGCGATCCGGAAGCGGTACCCGGCGGCACACGTGATCGCACGTTCTATCGATCCCGTGAGCGGCCAAAAGCTCACCGCTGCCGGCGCAGAGTTCGTGCTCTACCCGCAGGAAGTGGTCGCAAAAGCAGCGATCCACCAGATCAAGAAACAGCACGTGAGCCGGATCTCACAGAGGCTCTTTACACTCCTTGCCGGCTGGGAAGGCACGCTGGGCATTATCACCCACCAGAACCCCGATCCTGACGCAATCGCAAGCGCGATGGCGCTTGCCGCGATCGCAAAACACGCAAACCCCAGGTCCCTTACGACCCGGATCTTCTACGAGGGAAATATCGGGCACCAGGAGAACCGGACGTTCGTCAACCTGCTCGACATCAAGATGGAGCACCTCACTTTGGAGGCGCTTGCCAAGTGCAACTACCTCGCGCTCGTTGACACCCCGGCACCGGGGGCCAACAATGACGTCCCGCAGAGCACAAAAATCCATATTATCATCGACCATCACAAGGACGGAAAGCGCCCGGCAGGTTCAGGCACGTTCATCGATATCCGGCCGGGCCTCGGGGCGACGGCCAGCATCCTCACCCAGTACCTGCAGGAGCTTGACATCCCGGTCGACAAGCGCGTGGCTACCGCGCTCATGTACGGCATCCGGGCCGACACAAAGGACTTCAAGCGCAACACTACCCCGCAGGACTTGAACTATGCAGGCTTTCTGCTCCCGCTCACCGATGCAGACCTTCTGGACAAGATCATGTCGCCCTCGCTCTCGCAGGAGACAATTGACGTGCTTGGCAAGGCGATCCAGAACAGGCAGGTGATCAGCGGGTACCTCTTCTCCAATGTTGGCTACGTCATGAACCGGGACGCGCTCCCGCAGGCAGCAGACCTCCTGATCACGCTCGAGGGCGTGAACACGGCGCTCGTGTACGGCATCACCGATACCGCGATCGTCGTCTCCGCCCGCAACCGTGACATCCGGCTCCATGTCGGGAACGCGCTAGCCGAGGCGTTCGGCGACATCGGAGACGCGGGCGGGCACCCGAACATGGCAGCAGCCACACTCCCGCTCCACTACTTTGGCAGGGTGGAGCAGAAAGCCGAGCTCCTCAATATTACCATCGACCCAATCCTCCAGAAGTTCAAGACCCTCGTCGGGCTCGAGAACGAGGGAAAGTAGGATGAAGTATCCGGAGTGGGAACCTCGCTACCTCGAAATCCTCCAGTACTTCAGTTTCGACCGGGCACAAGACGAAGAGGCGGCCCGGCTCCTCGATACGCTTCTTACCCGCGACAACCTCCTGTCCCTTGCCTCGCTCACTGATGGCAGCGAAGTCACGGTCTGCGGAAATGCCCCGCGCCTCAAAGACGAACTAAAAAAGATCAGGGGGGTCGTCTTTGCCGCGGATGCAGCAGCCGAAGTCCTTCTCGATCATGGCATCCGTCCCGATGCAGTCTTCACCGATTTAGACGGGGCGACCGACCGTTTCATCGACATGAACCGTAGTGGGACGATCATCGTTGTCCATGCGCATGGCGACAACATGCCGCTCCTGCGCCACTGGGTGCCCCGGTTCCCCGGCCCGACTGTCGCCACCACGCAGGCCGCCCCACTCCCCCGCGTCCACAACTTCGGCGGGTTCACCGATGGCGACCGTGCGGTCTTTGCCGCCGATGAATTAGGCGCATCGGAAATCACGATCATCGGCTTTGACCTTGATGACAAAGGCGTCGACCCGGTGAAACGGGGCAAACTCTTCTGGGCGCGAAAACTGCTCAGGCTGATCGGGCATGAGTGCTGAAGCGTTCATCCTTGACGGGTACGTGGACGAGCCTGCCTGCCTTGGCGTGCCGCCATATATCTCACCATATATCCGCACTGTTGCCGGGGTGCTTATTACACATCACTATTCTGTCCGGTATCTCACCATCGACCAGCTCCGGAACGATCCCGCACGGATCAACCAGCTCAATGCAACGGAATGTCTTGTCATGATTGCCGGTGTTACGGTACCGGGCAAGTACCTCGGGGGAGCACCTGCAACGCTGACCGAGATACGGCAGATCGGCTCTGCGATACGGGCGGGAAAAAAACTGATCGGGGGGCCGATCGGGTTCGGGTACTCGCCGGAAGGGGGGCAGAAGGCGGTAAAGCAGGCAATTGGCGGGTTTGACAGCATGCTCGCCGGATCCGTTGCCGAGGCCCTTGATGAATACCTGTCCGGCAATGAACCGCACGGCGTCCTTGACTACTCCCGGTCGGATCCATGGAGTATTGCCGGAAGCGGGATCGTCACGCAGCACCCGAATTACCCGCACGTCATGTGTGAGCTGGAGACCGCACGGGGCTGCTCCCACGGGGCATATGGCGGCTGTTCGTTCTGCACCGAACCCTTCTACGGCAGCCCAAAGTACCGGGGCATACCCGGGATTGAAGGTGAAGTGAAGGCACTGTACGCCAGCGGCGCCCGGCACTTCCGGGTCGGCCGGCAGCCGGACATCCTTGCATACGGGGCAGGCAGCGGGGAGTATCCTGCGCCGGAACCTGAGAAGATCGAGGCGCTGTTCCACTCGATCCGTACAGCCGCCCCGGGCCTGAAAACGCTGCATATCGATAACACCAACCCGGCAACCATCGCACGCCACGAAGAGGCGGCCCGCGAGGCACTCAACGCCATCGTCCGGCACCATACCGCAGGCGATGTTGCCGCGTTCGGCATGGAGACTGCCGACCCTGCCGTGATTGCGGCAAACAACCTCAAGGCACAGCCGGATGAAGTGTTCCGGGCAATTGAGATTGTCAACGAAGCCGGGGGGATGCGTAAGGATGGCATCCCGGAACTTTTGCCCGGGCTCAACTTTGTCTGCGGGCTTGCGGGTGAAACAGAGAAGACCTACGAGCTCAACGAACAGTTCCTCGCCCGTGTCCTTGATGCCGGGCTGCTCGTGCGGCGGGTGAACATCCGGCAGCTGATGCCGTTTGAGGGGACGCGGGCGTATGAGAACAACACGCTGGGAAAATACGGCCGCCGGTTCATCGCGTTCAAGGAGAAGGCCCGGCAGCGGTTTGACATTCCAATGGTCCGAAAGGTATTCCCGGCGGGCACGGTAATCCGGGACGTGATCGTGGAAGTCAGCGGCGACCTCTCGTTTGCCCGACCTATGGGGTCGTACCCGATCCTTGTCGGGCTCCCGCTACGGCTCGCCCCGCTGACGATACTTGATGCCGTTGTCGTCGGCCACGGGATGCGGTCGATCACGGCCCTCCCCGTCCCCGTTGCGGTCAATACGCTGCCTCCATCCGCTCTCAAATGGGTACCGGGCCTGGGGAAAAAACAGGTTGTTTCCGTCCTTGCACACCGGCCGTTCAGGACTATGGAAGAGTTTTGGGCAATCGCCGGGAAAACACCGCTCGACCGCCTGATAACCTTATAGGATCAGATCTCTTTTAACTCGACGACTTTGAGGATGTCTGTCCGGGTAACAATGCCAACCACCCTGTCGCCCTCGACCACGGGCACACGCCCGATATCCTTTGCGGTCATGATCCGGAGCACATCGGTCACCGGAGTATCGGGAGTCACCGCGATTACGTCCCGGCTCATCACGTCGCGCACCTGCATCGCGTCCCGGTCGATGGGGGTCCTCCTCTGCACGTCAGCTACTGTCACCATGCCCACGAGGACATCGTGTTCGGTGACGGGGAAGCCGAGGTGCTTGGTCGCGTACATCATCTCGACCACTTTGGTGACCGGCAGGGTGGGCGCGACGGATGTCACCGGGCTGCTCATGATGCTCCCTGCCCGCACGTCTCCTAAAAGGACGCTGTATTTTACCGCAATGGTCTCCTGGCTCGCCCCGATATAGATGAAGAACGCGATGACAAGCAGGAGTGGGTTGAAAAAGACGATCGCGATGATGGCAAACAGGACCGCAAAACCTTTGCCCACATCTGCAGCGATCCGGGTGGCGCGATGAAGCGGCATCCGTTTTGCAAGCCATGCCCGCAGCACCCTGCCGCCGTCCATGGGAAATGCCGGCAGGAGGTTGAAGACAAAGAGGACAATGTTGAGTATTCCGAGGTAGCCAAAGACAAACATGATCAGGCCGGCGACTGCCGTGTCTGTTACAAACGCGGGGGTCGCATACACAATGCCGGTGCAGATAAGCCCGACAAGCAGGCTTGTGAGGGGGCCGACAAGCGCCATCGGCAGCTCCACACGCGGGTCGGGCAACCCCTCCTCCATCGACGCAACCCCGCCAAATATCAGCAGCGTGATGCTGTTGATCCGGATCCCGTTGCGCCGCGCGACGATGGAATGGGCAAGCTCGTGGACAAGCACCCCGGCAAAGAGCCCCAGCGAGATGATCGTCCCAAGGATGTAGGGCATAAGGCCGGCAGTGATCAGGGACGTATCAAAGGAGACGGGAGACGACAGTTCAAATGTTGTCGTGACAAACTCGATGGCATAGGTGATGTCGGTCCCGATGATCCATGCAAAGACCGGTATGATCAGGAAAAATGTGAAATGTACCTGTATCGGGATCCCGAAAATCCGCCCGATCCGAAACGAACCGTCCATATTGAAAGGATTATCTTTTTAACCATTATAGTATATACTTTCATCTGATAGCGATGCAGACCCAGATTACAGAACTTTTCGGGCTTCTGATCTACACTGACAAAGGGATGTTTGTCGGGGAGGTCGAAGATGTCCTTCTCGATGTGGACCAGAAAAAGATTGATGCGATTGTCGTCGGCAAGGTCAACGACCAGCTGGTCGACTTAAAGAACTTCAAAGGCCTGAAGATCCCGTACCGCATCATCTCCGCAATCGACGATATCGTGCTCATCCGCCACCTGCCCGGTGCATTCACCACAGCGGCGCCGCTGGAGTGAGCCTACCAGAAAGGCGGGCACAATACCCTGTCTCTTTTTTCCCTTCACCATAAGCACCCCTTGCCGTATGGAAAACCGCGAACTCTTTGCATCGATCACCACTGTCCCGCCGGTGATCGTGCGTCTTGACGGGCGGGCATTCCACAGGCTCGCCCACATGCTTGGCCTTTCAAAACCGTTTGACGCCCGGTTTTCCCACGCGATGGGCGCCGTCTGCCGGAGCCTCGTTGCCGACAGCGGGCTCTCGCCGGAGTTTGCGTATACGTTCTCCGATGAGATCAGCCTGTACCTCCCAAAACTCCCGTTCTCTGGGCGCGTGGAGAAGATCGATTCGGTTGCCGCATCGTTTGCAGCAAGTGCGCTCACCCTCGCGCTCGAATGCGCCGAACCTATCGCGTTTGACGCCCGCACTATTCCCGTGACGCCCGAATACGTGGTCGAGTACCTGGTGAACCGGCAGGACGAGGCATGGCGGAACCACTTGAACGGCTACTGCCAGCAGGCGCTGATCGCTGATGGCATGAAACCCCGGCAGGCAGCAGCACGGCTCAAAGGGATGCCTTCTAACGAACTCCACGACCTCATGCACGCACGGGGAGTCAACCTCGCAAAGACACCGGCATGGCAGCGCCGGGGCGTGCTTGTATATAAGAAAACAGCGGAGAAGGAAGGGTTCAACCCGCTGACAAAAGAGAAAGTAAAGGCAATACGGAGCAGTGTCATCATTGACGATGACCTGCCCCTGTTCACGTCGCCAGAGGGGCAGGCATTTTTAAGAAAAATTATTTCGACGGGGTAAATATCCCCTCTGAAAGGAACCTTGCGGTCTCATAGGCGATCCATATACATCAACAGAGCACTCCCTCAAGGTATTCCTTGAACACGAAAAGGACTTTTGTGTCTGCATTGAGCCGGTGGAGCACAGTGTCCCGCTCCTGCGGCGTATATACTGGGCTGAGGTCAAACCTGACGACCTTAGTTCTCATCAAAGAGACGTTACGTAAAATAAGATTGTCAAAGACGTCCGGTTCTTTCATCCGGTCGCTATACGATATGAAGACAGGAGCAACAAGGTCGATCCCCCGTGTTTTCACCGCGGGTTCAATGACACCAAACATCGGCGATGAGAAGCTCATGTTCCATTCTGAAACATTATCCTCTATCATTTTTCTGAAGGTTAGAAACCTCGATTCCGGCACTGTGATGTAATATCCGATGTAATGAGGTGGGGAAATCCGGATATCCAGAGAAACGATACGCGTGTAATTATTCACAATTGAGCGGATCTCATCATCCGGCGTCTTTTCATCGATGAGAAAACCATCTATCCACGCGCCAGTTTGATCGGCTTTGGCGTGCCATTCCTCGTTTGTCTGGCAAGGCCGTCCCTGATCCGCTATGGGTACCTCAGGCACTGGCAACGGGGGAGCCGGGAATGCTGTGTCATTGGCCGGAGATGTCAGGGATGTCCCGGTACAACCGGCTCCGAGAATTGTTGCAAAGAGCAGGAAGGCAACAACCGGAACTGCATAAAAAGAACAATCCGGATCGGTCATTTTTCCCTTCAACTCTATGGTACGATGTCCTTACTGACTGTTATATTCTCCTGGTAATTGAAAAAACAGATATCGTTACACATGCTCCGATGGCAGGTATCGCGGAGAGCGGTGCGGGCTGGGGTGGGGGAGCTGATGGTGATTGGAGCGGAACCGTTGCCGGTGCGGTGTCAGCTCGCATTTTCGAAGCGTTGGTTATCCGGTCGAACTCATCATTCACCATCGTTTCAGCCTGTTCCTTTCCCAATTGCTCTGTGAGGAACGCGATGTATCTCTGGTTTCCCGCGATGAACTGTTCGCGCGTGAGCGGGGCATCGAATTCGGATGTGTTGATCGGATACGCTCTGGATTCCACGACCGGGAGAGTAATCCCGTCAATAGTCACCGTGCCATTCTCATTCCGTACAGGTTCAAAACCGTTGATATTTGTTCCGTTCTCCGCTGCTGCTGTCGGGATCACTACCATCGCGGCCAGGAGCAGCGCGAGCAGAACATTCCCTTTTATTAACAATTTTCTGTCATCATCCATTGTTTCAAACCTCAATTGAATGACTTCATCCAGATAATAAGCCACATCCCGGTGAGAATAATCGATACCGCAAGGTAATTTTTCGTCCTCTGTGCTGCACAATATCCTGCAAGCCCGCAGATTGCCGAAAGAAATGCAATAAAAAGTATTGTGCCGGGAACAGGAATAAACACCATATTATCTGAACTGATCAGGAAAAACACGGTAATAAAGAATAGTGGAAACGGGAGTGCCCCGGCAAGTACTGCACCGATACGGTTCCTGGTATACCATCCGTAGATGACGGCAATTGCCGGGAAAATGGAAAACACAATGCAGAAGGCAACGAGCAGCAGGAACCAGGCGACAATATCTCCTGCGGTTCCCTGCGGAGGCATCTTGGTGAAGGTAAAATACCCGATTGCAAGAATTACCGCCTCAATCGTGATCGGCACAATCTGTTCCTTGATTCTGGTCAGCAGGGGCACATCCAAACAGCTCCTCCTTCTAATGCTCCCACTGATGGCACATGATCATATCGGCAGGTTTCTGCAATCAGGACTAAAATTCCAGCGATTATGATCTTTTTCATTGCCCTTCATTCCTTTCGGTCCATCCGGTTCATAATCATGTAAACAATGAGCAGAAGTACCGGGATAATAATCAAAATAGCAAGTTCAATCCAGAATGCCGTCCAACCCAGTTCGCTCCGCATGTTTCGCTGGCTGGAAAAAACAGGCAATATGAACACAAACGCAAAGAAAAGAATGGATATGACGCTCCATTGGATTCGTTTATTCCCGTTTTTCAATAATAAATATGCAAGCAACGCTGCAATAACCGCTTTTGAAAATAAATAGAGCCCTGCAGGCCACCCGTCCAGTTTAATCCCGAAGAACCAGTCCTCCCAGTTGATGATAAAAACAAATAGGGATTCTGCTGCGACAAGAGTGAGGAATAAAGCGCAATATACCCCCAGTAAGTCTGAAACGTGTTGTCTATCCATCGTCATTGTCTGCCTGTGAAGCGGATTGATCTGGAAATTGTCGTTAGTTGCCGGCGTGTGAGATACCAATCGTCATTTGGATGCCTTCGACATCCCAGTCTTTTTCAAGCTGCCATGTCACGCCAGCCGGAGCCGGCTCATCACTGGCACGGATTACGAGCGCTTTTGCCCGGACCTCGTCTGCGATCCCGTCATGCCATGTGACTCGGATCAGGTCGCAGACCCGGGTGTCGCCGACCATGACGTCCGCGGTGATGAAGTCCTCGACGGCAAGATCGAGCTGACGGCGCATCTCCTGGACCCGCCGGATCACCTCTCTGGCATAGCCTTCCGCCTCAAGGTCCGGGAAGAGCGCCACATCGACATACACGGTCGCGTCCTTCATGGGAGCGGAGAAGACATTTACCGGCAACTGTTCTTTAAACGTCACGTGCGCCGGTGTGATCTCAAACGTTTCGGACCCGGATTTGAGCGTTGCAGTGCCGAGAGTGTCGAGCGTTGCCTTCAGTGTTGTCCCGTCAGTGCTCTCGATTGCATCTCTGGCCTTTGTCGAATTCTTCCCGAATGCCGGGCCCAGAGCTTTCATCACCGGCTCGGCCTTCCAGCCAATCCTGTCCCACCGCCCGTCGATCATCGTGACCTTCCGGCTGTTTGTACGCTCGCGGCAGATGGCGTTTAAGCGGGTCATCGCATCCAGCACGCTGCCCGCAGAGGTCACGACCACGCACTCCGCCACCGGCCACCGGAGCTTCCGTTTGCCGGCCTGCCGGGCATTCGCCGCCGCGTCGTCAAATGACTGGGCATAGGCCATATCCGTTTCAAGTGCGCTGTCATAAAGCGCAGCATCACCGGCAAACCAGTCGAGCAGGTGTACGCTTTCAGGGTCATTTGCGCACCGCAGGTTCCCGTACATGGTCTCGGCGATGTGCGGGCAGAAGGGTGCGAGGATCCCGGTCAGCCGGCGCAGCACGAAGTAGATCGTCTCGTACGCGTGTCGCTTGCTTACGGACTCGCCCTCAAGCCACATCCGTTCCCGCACGAGCTGGACATACCAGCGGGAGAGGTCGTCGAGGATGAACGAAACGACCGCCCGGGTCGCCTTATGGAGGGTGCACTCCTTCATGGCAGCATCGACCTGTGCGGCGAGCGAACAGGCCTTCGAAACGATCCAGCGGTCCTCGTCTGCCATGAAGGGCAGGTTTGCGCTTACATAGGTGCCGTTCCACGCACCGTTCTCCGTTTCCGGTTCGAACCGGTCGAGGATCATGTACGGGAGCGGGAACCGGTACACGTTCCAGAGGATGTTTGCCGCACGGTTGATGGTCGAGACGCCCTCCCAGTTGAACTTGAGGTCGTCCCACGGTGCGGATGACGAGAGCACGTAGAGCCGGAGCACGTCCACCCCGACCTTTGCGATAACCTCTTCGGGCGTCACCACGTTCCCAAAGCTTTTTGACATCTTCTTGCCCTCGGCATCCAGCGCAAAACCGTGCATGAGCACGCTTTTGTACGGCGCCTTGCCGAACGCGACCGTGCTCGCTCCCAGCTGCGAGTAGAACCAGCCCCGGGTCTGGTCCTGCCCCTCGGTGATGAACTCTGCAGGCCAGAGCTTTTCGAACTGGTCTGTTTTTCCCGGGTACCCGAGCGTTGCCCACGAAGCGACCGCGGAATCGAACCAGACATCGAAGATGTCCTCCACCCGTTTCATGGTCCCGCCACAGGTGCACGGAACCGTCACGCTGTCCACGTACGGGCGGTGCGGGTCTTTGAGGGGTTTGCCACTCGCCTCTTCGAGTTCACGGATTGTGCCGATGACCCGGTACTTGTCGCATTTCCCGCATACCCAGACCGGTATCGGGATGCCCCAGTACCGCTGGCGGGAGATGCACCAGTCCCGGGCTTCCTTGATCCAGTCGTAGAACCGTGCACTGCCCGCCCAGTCAGGATACCAGGTGACGGCAGCCACCTCGTCAAGCATTTTATCCCGCATCTCCGCCGCCTTGATGAACCACTGGGATGTCGCCCGGAAGATGATCGGGGTCTTGCACCGCCAGCAGTGCCCGTACCGGTGGACGACCGATGCTGTTGCCATCAGCCTGTCGCCGAGCGCTGCGAGCACGTCTGCATCCGCGTCCTTGACAAACTTACCGGCAAACTTCCCCGCCTCGTCCTTAAAGCGCCCTGCCCCGTCAACCGGGCAGACAATGTCGAGGCCTTCCTTTGTTCCCAGCACGAAGTCGTCCCAGCCGTGCCCGGGAGCAATATGAACCAAGCCGGTGTTCTCCATGGCAACAAAGTCTGCGGCCACGACCCGGTGCCGGATCTCCTTTTGGAGCGGGACGAAATCCGCAAGCGGGGAGTCGTATTCCAGCCCGATAAGTGCGGTGCCCGGTTGTTTGTCAAGCACGCTGTAATCCTTGTACCGCCCTTTTTTGAGCACGCTCTCCACGAGGTCGGCGGCGATCCAGAGTATCTCCTCTTTGCCGTCTTTTACCGCCTTTATTTTTGCGTAGATGAAGTCTTTTGAGACCGCGACCGCGACGTTTGCCGGGAGCGTCCACGGTGTCGTCGTCCAGATGACGAGGGACTCGTCTGCTTTTCCGGTGAGGGGGAACTTGACAAAGATCGAGGGGTCGGTCTCGTCC
The DNA here is from genome assembly GCA_026625165.1 of Methanoregula sp. Lineage (NCBI taxonomy): Archaea > Methanobacteriati > Methanobacteriota > Methanomicrobia > Methanomicrobiales > Methanoregulaceae > Methanoregula > Methanoregula sp. Next base: position 1,965,616 of record CP112999.1, on the reverse strand, counting down.
CAGTATTCCACTTCGGCGTCCGCGATTGCCGTCTCGCACCGGGGGCACCAGTTCACGACCCGGTGCCCGCGTTCGAGCATCCCTTTTGCATCGGCACGGGCAAGGGTCCACCACGCCGCCTCGATATATCCGGGCTCCACGGTCTGGTATGCGTTTGCAAAATCGAGCCATACGCCAAGGTTTTCGAACTGTGTGTCCATGAGGAGCTTGTTTTTTACCGCGAACTCCCGGCACTTCTCGATGAACGGCTGGATGCCGAACGTCTCGATATCCTTTTTGGACTTAAACCCCAGCGCCTGCTCGACCTTGACTTCAATGGGCAGCCCGTGCATGTCATAGCCCGCACGGTCGATCACGTCCCGCCCGTTCATCCGGTAATAACGCAGGACACTGTCTTTGATGATCTTGTTCCATGCAGTGCCGAGGTGGATGTGCCCGGTGGTATAGGGCGGGCCATCGACAAAGAAAAACGGCCTGCCATGCCTGCGCAGCTCCTTTACTTTTTTATACGTGTCGTTGGTGCGCCAGTATTCCCGCACACCCTGTTCAATGCCTTTTGCGTCAAAGTTCGCGGTGACTTCCTTCACGTTGCCCCTCTGTACATTGGACGTAACAGCCCAAGCGTGTTAAAAATGTTGGTGTCAATGGACAAAGTAGTTTTTCACAGGATGATGACTTGCGGATACTAGGTCAGGGTGCAGGGGCAGCAGGGTTATCGATCCTATAAAAAAGGAAAAAAGATGCGGGAAAGTTATCGTTTTACCCTCTTACCCAACACCACAGAGCCTGCAATCCCCGCAACCGTAAGGAGCAGCCCGAAACCGGGTGCCTTTGTTGCCTGAGGTGTGGCGCGGCCCTGCTGACCGGCAGGCACCATCGCGGCGATGAACTCCGCTGTCTGATCAGCCGTGACAGTGATTGACGTGGGGAAATCCTCGTATTCCTCCATCGTAAAAAGAACCGCATGGGTCCCGGCAGTGACAGAACGCCTACCTGCGGGAGCGATCCCAATATAGGTACCGTCGATATACACCTTTGCTCCGGGCGGACGCGAGTAAAGCATAACAGATCCCTGCCCGGCTTGCGGCGGCAATGAAACGGTGGTTGTGGTTGTTGCCTGCATAAGGGTTGGTGCCGTTGTCGCAGTGAAGGTGCCGGAAGCCTGGACAAGCGTCACGTAAAGAGGTAACGACTGCCCGGCAGCCACTGATACTGATGCAATATAATCGTTGTAACCTGCCAGACTGACTTTGATGGCGTGGGAGGCCGGAGCAAGATCTGCTGTTACCGGTGCAGATCCATAGTATACGCCGTCAATATAAACGGTTGCACCTGCAGGTGTCGAGAAGACCGATACCGTTCCTGTCTGCGGCACCAAAACGAGGTTCACTGTCAATGTGGTTGTCTGGTCCGCAGCGATCACCACCGTTGTCGAATAATCGTTAAAATTGATCTTTGTCACCTTCACGTTATGCGATCCTGCGTTTACGGCGCCGGTATAGGGTGTCATGCCAACCATGACATCATCGACAAGTACACGCGCTTGCGAAGGTGTCGATGCGACTGAGAGCGTTCCGGTCTGCGGGACCGGTACAAGAACCGGGTTGACCGTGGTTATCTGGTTTGAGAATATTGCAACCGTGGTTGTGTAGTCCTGATATCCTACCTGTGTCACCTTCACTGTATAATGACCCGAATCAAGTTTGGTCGCAAATGGGGTTGCCCCGACATACTGGTCATTGATGAATACGCGTGCTGACGAGGGATTGGATTCCACGATCAGGGAACCGAGAGGATCAGCTGCCCCGGCACACATGGGAAGGATCAGGAGGGCGATTATTAAAACGGGAACTGCAGATCCGGGCAAACACCGGAAATATTCCCTATCCGGGACGAAATTCCAGTTCATACATGTAACTCTCAATCCGCACCTGCTATATAATGATTATCTCATGGAGGGTCCAGGCCAGGCATGCATGTGCCGCCTGATCAGGATCGGGCAGTTCTTAAAGCATCCCGTTTGATGCACACGCCCTCTATAATCTCCTTGAAAAGGAAGTTGTCCCCCTCCATTATTCCACTTCCCCTGACGGCATCCCGGCAGCCGCGATCTGAAGCGGGCACAGGCGTTTGCAAAAAAGATGGTGGGAGTGAAACCGGTAAACAGAATGTCTTTCTTATTGACTTGGGTATAATTTCAATCCAGCACCAAAAATCTGACTAAAATTCAACAGATCATCTTATTTTTAAACACTCCCGGGGGCGTCGTTTCCGGCTTGCTCCCGCTGATAGGGCATTCTCCACAGTGTGATAGTCAGCAAACACGTTTTGGCTTTTTTAATCGTGGTACTCTCACAAATACCCTCAAAAATAATACAGCAAATGATGGTCTTAAACAGCCATAAAACCCCCATTTTGTGTAATCTGCGATTATTGATCCTGTCATGAAATTTGAATCAATTCCTCATTATCATCAGTTAATCGCAATGCAAAACATTACCCTGTCGGGATAATTATGCCCCGGAAAATTTATATATAAAATAGGCAATTATAACTCATCAACCTAAAGACTAATAATAGACTCACCATTTAGTCTGCGACGATCTGATTCTCATTATATCTGGCAATGGGTTATCACAAGAGTCTTCCTTGTTGCCTGCACTTATAGGACACACCGAAATCGTGGGAGGTATGAGGTATGGGACCCATGAACAAAATTTCCGGCGTTCTTGTTTTCACGCTTGACGAGCAGCGGTACGGGCTCGAACTCCCTGTTGTCGAGCGGGTGTTCCCGATGGTGGAGGTTACTCCGCTCCCGAAATCTCCGGATATTGTTCTTGGAATTATCAATGTTCGTGGATCCTTGGTCCCGGTCTTTGACATCCGCAGGAGGTTTGGATGCAGCGAACGGGAATGCGGAATCTCTGACCAGCTCATTCTCGCCAGTACAAAGAAACGCAGGGTTGCCCTCCCAGTTGATACCGTGCAGGGAGTGGTTGAACCCGCCAGCAAACCTGTCGACGCTGGCGAGATCCTCCCCGATCTTCCCTATATTCAGGGTGTCGTAAAATTGCCCGATGGACTGGTCCTGATTCATGATCTCGATACGTTCCTGTCGCTTGATGAAGAGACAGCACTGAATGTTGCGTTGCCCGGGGGTGGGATTTAATCATGGGGGAATCCGGGTTTGCCGAGGATGAACTTGCGCAGTTCAGTGAGTTTGTAAAAAACCGGATCGGGCTCCATTTCCCGGTCGGAAGGTATGAAGATCTCCGTCGGGGGATCACTGCGATCGCTGCCGAACAGGGATTTGATGATCCCTCGTCATGCCTTACGTGGATCATGTCAGATACACTTGACCGTTCCCTTGTGGAGACCCTTGCTTCCGCCCTCACGGTAGGAGAGACCTATTTCTTCCGTGACCCGAAGGTATTTGAAGCGATTGAACATTCGGTTCTCCCTGCTGTCATCTCCCGGCGCAGGGAACAGGAAAAGTTCCTGCGGATCTGGAGCGCCGGATGCAGTACCGGTGAAGAGGCATACAGTCTCGCCATCCTTCTCCTGCGAACCCTTCACGATATCGATGACTGGTCAATTGCCCTTCTTGCCACGGACATCAACCCGAAAGCACTGAAAAAAGCAGAATCCGGCATCTACAGCGAATGGTCGTTCCGCTCCAATCCCCAATGGGTAAAAGACCGCTATTTCCGGAAACTGGGCGACGGCAGGTATGAGATCAACACCACGATCAGAGACCTTGTCACATTCTCGTACCTGAACCTTGTTGAGGACGCTTACCCTGCCCTCCTCACCAATACGAACGCGATGGATATCATCCTCTGTCGCAATGTCCTCATGTACTTCTCGAAAGACGCGGCTCAGGCGACGATAGAAAAGATCCAGCGCTCCCTTGTACCGGATGGCAGGCTCATTGTCAGTGCAACTGAAACGTCGCTTGTTTCCAACCAGCACCTTGTACCGGAGATCTGCAACGGTATGACAACCTACCGGAAATCGGATATCATGCAGCCCGGTCAGGTACCTGCAGCCCCCACGATCCACGGAGTATTTTCCATTCCGGACGTCTTCAAGCCGATTCCCGTCAGCGCACCTGGAACAGTTAATCAGGGTGATTCAGTTGTAAAACCTGCAGAAACGCTCAAACCCGCAGGTGTCCTCGCTGCCATGCAAACGGAGCGTCCGTCTGGTCCCCGGTTGCCAGAAAAAGATCCGTATATTACTGCTGTCGTACTGTTCGAATCAGGAGACTATCCCGGCGCGGAGAAAAATCTTGTCCGCTATACTGCAGTGCACCGCCACGATCATAGGGCCATGGCACTCATGGCGCAGGTACTGGCAAACCGGGGAGACCTTGCCGGGGCACGCGGATGGTGCGAAAAGGCGATTGCACAGGACAAACTGAATCCGTTCTATCACCATATTCTGGCGACGATCCGTCAGGAGGAGGGGGCAATCGATGCCGCCATTGGAGAACTGCGCCGGGCGCTGTATGCCGATCCCTCTTACATCCCTGCGCACTTCACGCTGGCAAACCTCAGGCGCCGGCAGGGAATGCTTAAGGAGTCAGATGTTCATTTCCGGAACGCACGTATGCTGCTCCAAAGCCACCAGCCCGGTGAGATTATCGGGGGTGCCGGCGGGATGAGTGCTGCCGGCCTTGATCGGATTATCTGTTCGATCATCGGAAAGGAGGGTATCGCATGATAACAATAAAACAATCTCTGTCAGGGAAGAAGCAACCGGTGAACTGGGGCGATGTGCATCACCGGCTCGATGCTGCAAGGCTGGCAATCGAGCACCTCAGGGCACCGGCTGCAGAGGACAGAAAACGGATCCTCAGGGAACGTGCAAGACTGCTCGCACAAGAAGAAGAAAAAATTCCGGATCAGAATAGCATCTCTGTTGTCGAATTTATGCTCGCCTCAGAGCACTACGGGATCGAATCTTCCTTTGTTAAGGAGGTATTGCAGATCAGGGACCTTACCCATCTTCCCGGTACTCCACCGTTTCTGCTGGGTATCATCAATATCCGGGGAGAGATTTGCTCGGTCATCGATCTGAAAAAATTCTTCAGCCTTCCGGAACTGGGGCTCCCGGAATTCAATAAAGTGATTGTTATCCAGAATGAGTCAATGAAATTCGGAATCGTTGTCGATTCTGTTGTCGGTTCCCGCCAGATCCTTCACATGTCCCTGAAACCCCTGCCGCCGACATTTACCGGCATCCATACGGATTATGTGAAGGGTGTGGCACCCGGGCCGGTTGTCATTCTTGACGGGGAAAGAATTCTGGCAGACCGGAACCTTGTCGTAAATGAACAGGTGTAGGATGAAAAAATAACGAGGTAAAAAAATGAAAGCGTTTCGTGATTTTCCGGTAAAGGCCAAGCTCTTTGTGAGTTTTGGCATCATGATCCTGCTGCTCGTTATCGTGGCAGCAACGGCGTATCTGAGTGTAGCCTATATACAGGAGAATAATAAGAAAATCCATGACAGCGATCTCGCCAATGTAATCGACGTCCTTGAGGTCCGTGGTTACACCTCGGAGAACCGTGACGAAGTCCTTTCGATGATCGTTGAAAAAAACAAGTCAGCCATTGAACAGAAACGGCAGGATATCATCCAGCGAAAGGCACTCGTCGACGGGAAGATGAAAGACCTTCTTTCCCGCAACGCGAATGACCCGGTTCTCCTCCCAAAGTTGCAGTCTTTCAACGAACTCAGGATCGAATACGCAGACACGAGAGACAATGAGCAGATCCCCCTTATCCTTTCGGGAAAACGTGAAGAAGCAACCCAGCTAGCACTGGGGATCCAGCAGCAGCGGTATTCGCAAATCGAACCGATGGTCGATGATATTGTGACCATCACAGAGCAGCGTGTTTCGGATTCTCTAAGGCAGACCGATCAGCTGGCAGCGCAGATGAACACCATCATCCTGATCGCAGTGCTAGCCGCTCTTCTGCTGGGACTCGGTTTGTCCTACCTCCTCACGCAGAGCATCTCCTCCCCGATAAGCACCCTTGCTGAAAATGCAGACCGGATTGCCAAAGGAGATCTCACCGTACAGACTACGACAGAATCCCGGGCTGATGAGATCGGTATGTTGAATGCCTCGTTTGCCACGATGGTGAAGAACCTGCGCGATGTCCAGACGGATTTATCCGCGGGCATCGGTGTGCTTGCCTCCTCCTCATCTGAGATCCTTGCCACTACCACCCAGATCGCCGCCGGTGCAGCAGAGACAGCTTCTGCCGTAAGCGAGACTACCGCAACGGTCGAAGAAGTGAAACAGACTGTCGACCTTGCCAGCCAGAAGGCAAAAAGCGTTGCCGAAAGTTCCCAGCAGGCATCCGCAATAGCGCAGTCAGGACAGAAGGCAGTCGATGAGGTGGTCGGGAGCATGCACCGTGTCCAGGAACAGATGGAATCCATTGCCGACAACGTGGTGCAGCTCGCCGAGAAGAGCCAGGCAATCGGCGAGATCATCGTCACGGTGAACGATATCGCTGAACAGTCCAATATTCTCGCTGTCAATGCTTCTATCGAGGCGGCAAAGACGGGAGAGCAAGGCAAAGGATTCGGTGTTGTGGCACAGGAGATCCGTACTCTTGCCGAGCAATCGAAAGAGGCGACCGCACAGGTCAGGACCATCCTCACCGATATCCAGCGGGGTGTGAGCTCCGCAGTGATGGCAACTGAACAGGGGAACCGGACGGTTGCCGAGAGCATGAAACAGTCGACCGAGGCAGGGGAATCCATCCGGGTGCTCGCAGGTACCGTCGGGGAATCTTCAAAAGCGGCGACCCAGATTTCAGCATCCAGCCAGCAGCAGCTCGTAGGAATGAACCAGATCGTTCAGTCGATGGAGAACATCAAGCAGGCAAGCCAGCAGAACCTGAAAGGCACACAACAGGCCGAAACCGCAGCAAAGAACCTCCACGATCTTGGGCAGAAACTCAAAGAGATCGCAGGCAGGTACCGGATTTAAGGGTTGATCACGTTGATTCAGGAAGTAAGCACAAACACCGGTTCAGGATTCAGAGAGAGTCAGGACATAAAGAAAAAAATGAGTGGAGGAGAGGTGGAATACAATGCCTGAAACCAAAGCACATTCAAACATATTCAAAGTCATTGTCTTAACAATTATTCTCCCCATTATCGGCCTGGGGTTTCTCGGGGTAACAACAGAAGGATGGACATGGCTTGAGATACCATTCCATTCCGTTCTGGAAGCGATGGGAGTCTTTGCAGGGTTGTTCCTCGCCTGGATATTTATTTCCGGGAAAGAAGACAAGGAAAATGGCGGTTATTATACCTGGATCGCTGCAGCGCTTATCGGGATGGCTATCCTTGACGGGTTCCATGCTTCTGTCACCCCCGGTAATCTTTTTGTCTGGTTCCACACCATCGCAGTCCTTGCCGGTGGATCCCTCTTTCTTGTTGCCCTTGGCGTAATCCGCAGCGATCAGGGACGGGGAAACACGACAGCTCCGGTTATTGCCGGGGTCGTGGTCGTCCTGATCGGTTTATACTCGATCATCGCTCCGGACTCTGTACCGGTCGTGATGGTCGGGGGCGTTTTTACCTTAACCGGCATCATCATGAATGTCATCGCCGGCATTCTGTTCCTTTGTGCAGGGTTCTGGTTCCTCTCTCGTTACCGGCAGAACGGGCAGCTTGTGGAACTGTTTTTTGGCAGTTTTTGTCTGCTCAATGGCGTGGCAGCCGCTGTGTTTCCCTTATCAGCCCCGTGGCTGGCGAGCTGGTGGCTGTGGCACTTCCTTCGCCTCGCCGCCTACCTCGTCCTGCTGGGGTATGTTTATTATGTATTCCAGCAGACCAGCCGGAAATTACTGGAATCCTCAAAAATTATCCTTAGGAAGCTTGAACTGGAAAAAACCATGGAGGAACTTAACGGAGCAATTCAGGTCCTCGCCTCCTCCTCATCCGAGATCCTTGCCACCACCACCCAGATCGCCGCCGGTGCAGCAGAGACCGCGTCTGCCATCGGCGAGACCACCTCAACCATTGAAGAAGTCAAGCAGACGGTAGACCTTGCCAGCCAGAAGGCAAACAATGTTGCCGAAGGTTCCCGGCAGGCATCCGCAATCGCGCAGTCCGGGCAGAAGGCTGTCGATAATGTGGTGAGCAGCATGCACCGGGTGCAGGAACAGATGGAGTCCATCGCCGATAACGTGGTGCAGCTTGCCGAGAAGAGCCAGGCAATCGGGGAGATCATCGTGACGGTGAACGATATTGCAGAACAGTCCAATATCCTCGCGGTCAATGCGTCCATCGAGGCGGCAAAAGCAGGCGAGCAGGGCAAGGGGTTCGGCGTCGTGGCGCAGGAGATCCGCACGCTTGCCGAGCAGTCGAAAGAGGCGACCGCACAGGTCAGGACCATCCTTACCGATATCCAGCGGGGCGTGAGCGCCTCGGTGATGGCAACCGAGCAGGGGAACCGGACGGTTGCCGAGAGCATGAAACAGTCCACTGAGGCAGGAGAATCCATCCGGGTGCTCGCAGGTACCGTTGCGGAATCTGCAACAGCGGCAACCCAGATCGCCGCTTCAAGCCAGCAGCAGCTCGTGGGAATGAACCAGATCGTGCAGTCAATGGAGAACATCAAGCAGGCAAGCCAGCAGAACCTGAAAGGCACACAACAGGCCGAAACCGCAGCAAAGAACCTCCACGATCTTGGGCAGAAACTCAAGCAAATCGCCGACAGATACCGGCTATAAGGAAGAATCATATGGTAAGAGACAACAGCGAATTTGCACAAAAGCTCCTTGCGACCTTCCGTGTTGAGGCAGATGGGCACCTCAGTGCCATCGCAGCGGGTTTACTCGAGCTCGAAAAGCCGCTGGGCCCGGAACATCATGCCGCTGTTGTGGAATCAGTCTTTCGTGAGACACACACGTTAAAAGGCGCTGCTCGTTCGGTAAACCTTACCGATATCGAGAAGACCTGTCAGGCGCTCGAAAGTGTTTTTTCAGCCGCCAAACAGCAAAAGATCACTTTCTCACGCGAGACCTTTGATCTCCTTCACCAGTGCGTCAGTCTTCTCGAAACATTCTTACAAGGCACTGAACCGGATATCAAAACGGCCCGCAAAAAAAGCCGGGAAATTATCCTGAGCTTAACCGAAATTGTTCAGGGAACGCCCCCTGCACCGGCCCGGCAGGAAACGGCAGGGACAACAACCATACCGGAACCCCATGCAGACGTTGAGCCGGTCCATATAGCCGGACCGGTACCAACCGCCCCTGCCCGGGCCGGTATCCAGGCAGACACGATCAAGATCTCCACGGCCCGGCTCGATTTGCTCATGCTCAAGACAGAAGAGATTAGCGATGCAAAACGTGCAGCTGCCCAACGCTCATCCGATCTTGGCAGGATCTGCCGGCAGTTCGCGCCATGGAAACAGCGCTGGGCGGGCATCCGGACCCGGCTTCCGGCACTACGGAGAAGTGCCCGGCCTGTACAAATTCAAAAGCATCAGGAACACAAGCGCGCAGAGTTTGGAAAATTCACGGATTTTCTCGAATATAATGCCGAATTTGTCCATACCCTTGAATCCGAACTGGTACGACAGAAAACCATGATCAGTGCAGATCACCAGTTCCTCCTGGAGCGGACAGACAACCTTATCGATGATATGAAAGGGCTCCTGATGATGCCTGCCGGATCTATGCTAGAGTCCTTCCCGCGATTTGTCAGGGAATTCTCACGGGACAAAAACAAGGACGTGGATCTTGCCATTGAGGGACAGGAGATCATGATCGACAGGCGGATCCTTGATGAGATGAAGGACGCGTTCATGCATATGGTGCGAAATGCAATCGATCACGGCATCGAACCGCCGGAAACAAGGATCGGGAAAGGAAAGGAAAGGTCTGGGAAAATCACTATCCGCTTCACGTACAGAGAGGGAAAAAATGTTGAAATTCTTATGGAGGATGACGGTGCCGGAATCGAAAATAAAAATATCGGGATGGCAGCAGTCAAATCGGGAATCATCACAGAAGAAGAACTTGATCACTTTACCGACAATGAAATTCTTACCCTGATATTCCGTTCCGGGGTCACGACAAGCCCCATTATCACCGATACATCGGGAAGGGGGCTTGGCCTTGCAATAGCCATGGAGAAGGTGGACAGGCTTGGCGGATCGATTGAAGTAAACACGACACCCGGTATGGGAACGAAATTCCGGATCCTTATCCCCCTGACCATTGCCACGTTCCAGGGGCTCGTTGTCAACGAAAACCGGCAGACTTTTGTAGTGCCGTTAAAGAACGTGGATCGTGTCATGCGGATCACCCCTGAAAAAATCAAAACCGTGGAAGGCCAGAGGGTAATCGAACTGGAAAACGAGCCGCTTGCAATCGTCCGGCTTGCCGATGCACTCGGGATTCCCTATAATGTATCAGATAAAGAACCGCAGGCGATCTATATTGTCGTGGTTATTTTCGCTGACAAACGTCTCGGTATCTCTGTCGATGAGATTGGGTACGCACAGGATGTGATGATTAAAGGGCTCGGTCAGCACCTGATGCGGGTGAGGAATATTTCCAGCGCGACAGTGCTCGGCACCGGAAAAGTAGTGCCGGTGGTGAATGTCGGGGATCTTATGAAATCTGCGGTCCGTCTTCGTTCTGAGGGAGGAGCGTCCATTCCTGCAACTGATAAGGAGAAGGAAAAAAAGAAAAAAACAATTCTTGTTACCGAGGACTCGATTACATCAAGAATGCTTCTCAAGAATATCCTGGAAGGTGCAGGATACATAGTCGAGACGGCAGTGGATGGCATGGATGCGTTCTCAAAACTCCGGTCAGGATCATTTGATATCGTTGTGTCTGACGTAGACATGCCGCGAATGAATGGGTTTGTCCTGACTGAAAAGATCCGAAGTGACAAGAAATATTCAGAACTGCCCGTGGTTCTTGTGACCGCTCTTGATTCACAGCAGGACCGTGAGCGCGGGATCGACGTGGGCGCCAATGCCTACATCGTAAAAAGCAGTTTTGACCAGAGCAACCTGCTCGAAGTAGTCCAGAGGCTTATCGGGAAGTGACAATGATGGTGAAGGTATTGATCGTTGATGATTCTCCGGTGGCGCGGCAGCTTCTGGAATTCATTCTCAGCCGTGATCCCGGGATTACCGTCATCGGAACCGCAACAAACGGGGAAGAGGCAATACAGGCTGTTCGTGATAAAAAACCGGACCTTATCACTATGGACATCAACATGCCAAAAATGAACGGCTTCGATGCGACCCGCACGATCATGGAAACCACCCCGGTCCCGATCATCATTGTCTCGGGAAGCGAAAACATCCATGAAATCGCAACCTCGTTTAAAGCCATGGAAGCGGGCGCGGTTACCCTGATGCCCCGCCCGCCCGGTGCCAACCATCCCAAATTCGAGGCAATGGCAAAATCACTCGTTGATGCAGTGAAGACCTATGCTGAAATCAAAGTAGTGCGACGGTTTCCGCAGAAGGGTACTGGATCGGTCACGCAGACATACCTTAAAGCGAAGATGAAAATCGAACCTATAAAGGATGGGGCACAGATCGTTGCCATCGGTGCATCCACTGGCGGGCCTGTTGTTATCCAGACGCTCCTTTCCGGACTAAAAAAAGGATTCCCGCTCCCGCTTGTTATTGTCCAGCACATGACATTAGGATTCGGCGAAGGATTTGCCGAATGGCTGCAGGGGACAACCGGGTTTCCCATCCACATTGCTGTGAACGGGGAATACCTTCTGCCGGGCCATGCGTATATTGGAGCTGACGGTTATCATGTGGGATTTTCGAATGATAACCGGATCATGCTGACAAATGCACCCCCGGAAAACGGGGTGCGCCCTTCTGTCTCATTCCTGTTCCGGTCAGTACGGCAGGTGTACGGGAACCGGGTAATCGCGCTCCTCCTCACCGGCATGGGACGGGATGGTGCCGATGAGTTAAAATCTCTCAAGGATTGCGGGGCGCTCACAATCGTCCAGGATGAACAGAGCTCGGTCGTTCACGGGATGCCGGGAGAAGCAATCAAACTTGGTGCTGCGATGTATGTGCTTTCGCCGGAAAAAATCGTGGATGTCCTGAACGAGATCACAAATAACGGAGGAAAATGACTATGGTATCGCATAAAAACAAGAATACCAACGTCCTGGTTGTGGAGGACAGCCCCACCCAGGCAGAACACTTAAAATTAATTTTGGAAAAAGCAGGGTATGAAGTAAGCATTGCAGGCAATGGGAAAGAGGCGCTTTTACTGCTGGAAACAACACTTTCAAAGCTGGTCATTTCCGATATCGTCATGCCTGAAATGGACGGTTATGAGCTCTGCCGCAGGATCAAAGGGGACGAACGGTTTAAAGAGATCCCGGTCATCCTTGTCACCGTCCTGTATGACCCGGCGGATGTCATACGGGGACTTGAATGCGGTGCGAACAATTTTATCTCAAAACCCTATGATGAAAAATATCTGCTGTCAAGGATCGAAATAGTCCTTGCCAGTTCCTATGCCGAGGAGACTGAAAAATTCCAGATTGGACTTGAGATCTCATTTGCCGGTAAAAAGCATCACATCGCTGCAAGCCGGCTGCAGATCCTCAATATGCTCCTTTCCACGTACGAGACCGCTGTCCAGAAAAATCAGGAACTCACAGAAGCAAGAGATCAGCTCAGGGAACTGAACGAACATCTTGAGGATCTGGTTGCAGAACGGACTCTCCAGCTCGAGAACACAAACCGCCAACTCCTTGAAGAGATTGAAGTCCGGAAAAAGACCGAAGAAGCGCTCCAGAGAAAGACAAGAGCATACCATGTAATCTCCGAATGTAACCAGTTCCTTGTCAGGACATCAGACCTACAAGACCTCATTAAAGGTATCTGTAAGATCCTGGTGACTCTGGGAGGATACCGCTGTGCATGGGTAGGGTATGCCCATCATGACAAGGACAAAACTGTTGAAGTGGTTGCCCAGTTCGGATTTGAAGAGGAATATCTCAAAAATCTCCGGATCAGCTGGAAAAAGGGACATCATGGAAAAGGTCCCACAGGCACAGCAATCATGACCGGTAAACCCACGGTTGTACATAACATCCAGAACAATCCGAAATGCGGGAGATGGATCTATGAGGCAATAAAGCGGGATTATTCCACGGTCGCAGCGTTTCCGCTTATCATACAGGAACAGGTGATTGGTGCGCTGACCATCTATGCCATCGAACCGGAAGCATTCGACTCCGATGAAATGCAACTGCTCTCGGAAATGGCAGGGGATCTGGCATTTGGAATTGCATCAATACGGACTACTATCGAACGTAATGAAGCTGAGGAAGCACTCCATGAAACCAATGAATATCTCAGTAACCTCTTCAACTATGCCAATGCTCCCATCATCACATGGGATACAGAGTTCCGGATCACACGGTTCAACCACGCGTTCGAACATCTGACTGGCAGAAGCCAGGAGGAGATGCTGGGAAAGACGTTGGGGCTTCTCTTCCCTGATAAGGGCCGTAAAGCCGCAATGGCATTAATCCAGAAGACCCTCGAAGGTGAACGATGGGAGGCAGTCGAAATCCCCATCCTCACAGCTGAAGGTGGTACAAGAACAGTCCTCTGGAATTCGGCAAATGTTCTTGACGTTCATGGGAATCTTACCGCAACAATCGCTCAGGGTATTGATATCACCGAGCGCAAAAAGGCGGAGGATGCACTCCGTGATTCACAGCAGATTCTCGAAAAAATTCTCAATAATATCCCTGTCAGAGTCTTCTGGAAAGATAAAAACCTTACCTATTTGGGCTGCAACATCCCGTTTGCCAGAGATGCCGGGTTCGAAAAACCCGAGGATGTTATCGGCAAGGACGATTATGTAATGGTCTGGCGGGATCAGGCTGAGCTCTACCGCGCCGATGACCGTACGGTCATCGAAACCGGGAGACCGAAACTCATGATCGAGGAGTCGCAGACGACCCCTGCCGGAGAGACGATACACCTCCTCACCAGCAAAGTCCCCTTGTCCGATAATCAGGGGAAGAATATCGGTGTGCTGGGTACATACTATGACATCACCGAACGCAAGCTGATGGAAGATGAGATCCGCTCCCTCAACACAGTCCTCGAACAGCGGGTTGCCGAACGCACCGAATCTCTCAACAAGACCCTGCACGAGAAAGATATCCTCTTTAAAGAAGTCCACCACCGGGTCAAAAATAACATGCAGATCATCATCAGCCTGTTAAACCTCCAGTCCCGCACCATCGACGACCCCGTTATCCTGAAGACGATCAAGGACAGCCAGAGCCGGATCAGGGCGATGGCGCTTGTCCACGAACGCCTCTACCAGTCCGGTGACATCTCGAAAATTGATCTCAGGGACTACATCCAGTTCCTCGCAAGGGAACTCTTTTCGTTTTACGGTGTCAAATCGCAGCTCATACACCTCACCATCAATGCACCAGTAATCATGGTGAACATAGACACGGCAATCCCTCTTGGTCTCATGGTCAATGAACTCATCTCCAACGCGATCAAGTACGCTTTTCCTGATGACAGGAAGGGAGAGATCGTCATCGATATCACAAAAGATAAAAATGAGATCTCTCTTGTTGTCAGGGATAACGGTGTCGGTATCCCACAGGACTTTGACTGGCACAATGCAAAGTCACTCGGGATCCGCCTTGTCAACTCGCTCGTGGAGCAGTTGCAGGGAACGATTGAACTCGACCGGACGGCGGGGACAAAATTCATAATTATGGTAAAGGAAAAAGCATAGGCAGCCAGCGCATCTCTCCGCACACACTCTATTTTTAAGATGCCCGTCCCCCCCAAAAAATATATTTGCGGTATATCCCCTGCTGCACGATCATGTCAGAATGAGAGTATCACTCTTCTAAGCCGGAGTTTAATATTGAGGTCTGCTTAACAGATGGTATGCAGATAGTAGCAATCGGGGCCGGAAACAGCAACGGTACATGAAAAAGTTCGTCTGACTCCGGATCTTTCCTTCATCGCATCTCCCTTCCGATGGATCCGGCGCCAATCTCAGATATTATATGGTCACCGGTAGAGATAGGTAATGTGAACGGTACCAACAACCATTTTAGCAATATTCCCACCCGTTTATCCGGGCTTGTTGACCTGGCGTACAATCTCTGGTGGAGCTGGCACCCGCAGGCACGGGTCCTTTTCAAGCAGCTGAACCAGGAGGCATGGAAGGCGAGCGTTCATAACCCGGTGAAGATGCTCCGTGATATCCCGGCCGAATTTCTTGAAGCCGCTGTAAAGAACGAGGAATATCTCCGGCGGTACGATATCATAATGAACCGTTTTTTTAGGTACATGAACTCAAAAGCCGGCTGGTTCCAGGATCATAATCCCGACAGCCGGGCCCTGACAATCGCTTATTTTTCCGCGGAGTACGGCCTTCACCACTCCCTCCCCCTGTATGCAGGCGGGCTTGGCTTTCTCGCCGGCGACCACCTCAAGGAATGCAGCGATCTGGGAGTTCCGCTGGTGGGTGTGGGATTCATGTACTCGGAGGGATATCTCCACCAGCATATCAGGACCGATGGCTGGCAGGTAGGGATCCGGGAGATCCTCGACCGGGATGCCGCCCCGGTCAAACGGATACTGACAAGTGAGGGAGAGCAACTGGTTATCCGGACGCCTCATATCGAACCGCCGATTTATGTCGCAGTATGGAAGGTGGATGTCGGGAAGGTCCCCCTTTACCTTCTCGATACCGATATTCCCTTAAACGATCCCGCGAGCCGTAAAATTTCATCAAGCCTTTATACCAGCGACCGGGAACTGCGGCTGAAGCAGGAGATTGTGCTTGGAATCGGCGGCCGCAAGGTACTGAGCCATCTTGGAATCGAGTACACAGCCGTACACCTCAACGAGGGCCACCCGGCGTTTGCCCTGCTGGAGCGGATCAGGGAACGCGTGGAGAAAGGGCAATCTTTTGATGAGGCACTGCGGCAGGTGCAGGGGACCTCGGTCTTTACCACCCACACTCCGGTCTATGCGGGCCATGATGTCTTCCCTGTGGAACTCATGGACCGGTACTTCAGCTCCTATTATCCCTCGCTCGGGATCGATCGAGACCGGTTCCTCTCCCTCGGGGTCCACCCGGATTCCCCTCATGAAGGGTTCAACATGACAGTACTTGCAATGCGGCTTTCCGGATACCATAATGCCGTTTCACACCGCCACGGAGAGGTTACCCGGCAGATGTGGAGATGCCTCTGGAAAGAGGTTCCCGAAAACCAGGTCCCGATCGATGCGATTACAAACGGGGTCCACCTGCCGACGTGGATGAACCCCCGGATCGAAGACCTCATGGACACGTATTTCTACCCGGTGACCCCGAACTGGCAGAAGGAGCATGATGATGAGGCTATCTGGAAGCTGGTCGATGAGATCCCGGATGAGAAGCTCTGGGCGCTCCATACCCATCTCAAAATCAAGCTGTTCAACAGGATCCGCGAGCCTATACGGGTAAAATGGGCGCAGCGGCGGGAAGACCCTCTCACCCTGGTCACCGGGGGGCTGCTCCTGAACCCGTCGATCCTCACCCTCGGTTTTGCACGGCGTTTTGCCACCTATAAGCGGGCCGACCTGATCTTTTACGACATTGACCGGCTCAGGCAGATCGTATGCAACCCGTGGAGGCCGGTCCAGATCATTTTTGCAGGAAAGGCACACCCGTCGGACGAAGAAGGAAAACGGATCCTCCAGAAGATCTACCACGTGGCCCAGCAGCCCGAGTTTGAAGGGAGGATAGCATTCGTGGAAGATTACAATGAACAGACAGCACAGTACATGGTTCACGGCGTCGACGTCTGGCTCAACAACCCCCTGCCACCGATGGAAGCGAGCGGGACGAGCGGTATGAAGGCGGCACTTAACGGCGTCCTCAACTTAAGCATCCTCGACGGCTGGTGGATCGAGGGATTCAACGGGAAGAACGGCTGGGCGTTTGGCGGCGGCACTCCGGATGGAAACCGGGACGCAGATGATGCCCATGCAATCTATGATCTCCTTGAGCACGAGATCGTCCCGCTCTATTATTCCACCTCCCTTGACGGCATCCCGCACGGCTGGGTGAAGATGATGAAAGAATCAATAAAAAGCGTTGCACCACGGTTTTGTGCAAAGCGGATGGTAAAAGAGTACGTCTCAAAGTATTACCCGCAGCTGATCTCATGCGCTGATGATGAGTGCCGGGTAGTAATGAAGGGCTGAGGGCGGGCGGTGAATAGTAATGCCCCATAAATGGCGGACGGCCAGAGGACACCGGGTTTATCGGGAACAAAATCGTGCAGTATTTTATGCACCCCGTTTGATGCACTATTATGCAGATCGCAGTGATCGGCGCCGCTGACTGCACGCCGGAGGAGTACGCCGCGGCGCAGGAGGTGGGCGCGCTTATCGCATCGGACCACGGGAAGCTCATCTGCGGCGGGATGGGCGGCGTGATGGAGGCTGCATGCAAAGGGGCACGGGAGAATGGCGGGACAACCGTTGGCATCCTGCCCGATATGGGGGACGGCAACCCCTACCTCGGCATCCGTGTGAGGAGCGGGATGGGGTACTCGCGCAATGTTTTGCTGGTGCAGTCCGCCGATGCAGTGATCGCCGTTGGTGGGAAGTACGGGACACTCTCCGAGATTGCAATTGCCTTAAAATTAAACAAGCCGGTCTTTGGCTACAAAACGTGGGACATTGAGGGGGTGGTGAGGTGTGCAACGCCAAAAGAGGCCGTGGTCATGGCTTTGAGCGCTGCACGCCGGTCTCCTTTGTATCGTAGCCCCCCAGCTGGCGAAGGATCTCCTTAAACGCAGGGGATGCAATCGCGGCGCAAAGAGCAGCTACCCGCGGGTCTGCCATATGGGACTTCCGGATCGCGAGTTCGTACCGCTCCTGTGCGACAGGCACGAAGGAAAGGCCGAGCGCTTTTGCTGCGGAATACACGCACATCCCCGTGTCTGCTTCTCCGGATTTTACTGCAAGTGCGACAGCGAGGTGCGTGGTAACCTCCCGTTCATACCCCCGGATTTTTAACGGGTCAATCCCCGTTTTTTTGAGCTCGTAGTCGAGCAGCATCCTTGTACCCGAGCCGCCCTGCCGGTTGATGAAGGTGTGATTCTGAAGGTCATTGAACGCGATGCTGTCCCGCGAGACAATGCCCTGCTGCCTGCCTGCGACTGACAGGAGGATTAGTTCCTCGCCCGGCAGGTATTTCTTCAGGAACTCCGTGTTGTAGCTCCCGTCTGGTGCGAGCAGGTGCATGGGAGCAGCATGGCACTGGTCTTTTTTTAACGCGAAGATGCCTCCCATGCTGCCGGCATGCGTGGAGTGGAGTTCGATCCCCGCACCCCGCAGAAGGTCGGCAAGATGGTCGATGACCGGGTCATGGCTCCCGGTCACGAGGAGTGCCTGTTCCGCCTCGCCTCTTTTCACCATGAGCCGGGCCGGCACAGGTTCGCCTTCCTCCCATCCCTCGACGTCTGCCGGTACTTTGAGGTATGCATTTGCCCGTACCGCGCTCATCTGGACGCCGGCGCCGCGGGACTGCGGCGAGACCACCCAGCGGTTGCCGACCCTTCCAAGTGCTGCAAGAACGAACTCGTCGCTGCCAATATCTTTGTGGATGGTGGAGGTAATCTCTGCCTCAACTGTTTCAGGTTCCGGCACAACAAGCCCGTACCGCGCCAGAAGAGGCACTGCAATTTCCCGGATAACCGTGAATGCCGATAGCGGGTAACCGGGCATACCGATTACCGGCTTTCCGGCAACCCGCCCGATGATCGCCGGTTTCCCCGGCTTGATCGCGATCCCGTGGACGAGCACCTCGCCGAGGCCCGCGACAACCTCCGCGGTAAAATCACGCGTGCCTGCAGAAGAGCCTGCCGAGATGATCACGATGTCGTTTTCCCAGGCGGCCTTTTCGACTGCATCGCGAATGAGGGCCGGGTCATCCTTTACCCCGGGGTAGCGTCTGCAGGTCGCACCCGTATCGGAGAGCATTGCTGCCGCCATCACCGTGTTGCTCTCCACAACCTGCCCCGGCATCGGTCGCGTACCCTGCTCAACCAGCTCGGTGCCCGTCGGGATCAGCCCTATTCTCACGGTAAGCACCTCAATATCAGTGATCCCGTACGCTGCGAGCGCCCCCAGCTCGTGAGGGCGGATCCGGTGCCGGGAGGGAAGGACCATCTCCGATTCCGCTAGGTCTTCTCCCGCAGGGCGGACGTGCTGCCATGGTGCAGCCGACTTACGGATGGTGAACCGGATGCCATCGACCCAGACATCTTCGATCATGATCACCGCATCAAAACCGGGGGGCACGACATTGCCGGTGTTCACCCGGACCGCACTTTGGAGTGTGACCGGGTGCTGCTCGGATGCGCCGTCCGTTTCCGCACTCACGATGGCAATCCCGTCCATCGCCGCGAGATGGATCTCCGGGACGGAATAACGTGCAAATATGGGTGCGGCGGTAATCCGGCCGACCGACCTTTCAAGCGGCACGCGTTCCGTTGAGGGGGTGCAGGCAAATTCCCTCGCAAGCAAAGCAAGGACGTCATCAAGGGATGTCACTTTGAGGTACCGCTTTACCACAACAGCACCTCTACAGGTTCGCCAGCTTCAAGCCCCTCGCTCTCTGCCGGGATGCGGATCACCCCGTTGCTTCTTACAAGCGTGTTGAGCAGCCCGGACTTGCCGAACACCGGTGTCGCAACCCCGCCTGCGACCTTCACCCGCACATAGTCTTCCCTGCCCCGTGGTGAAGGGACGTTGCTGGAAAGGCGTGCCTGCACGGTCATTTGCACCGGGGCGGTGTCGCCAGTCATATCGTAAAGCAGGTGCCGGACGATTGCGATGAGCACGATGAATGCCGATGCCGGGTGGCCGGGCAGGCCGATGACAGGTCTGTTTTGGGCATACCCGATGATTGTCGGTTTTCCGGGTGCGATTGCTATCCCGTGGATTAGCACTTCGCCGAGTTCAGCAATGAGAGCGGCAGCCATGTCCCTGTCATCCTTTGAGCTTCCGCCAGAGATGAGCACCGCGTCGCATTCGGCGACTGCCTTTACAAGGGCAGCCCGGAGTGCATCGCGGTCATCGTGTATTATGCCGTAATGCTTCGGCACGCACCCGTTTTCCTGCACAAACGCCCCGGCCATGAAGGAGTTGCTGTCCCGCACCTGGCCAGCGGCCGGAGTTTTCTGGACCGGGACAAGTTCGTTGCCCGTTGAAATGATGCCGATAACCGGTTGCCGGTATACCGGGACTGTATTGCATCCTGCGGCAGCGAGCACGCCTGCGTCCTGCGCAGAGATCCGTTTGCCGCGACCGAGCACGACCTCGGACTTTGAAAAGTCCTCGTTGTGCAGCAGGACATTTTCGCCATTTGCTACCGGCTTTTTTATAAGAATTTCATCGCCGGCCTGCCCGGTATTTTCCACCATCACGACCGCATCGGCGCCGACAGAGACAACACCTCCGGTCGGCACGTAGATGCACTCACCCGGGCTGATCGGGGCGACTGCCCTGCTCCCCATCTCGACCCGCCCCCGGGTGCGGAGCATTGCCGGGACCGGATCGCTTGCCCCGGTCGTGTCTGCGGCTCGCACCGCATACCCGTCCACCACCGACCGGTCAAACCCGGGGATGTCAGTGTCCGACCGCACGTCTTCCGCAAGCACCCGGCCGGCAGCCATTTCCAACGGGACGGTTTCCTGCACGGGTTGCGGGGCAATCCTTCTGACGGCTGCAATCGCTTCTGATACCGGGACGACTTTTAAGAAGATGCTCATTTGAAGCAGCCGAGCTGGCAGGCCCGGATCTTGATATTGTGGCTGTTGCAGTAGTCGCCAATCGCCTTCTTGGAAACCTTGTGTTTCTGTGCAATCGCAAACGCCTGCGGGCACTTGATCTCGTTCTCGATTCCAGCCTCTTTGAAAATCTCTGCAAACTCCTTTTCGTTCATGGTAACACTATTTTGTTTACTTCTTTATTGTGTTTACTGACCGGCAAGCTGTTTGGCGACAAACGTTGCCTGCAATTGCAACAGATGGGTGCGAAGATTGGTGCGAAAATCCTCAATCAAATGAAAGAGGAGCACGGAAAAATATAATATCTAAAATATTACATAAGGTTCACTCATGCAATACAAGGGGTTAATGGGATTGGTATTGGTATGCATCGCACTAGTGATAATGAGTGGGTGTGTGGGATCATCTTCTGGGGCAGCCACCCCACAACCAACCCCACAGATCATTTATGTGACCGTTACTGTACCGGCAACACCCGCACCAATCACAACTGTACTGACCCCGGCACCGGCAGATACCGATCCTATCCTTCACCGATTTATCAAAATGTACCGACCTGATGGAAACTACGATAAAACCGCCCCCGGAGAGGAATACAAATTCTATCCCGAAGGAACAATCGTTTATAAATCCGGGACTGTCCGTCTTAATGAGACCACGCCAAACACTGATATTATGATGTTTATGGTTTCAACCCAATGGACGGGGACTTGGGAACATCTTGATAATAACCATTATTTAATAAAAATGTCATCTACTAGCCGCCCGATGTCCGCGCCTACCGTTATAGAGGTAACATATCAGCCGTCATATAACGATAAGGAATGGAAAACAAAGGTTTACCCACCGGCAATTATTATCAATGGTATAACAATCGATCAGGCAAAAATAGATTGAAATAATCGGGTATCACTTTCATACCCACTATCCATATAATTAATTTTCATATTTTTTTCAATTTCTTGCTCCACAGTATTTCATTCTTTTGTTTTCCACGTCGGATTTCTCCGAATGCTTTTGTCCTCATCATACCCCCGGTCAGGCCGGTGCATTGTTGTGCAGAGCCGGGTACATCCTCATCCGGCACGCTTATTCTCATCAGCGCCAAATACGGTATGATGAAGATCGCCCTCGTTAACTCCGCTCTTGACCCGGCCGGCATCAACATCCGGCGGCACATCGAGGCGTTGCTCGACAGCCCATCGGACGTTCTCCCCGGAACAGCTGGGCGGACGTATGAGTTCCATGAAACCCAGGGGAGGCTCATCCACGCGGACGGGGTTGACCGGGCGATCGATGCCGACCTTCTTATCTTCCTCTCCCGGCACGCGAGCGTCAACCCCATCCCCGTACTGACGGTGCACGTGACCGGCAATATGCGGGACGCAGAGCTGGGCGGCAGCCCCCGCACGCTCCCTCCTGCAGCGCCCGGGATGATGCAGGCGGTTCTGCGGGAGCTTGCCCGGCACTGCCCGACGGGGTACCGGGTCTCGTACGAGGTCACCCATCACGGGCCGACGGATCTTTTGCACCCGTCATTCTTTGTCGAGATCGGGAGCACGGAGAAGGAATGGGCAGACGGGGTGGCTGGAGAGGCGGTGGCAAAGAGCGTGCTTGCCGCGAACCCGATCGATTCAATTCCGCTAATCGGGTTTGGAGGCAACCATTACGCGGCACGCCAGACAGAGATCGCGCTCACATCGCGGGGGGCATTCGGGTACATCGCCCATTCCCGGGAGGTGAGTTCGCTGGACGACCCGATGATCCTCACGATGCAGGAGCGGTCCGGGGCCGTGGCTGCATATATCGACAGAAAAGCGCTGATGAAAGACGAGCTGCGCCGGCTCACCGGCCAGCTGGACGCACTGGGTATCACACAGCTTGGCGAGACCGAACTGTCCGATATGGGTACTCTGTCGTGGGAGACGTACTGTGCAGCAAAGGCACTGGCAGGTACAATCGTAAAGGGAGCCCGCTGCCATGTGCACGCATGGGAAGAGCAGGAAGAACCGGTACCGGTACGGATCGATCCGGTCCTTTTATCCGAAACCCTGAAGGCAGATGAACGCGAATTTCTGGCAGGCCTCGAAGGATTGCCCGTCATTCACCTGTCCGGGCCGGAAAATCGGCTGTTTCCCGTTTTTATCACTTCTGAAAAGTATACGTCCCGAATAATAAACGATTTAAATACATTGTGCGTAAAAATCATACGTATAAAAGAGATCACTGCACGGGACGGCGATCACCTGATCATACAGAAAGTCCGGTTTGACCCCGACAAGGCGCGTATGCTGGGGGTGCCGGCAGGACCACTGTATAAGGCACTTGCAGCAGGCCGGTCAGTCGAGGTCAGCGGCAGGGTGATAACACCGGAAATGGTGTCTTTGTGCAGCGAGACAAGAATCCACATCCCGGGTTTGGAGAACATTGCATGAGGTCAATTGTTGAAGAGGCACTAAACAAGGCGCAGACCGACACGACGTCCGTCGCGCAGAATAACGAAGACCTTGACCAGATTCTGGCCGAGCTCAAGACCGAGATCACGGTGATCGGCTGCGGGGGCAGCGGTTCGAACACGATCACCCGCATGATGGAGGAGGGTATCCACGGCGCCCGCATGATCGCCGTCAACACCGATGCCCAGCACCTCATCCGCACCCACGCCGACCAGCGCATCCTGATCGGCAGGCAGCGCACCCGCGGCCTCGGCGCCGGGTCCATCCCCCAGATCGGGGAAGAAGCGGCTCTCGAAAACGAGCAGGAGATCCGCGGTGCAGTATCCGGCTGCGACATGGTCTTCATCACTGTCGGCCTCGGCGGCGGCACCGGTACCGGCTGTGCGCCGGTCATCGCAAAGGCAGCCCGTGAAGAGGGGGCGCTCACCATCGCGATCGTTACCCTGCCGTTCGCCGCGGAAGGTGCCATCCGCATGGAGAACGCAGAAGCCGGTCTCGAACGGTTGCGGGATGTGGCAGACACGGTCATTGTTGTGCCCAATGACCGGCTGCTCGAGGTCGTACCGAAGCTGCCGCTCTATGCCGCGTTCAAGGTGGCAGACGAAGTCCTCATGCGTGCGGTAAAAGGGATCACCGAGCTGATCACGATGAACGGGCTTGTGAACCTCGACTTTGCCGATGTGCGCACCGTCATGGAGCGGGGCGGCGTCGCCATGATCGGGATGGGGGAGAGCGACTCAGAGGACAAGGCGGCAGATTCGGTCAAGAAAGCCATCCGTTCGCCGTTGCTCGACGTGGACATATCCGGCGCCACGGCAGCACTCGTCAACGTTGTCGGCGGCCCTGACATGACAATGGAGGAGGCAGAGGGTGTCGTGCAGGAAGTCTATAACCGGGTCGACCCGAACGCCCGGATCATCTGGGGTGCGCAGATCGACCCCGCGATGCAGAACAAGATGCGCACGCTGCTTGTGGTCACGGGCGTACGGTCGCCACAGATATATGGTAGGAACGAGAAACTTACCCCAAAAGTCCAGAAACAGTTTGAGATTGATTTTCTCAAGTGAGTAAATATGGAAATATCGAAGCCGGATTTCAAAGTTAACGTTCAGGAAGAGTTTTTCAGGAAATACCTGCGGGTCCTGAAACTTGCGCGCACTCCCAGCCGCGAAGAGTTTACCAAGATCGCAATCGTCGCTGCAGCAGGGGTCCTCCTGATCGGCCTTATCGGGTTCATCCTCTATGTCATGTTTGAGCACCAGACGTTGCTCGGGTTTTAAAATACTGATTGCCATGACCGAACAGACTTCCGGCACTCCATCGCCGGCACCGGCTCCTGCCCCAGATGCGGCAGTGTCCGATAACCGGATCTTTGCGATCAAGACGACCTCCAAGCAGGAGCGCACCGTCGCCGACAGTATCTTAAAAGCAATCGCGACCAAGGCGACCGATATCAACGTAACTGCCGTGATTGTGCCAAACGAGCTGCAGGGCTACGTGCTCATCGAGACCCCCGAGAAGCTGAACCGCATCGAGCAGCTCGTCGAGAAGATCCCCCATGCGCGCGCCGTCGTCCGCAAGGGGAAAGACGAGGGCGAGAAGAGCTCGATGATGCTTTCCGAGGTTGCACATTTCCTCATTCCCAAACCGGTGGTGAGCGGTATCGAGGAAGGTACGATCGTCGAGCTCATTGCCGGGCCGTTCAAGGGCGAGAAAGCAGTTGTCAAGCGCGTTGACGCGGCAAAGGAAGAGATCACGGTCGAGCTCTACGAGAGTGTCGTGCCCATCCCGATCACCGTCCGCGGCGACAATGTCCGGGTGGTCGAGAAATTCTCCGACCAGAAATAGCCTTTTTTACAGATATTCTGCCGGAAACCTGAACTGGGGCCGGCCCGGTCTCCTTTTTTGTGGTGAAACTGTAACCGGCACAGCCGGGGATTGTTAAGGCACCTTGCCGGAGTTAACATGTCCCGGATGTATTCAGCCGGATATGCGGGTTTACTCCTGGCATTCCTGCGAGCATAGAGGACCATTTTCCCATACACCTACTACCGGGAGCTGTAGAAACATGCCCCGTATCAGGCCACGAGCGTGAGGAAGAGCAGGGCGTATAATGAAACCGAAAGCGCCGGGATGATCCGGATTGACCATCGGTTTACCAGATCGACCCTTTTTGTGTCTTTTGCCTCAGAGAAAAAGATGATGAGGATACCGGATACCAGCACCATCACAAGCGTTGCATATGTCAGGATCATGAAATAGTCAAGGAATGTGGCATATGCAACAAGCGGGATCGCGTCCGCGACGCGCCAGTGGATGAGCACCGCGGCAAGGAACATCGACGCGTTCAGCCCGAGGCGCGATGTGACTTTCATCAGGAGCGAGCTGAGGGACACGATGATGATCAGCATGACCGGCAGGAAAAATTTCAGGAAGGTGGAGACGGAGTCTCTGGAGACATCATATGAAAAGACAGCCCGGGAATAGGGCAACTCGTCCGAACCGTATGAATGGCTCATGGTATATGCGGTAATGTCGCCAAGTTCCCAGCCGGGGAGGGCTGCGTCATGATCGAGGCCGGTTTCATTCCCGTCAATGACAAGGACTATTTCGCGTTCGCTGTGGGTTTTGGGCTCCACAATGATCGGGAGGGTGTGACGGTCGAACGGGTAACGGCGGAAGTCAGGGTCGGCACTCATTGTCGCAAAGACCCGGTAATACTTTTTTTCAGGGGTATCGATGAGCGTACCGATGGCGGTTGCATGCCCGTTTATCATCTCGAGATCTGTGAGGTTAACAGATGAGTTGGATCTGAGGGATACGTAAAAATTCGCTTCAAACGTCCCCTCTTCGGCGTTATATTTGGAAAAATCCACGACATAGTTGCCTATATACACGATGGCCGGGCCGGACGACTGGTTCCCTGCGGACCCGTTCATGCCGGTTGCGGCAGCTGCCGGCACCGCGGCACAGGCTGCCGCGAGGATGAGGAGGATGAGGATCCGGCCTGCACCGCTATACGGTATTCTCCGGTTCACGCCGGCCTCGTGGCCGTACGGATGATCAGGTTGTATGGCAGGAGAGATGGTATCGCACTCCGGTAAAAAGACTGGGATTGCTCCGGTATATTAATTCCGTACAGATGACCAGCATCTCTGGACTTTTGTGATCGTAATTAAAAAGAGAGAGATGATAGTATACCGGTTCATCTCTTCTTTTTCTTTCGTGCCGCATTCACCGCATCCCGTTTCTTTCCCGCAGCGGCAAAGAGCCCCTGCAGGGCCTGCAGTGTCTGTGAAAACTCTGCCATGTCGGTCTCTTTCCCGCCGATGGCAGCGGGTTTGTAGGGGATGGCCCCGGCCGCGGAGAAGTCGTCTTCCGAGATGAGCGCACAGAACTTCCTGCCGATCTCCGGTTCGATGACATCATCGAGCGGGTTCTCCCCCCGCACTTTCACGTCGATGTCCAGCGCATCCTGCAGCTGTTCAAGCGTGGTTGTTGCAAAACCGAGCACGATGATCTCGCGGGGATCGAACACGTTGATCGTGGAGAACATCCGGTTGCTGCTCCCTTCCACTTCCTTTCCCTCGACACCGAAGCCGGTGGTATGGAACCAGGCCCTGCGGAAATCATCGTAGGTCTTGCCTTCCTTCAGCCTTCGCGTGAGAATGGAGACTGTTGTCACGAGCTTGGGTTTTTCTTTTGCCATAACCCTCACGGTGAGTACTTGCGCATAAAAGTATAAAGAGACCGGCCGGGAAGCCCGCCTGCCTGTTGCCTGATGCCGGAACATATGTTATTATAAGTTTCATCACCCCATCAGGAGTTGGTGACACCCTGATGGCAGCAATCGTACACTTTGACGTTCCGGCAGACGATCCCGAACGGGCGATGAAGTTCTACGCCTCGCTCCTTGACTGGAAGTTCGAATCGTTCCCCGAAATGCAGTACAACCTCATAACGACAACGAACCTCGACGGGACTCCCGGCGTCGGCGGCGGGCTCGGGAAGCGGATGGAGCCCTCGCAGAGGATCCGGAACTACTTCGGGGTCAAGTCGATTGACTCCGCGATGAAGAAGGTAAAAAGCCTCGGGGGAAAGCTGGAGACGGGGAAGATGGCGGTGCCCGGGATGGGCTACCTCGTTAACTGCATAGACACAGAGGGGAACGCCTTCGGGCTCTGGGAAGAGAATGCCGAAGCTAAGTGAGAGCGCCTGAATCCCTCCCTCGGTGCATAACATCTCACCTTTTTGATGGTGAAGACAATGGCACTTGGTGATGTCGCGAGAATCATCCTCGTCCTTTCAGGTTTTTCATTTCCCGGGCCTGAATCTTTATCGCTTTCCACCGTTTCCGCTCAGACCGTACGAGCCCGATCTCCGATTTTTCCTGTTCGAACGCGAGCTCTTTTGTGAGCCGGATAAAGTTGTCGAGACGCTCCTGCAGGAGAATTCCCTTACCTACCGCTTGACGCACCGCACAGCCCGGCTCCCGCTCATGCCGGCAATCGGAGAAACGGCACCCTGATGCCAGTTCCTGTATGTCCGGGAATGTTTCCCGGATCCCTGATCCGGCAGTACCAATGCCAACCTCCCGCAGGCCGGGATTATCAATGACAAGAGCACCACCGGGCAGGACAAACAGCTGCCGTACCGTTGTCTTATGGCGTCCTTTCCCGTCATATTCCCGGACCGCCTTGGTATCCTGAACAGCTTGTTCCAGCAATGCGTTGATGAGCGTAGACTTTCCCACACCGGAAGACCCGATGAGGGCAACGGTCGTTCCTGAGACCAGGTAAGGATCAAGCAGGGAAAGGCCGGCGTGTGTCAGGGCACTGAGCGTGATGACCGGAACCCCCGCCGTCGCCTTTGAAATCCCTTCGGCGAGCGCTTCAGGTGTACCTGCCAGATCGGCTTTATTGATGATGATCACCGGTCGTGCCCCCGATGCATGGACGAGCGCAAGGTACCGTTCGAGGCGCCGGGCATTCAGGTCCGGACCGGCTGCTGTCACGATGAAAACCGTGTCGATATTTGCCGCGATCACCTGATCCAAACCGTCTTTACCGGGAACTCCGCGTGTGAACGTCGTCCTCCTCGGCAGGATATCCACGATCGTTTCTGCCCCTGCCTCAGGCTGGTGGAGCAGGGCAACAAAATCGCCCACGGCCGGCATGCGGCCGGTCCGGCGCAGGGCCCCGGAGATCCCCGCATTGAGCGATCCGCCCTCGATGAAAACTTCAAAGTGGGTTCGCTGCCGGCAGGCTATCCTTCCGGGAATGTAGCGGCCGGAATATTTTTCAAATGCAGAAGCAAGCTCCGCGTTCCAGCCAAGGGCTTCAAGAGAATAAGTATCACTCAGCCCGCAAAAAAATCCAGGGGGTTTCATGGTATTCGCTGAATGGATATGTATTTTCTTAGTGATCCAATATCATTGTGGTTGAAATTGTGCAGGGTCCTGAACCCCATCTCTGACGGAGATTTCCAGCCGACCCCCGTCAGACACGGGGTAATGGCGGCATCCACCGACGGAGAACCGGGGATCCCGGAACCCCCCGCCGGTTTCCGGCAACCTTCCAGCACCCAGACCCTCATGAGATCGGCCTTCCAAACGCGAATACGGGGCAGTTTTTGCAGCGTGATTTTCCGGGGTTTATTGGCATGGTATGTTTGGCTGTTTTCCGGATTATCCTCTGCTGGAACGCGGCTAAATAGTGTTATGTTCCGGGCATGGTTTATGCCTATTCTGGCCAAAAGGGAGTCAAATAGGGGATTTCGTAAAATAACTGTGTCGCTTTTTGGAAAAACCGTGTCGGTCGGATGTTCCGAGAGGGGAATCCGGGCTTAAATCGGGGCCGGATTTGCCTGACGATTTCGCTCACCCCCAACGGGGTCGCCCGGCCGCCTCATTGGGTCTCGCTGGGCTAGGGAGTTAAATGTGAAAATAAACAATTGAAGTTTCTGTCAATAAATCCGATCATTGAGTCGCCGTAGGGGCGTTCCGTCAGGACCGGCGGCACTCATCGCAATAGGGTATAGATTCTGATACTTTTAAGATGGTCTCAAACAATTATCGAGTAATGGATTTGATAACAAAAATATTTGGAAAATCTCTTGAAGAAAAATTATACGAGGCTATTGAAAGTAACCATTATTCTGAAGTTAAATCACTTGTTTCTCAAGGAGCAGATGTAAATTGTGTCTATAAAAATGAGATCACACCTTTGCATTTAGCCTCAAGAATAATGGGGGATATGGAAATTGTAAAACTACTAATTAATAACGGTGCTAATGTAAATGCAACAACAAGAAATGGATATAATTCATTAATGGTGGCATGTGTTCGAAATGATAAAGAGCTTGTTGAATTGCTTTTAAAAAACAAATCTGATGTAAATCAAATATCAAAAAATGGATGGACCCCGTTAATACTCGCATCTGGAAATATCTCTTTGAAAAGCATCTTTTTTCAAAATAATAAAATGGGGTTAGAGGTATTTCAACTTCTTGACACTCAAAAATTGTATCATATCAAAAATAACCCTAAGGAGATTGTACGTTCACTAATAAAGTCTGGATCTGATGTCAAGCACAAAAATAAGTTTAATAAATCCCCGTTAGATGAAGCAATTCTTTCATGCAATACTGAAGTGATTAAATGCCTTTTAGATAATGGTGCAAATATTGAAGACACAAATGATTTCGGAGATACCCCTCTGATAAAAGTATGCGGTTATAAATTTGATAAATATCGCGAATCTATAATCACTTTACTCGATAGAATATGGGATGTGGGAGGTTTCGGAGACGAAAAGAGTGAAATACGTTTTAGAATCAAAGGCGCTTTGCTCAATAATTTAAAAAATAAACCCCAAAACTAACAGATCGAAAATTTCAATTCAGAAATGCTAAAAGTTGCAGATTATTTCATTAAAAATGGAGCAAATATTAAAGCTAAAAATAGTGTAAGGGCATCCCCAATAATTGCAGCTTCAGGAGGAGGAAATGCAAAAATTGTTGATCTTTTAATAAAATCTGGAGTGGACGTGAATGACAGATATGATAGCGATATGTCTGCACTTTTTATCGCAGCTCAAATAGGAAATATTGATGTAATTAAAGTTCTTCTTCAAAACGGCGCAGATATTGAGTCTCCACTTAATGATGGTGAAACAGCTCTAATGACAGCTGTATGGTTCGGGCAAGTTGACATTGTGAAACTTCTTGTTTTGAAGGGAGCAAATATCAATGCAAAAAAAATTACTCCGTATAATAAAGATGGGGAGAAAGCGCTCGCTTGGGCGGCTTATAAATTCAAAAATGAAAGGGATACTCGATATGGGGAAATCTTCAATATTCTGCATAATGCTGGTGCAAGATAATCTCTGAAGAAATCAAAAAACAGAATAAAATTAAGATGCCTACGTTTTCTTAATATCCTGAATTAGTACACCGATAATTATCGCTAAAACCATCGTTCCTATTACGAGCCCTCCTGTTACAATCCAATAATTAGAATTTGTTGACATTTCTATAAATTTAAAATAAAAATTTGCCCACAAATTTGCGACCATTCCTCCAACAATTCCCATTGTAACACCGATTAGAAGAGCTTTTTTCTCTTTCTTATTCAATTCATTATCTGGAGCCATATTCAAAATAAGTGAATTACCAATTAAAAATTGTTTTGACTCGTAATGATAAATTATATCAATCGCCGTGATTTGAACACTCTGTAAATTGCTAATGGGATTATTATGAAGAATATCAAGAACGCAATGAATACGAGTCCATACCTCATAACGAGAAATAATTCTGGGGAAATGATACTGACATATGTTGGAGTATTGGGGCCAAAAGCCATCATAGAGAGTGTTAAATAAATAAAAAACACGGAAACCGGGATAGCTACGATCAGGATAATGAGATAGACAAAATACTTGTTCAATCCATGTGAAAAGTTATTTGGTTGTTTAGTTTTCTGCCACCATTTCATTGAACGTAAATGATGCCTCCTGAACGATAATAATATCGAAAAACTTTTACGGTTACAACCTTCTTAATCTCACACTACCTTTAAGTCCCCTTACGCCAATATTTTAAGACCCACGCCAGATGCCCGTTACACGGGACGGCATGGTGGACATATTATGGCAGAAGTGGTCGAGGTTTTAGTACCCGGCGGAAAGGCAACCGCTGGTCCCCCACTGGGACCATCGCTCGGACCACTCGGTATCAACGTGAAGGCAGTTGTCGATGAGATCAACAAGAAGACCGCCTCATTCAACGGAATGCAGGTCCCGGTCAAGATCGAAGTCGATGACAAGAAGCAGTTCACCGTCACGGTAGGCGTCCCGCCCACCACGGCGCTCATAAAAAAAGAGGCAAATATCGAGAAGGGATCCAAAGAGCCCAACGCCATTGTTGCAGGGAACTTACCCTTTGATGCCGCTGTCAGGATTGCCAAAATGAAACTCGACGGCATGCTATCCTACGAGCTGAAGACCGCAGTCAAAGAGGTCGTCGGCACCTGCAGGAGCATGGGCGTCACCGTTGACGGCAAAAAGCCAAACGAGGTCATTGCCGCAATCAACGAGGGCAAGTACGACAGCGCGCTCGCAAACTGATTTGTGATATGAACCATAGAAGATCGAAAGGTCGCATAACTATGGAGGTAGCTGATGGTTGAAAAGGCCAGAATACTGGAAGCCGTGAAAACGGCTCTTGAAAAAGCGCCTAAACGCAAATTCTCTGAGAGTATAGATATCACCATCAATCTCAAGAATATCGACATGGCGCAGCCGAAAAACCGTATCGACGAGACGATCATGCTCCCCCACGGGACCGGTGAGAACATCGGGATCTGTGTGCTCGGGAAAGGGGATATCGTCACGCAGGCAAAGGATGCCAAAGTTGATCTGATTTTAGGCCCCGAAGAGATAGAGCGACTGGGAGGCGCACCGCGTGAGGCACGCAAGGTCGCCGCGAGTTACCGGTATTTCCTTGCAGAGACAGCAGTCATGCCGCAGGTCGGCAGGTTCCTTGGTCCACGGCTCGGTCCGCGGGGCAGGATGCCGATGCCGATCACGGGCGGTATGGATATCCGCCCGATCGTGGAGCGTCTCCGCAATTCCGTAAAGATCCGCACCAAGGACAAGACCGTGTTCTCTACCAAGGTCGGGTCAACGGCAATGAAGCCGGAACAGGTCGCAGACAATATCGAGACGATCGTAAAGAGGATTGAATCGGTGCTCGAGCAGGGCCCGTTGAACGTCCGCTCGATCTATGTCAAGACCACGATGGGTCCCGCAGTGAGGCTGGTGTAAATGGCACTCTACACGCGGCACCTGCCGGCATGGAAAAAGGACGAGGTCGAGGAGATCAAGAAGAACGCCGGGAAGTATACGCTTGTCGGGCTTGTCGACATGTACGGCATCCCCGCCGCACAGGTCCAGCAGATCCGGCGCAACCTGCGGGGCAAAGCGGTCATCAGGGTGACAAGAAACACGTTAATTGAGCACGCGCTTGCCGAGATGGGCGGCAAAGTGGCGGGGCTTTCCAAATACGTCTCCGGCCACTCCGCGATGATCTTCACCAACGACAACCCGTTCAGGCTCTTTAAGCAGCTCCAGAAGACCAAGACCAAGATGGCGGCAAAGGCCGGAGAAACCGCGCCGGAAGACATCGTGGTCGAAAAAGGTCCGACGAGCTTCAAGCCGGGCCCGATCGTGGGCGAGCTCCAGCAGGCGGGCATTCCTGCAGCAATCGAGGGCGGCAAGGTCAAGATCCGCGAGACCAAGACGATCGTGAAGAAAGGTGCGGTCATCACTGCAAAAGTTGCAGACGTGATGATCAAGCTGGACATCAAACCCATGGACGTCGGGCTTGCACTGCAGGCAGCGTTCTACGAGGGCGACGTGTTCGAGCCGTCCGTGCTCGCAATCGACGAGACCGCAATCATTGCACAGATCCAGCTTGCAGGACAGCAGGCGTTCAACCTCTCGGTCAATGCAGCGATCCCGACAAAGGAGACCATCGCACCGATCCTGACAAAAGCTGTCAGGGAGGCGCGGAGCCTTGCTGTCGAGGCATGCATCTACGAGAAAGACGTGGTTGATGCGATTATCGGTAAAGCCCAGCGAGAAAGCATTGCGTTGAAAAGCATTGTCAAGTAAAATTTTATAAAAAAACCGAGGTGAAAAAGATGGAATATATCTATGCAGCACTTCTCCTGCACAAGGCAGGCAAGAAGGTCGATGAGAACGGCGTGAAGGCAGTCCTTACCGCCGCAGGTATCGCAGTTGATGAATCCCGTGTAAAGGCGCTCGTTGCAGCACTCGATGGCGTTAACATCGAGGAAGCAATCAGCAAGGCGGCCATCGCACCGGTGGCAGCCGCAGCCGCGCCCGCAGCAGCACATGCAGCTGCAGCCGCACCGGCAAAGGAAGAGAAGAAGGAAGAGCACAAGAAGGAAGATGAAGAGAGCGGCATGGCAGGGCTCGGCGCCCTGTTCGGCTGAATTTTTTTCATTCCTTTCTCGTGTAAGCACATTGCAGTTTCTGTTTTATCCGAAAGGTTCATCAGAACCTTGAGGAGGAGAAGATTTACGCAGTAAATCTTCGAATTTCCGAAAGGTTCATCAGAATCCGAAAGGTTCATCAGAGGAGGAGAAGATTTACGCAGTAAATCTTCGAATTTCCGAAAGGTTCATCAGAATCCGAAAGGTTCATCAGAACCTTGAGGAGGAGAAGATTTACGCAGTAAATCTTCGAATTTCCGAAAGGTCCATCAGGATTTTGAGGTGGAGAAGAATTCGTCAGAATTCTTCGACTTGTGAATCGCAATCCTGTTTTAAAGTATCATCTTTAGTCCGAATGGCGGGTATCGGGACATCATACCCCGGTCAGCACCCGCGACATGTTGTTGATATCATTCAAAGTATTGACAGGTGCAGCGAAAACCGAGATATCATTAGCGACGGAACCTGTAAACCAGCCCATCCCGCTCACAAGCAGGAAAAACAAAATAATGCTTAGAATGAACACAAAGAAGGTGATAACCATTTTTTGGACTCGTGTAAGTGTTTTTGAAATCCAGTACGCGACAATGATCATGATAATGCCGATAATGAGGGGTCTTGCGAACCAGGAGGCAACGGCCATCAGGTCTGAGGATGCTGGTTCAAATAGGAGTCGGGAAAACGATGCAAGGAGGGTCGAGATGCCAAAAGAAGCAAGGAGGATTGCAAAGACCACTCGCAGAAACGTCAGCATCCATATGATAGAAGAAATTACAAATCCCATCCGACACCATCCCGTTTTTTAAATGTCTTGAAAGGGCAGATATATATTTATTGTTTGTTTAATGTCAGCAAATTGAGATATTGCGGTTTTTTTCGTGTTCATCAGACCGGCACTGCAACATAAATGCCGTGTTTTACGGATACGATCTTTATCCTCAGGTTACCCGAAGTCTTCAGGCACCCCATCACTGAAACGACACGATCGCGGGCGACACCCAGCTGTTCGTTTCTGATCCAGCCGGGAGCCCGGATCTCAACGGTTGCCTTCTCACCCTTATCAAAGACTTTCGGGAGCATCGGCCGTCGTTCCGTGCCGAAGTCCTGCGGGGTGATGACGAGCCTGCACCCAAACTCCTTCTCCCATGGTTTTATGCTCCGGTTATAGAACTGCCACCAGCTCTGCACCTTCACGCCTTTGGGGCTCCTGCCATATTTGTACCGCTCGAACTTCTGGATGCCAAGCGGCGGGAATCGTTTGCCGGCACCGATCTCCTGCGCAAACCGGATCAGTTTTGGGATCTCGGCATCGTTTATTCCGGGCAGGTAGACCGGTGCGATGAGCAGGTCGATGTTGCCTGCCGCCACAGCCCGTGCTGCATCCATGACCTTTTCGATATCAAACCCCGGGATGCCGGCAAGGTCCTGCGCCATTGCAGGGTCAATGGCATGGAGCGAGAGGTTGATCCGGTCGAGCCCGGCAGATTCAAGCGCGGCGATGGTACGGTCATTGAGCAGCGTGCCATTGGTCTGCATGGAGATGAACTGTACTTCAGGAATCGTTCGGAGGTCCGTGACCAGCCCGGAAATTTCCTTATATAGCATCGGCTCGCCGGGCGAATCGATATGGCACTCGACACCGCTGCCTTTAAACCGGGCAATTTCCTGCACGTAATCGACAAGGTACCCCCGTTCGACCTCGTAGCTTGCTGTCCGCGTTGTGGATTCCGGCCCGGCATCGACCGAGCAGAACGGGCAGTTCAGGTTGCATTTGCAGCCGGGGCGGACCTGCAGCAGGCTCGTCCCCCGGTCAATGACACCGAAATAGAGGGAGCCCAGCAGCGGGATGGCGGAGTTCCGGGTGATCCTGATGTGGGCCATCGCAGGAGGCGGTAATTCCTTTACGGGACGTTCCGATCCCCGGGTCAGCCGGTGGACGGGCATAAAATATTCAGGTTCTGTCCGTACGGATCCGGAATCCCTGCCACACGCTGCGTTCATGGAGGTGCTGTGCCCCCATCTTCAGGAGCACGAACTCGAACGCGGGGCGCCCTGCAGGCTCCCTGCCTTTGTGGGTACAATAGGTGACAAATGCCTCGTACATCTGCATGCATGGCACCTGTGAGCGGGCATCCGGGACGAGGATCTCGTCATGGAACTTCCAGATCCCCTCAAACTCCTCATCCTCCCGCATGAGCGGTTTTAGCATCGATACTTCGACGGTTTCCTCCGCGTCCTGCTTGTCTCCCACTTTTTCGAGGTCATGGTAATAGTCCTGCACGACACAGAGCCCCTGCCGGAGGTCAGCGAGTTCCTTCTCAAGGGTTGAGATCTTTACTTTTTTATCCTTCTCTTTCTCTGCAGGCGCCATCCTTGTTCCCTCCTTGTGTCTTATAAAAAGATAAACTTCCCGGTTCAGGTGTGCTGCGTGGCTATGCCCGCTGGCGCTGGACTGCACCGGCATAGACGCACTGGCCAAACGAGACGCACCCGTCGCCAAGAGGGTAATCGGGGTTTAAGAGGCATTCAAGAGAACTGCCGGCAATCTCCTTTCTGATCGTCTCGCGGATCATGTGGTTATACGCAACACCGCCGCTGAGAGCAACCGTTTTTATGCCGGCTTTCTGCGCTGCATTGATCGCGAGGACGGCGATGCCGCGGGAGAGGTTATACTGGAACGAAGCGGCGATGTTGAAAACCGCACGCCGGTCGCCTGCGCGGGCGTCCTGCAGCCGCGCAAAGGCAGACTCCATCAGCGCACGCGTCGACAGCATCTCAACACCCCCGGCATCTGAAAACACAAGGTCCCATGCTTCCGGCCGCCCGCCCGCTGCGGCAGACTCAAGTTTCATTGCAGGTTCCCCGTCATAGGTCCTCTCACGGCAGATGCCCAGCAGTGCCGATGCCGCGTCAAGCACCCTCCCGGTGCTGCTCGTTGTTGCCATGTTGAAACCCGATGCGACCTGTTTTTTAAGCACCCCGAGTTCAATTCCGGACCAGCCGCGGGACGCGAGCAGGCCAAGGACTTCTTCTTCGGGGAGGATGCCATACAACATCCGTTCGGGAAACCGGGTCGCGAGGTCGCCGCCAGGCATCCCCACCGGTGCGAGGTGCGCTACGCGCCTGAAATCGGGCACCTGCCCGCAGAAGACCTCTCCGCCCCACACCGTACCGTCATCGCCGTACCCAACACCGTCGATTGCAATCCCGATACAGGGTTTTGTAGTCGTTGCAGCAATATGGGCACGGTGGTGCTGTACCGGGACCCGCTCCACCTTCACCTCATCTGCAAGATCCTGTGCAAAGCGCGTTGAGAGGAACTGGGGGTGAAGGTCATGGGCGACGACCTCAAAGTCCGCACCCAGCAGCCGGCGGAGGCGTCCAACGGTCTCTTTCAGGTAATCGAGGGTGGAGGGATTGCGGACATTGCCCACGTGGGGCGAGGTGACGGCAAACCCGTCACGGTATACGGTTGCATTCGCGTTCAGTTCCGGACCGACTCCGAGGATGCAGCGTTTGCCGAGGTCGATCGCCGTACGCTTCGGGGCAATCCCCCGGGAGAGCCGGATGATGTAACCGTCCCGCATTACCGAGTCGTCGCACCGGTTCACAATCGTTCGGTTGTGCGAGAGGAAGAAGTCAACATCGCGGGAGAGCCGGCCCATCGCATGGTCAATAGAGGTGATCATCGGGTAGCCGGGCATGTTCGCGCTCGTCATGATCAGGAGGGGATGGGTAATCTTTGCGAACAGCAGGTGGTGGAGCCCGGTATACGGGAGCATGCAGCCGATGGTATGGAGGTTGCTGATCGAGGCGTGTGCGAGCGGGTCGTTTTTGGTGAGCACCACGATGGGGTGCACCGGGCTGTACAGGAGCGCCCGTTCGTCTGCCGACACATGCGCGATCCTGTCGATGGCATCCGGGCGGACCATTATGGCAAATGGCTGCTCGATCCTCCCCAGCCTGCGCTTCAGCTCATCGGCGGACTCCTCAATGCAGGCAATGTGGAACCCCCCCATCCCCCGCACACCCACGATCCTCCCGGCATCGAGCAGTGCAGCCGTTTCCGTGACCGGGTCGCAGCAGTCCATGCGCCTGCCCTGCGCATCGAACAGGGTGATGTGAGGCCCGCATTCATTGCAGGCGATGGTCTGCGCATGGTGGCGCCGGCACTGCGGGTCGTTGTATTCTGCCGCACATGCGGGACATACCTGAAAGGCTGACATGGACGTGCGCTCGCGGTCATACGGGAGCTGTTCGATGATGCTGTACCGCGGACCGCAGTTCACGCACGAGGTTGCCCAGTAATTTTCGTACCTGCTTCCTTTCCGGAAGATATCAGTGATGCAGGCGTCACAGATCGCGACGTCCGGCGGGATCATGCCAGTCATCGCCCCGCTGGCGCTCGGGAGGATCCCAAACCCCTTCCCGATCGGCTCCTGGAAATCAAATACCTGCACCGAATCGATCCGTGCAAGCGGCGGGCCCTGCGTAATTGCAGAGACAAAATCCTCAAACCGGTCGCCGGCAGCAAGGATCTCCACTTCGCTCCCGAGATTTTTTACCGTACCGGAAATTTTCATCTCATGTGCTTTTGCATAGACAAACGGGCGGAAACCGACGCCCTGCACGATCCCCCTGACCAAGACCCTGCCCTTTTTACGCATCGTGTGCCACAAAACCTTATTGATTTTAAGCGGCGATATATGTGTAGGGTTTTATCAGTGCCGGGCCATATCAGGATAGTAAACGATCCCGTGGAACTTGTTCCGCTCCTCATGACGTTCAATGACCCCTCGTTTAAAAAGGTCTACGAACTCCTGAGCAAATCATGGATGACCGAAGAAGAACTCACCTCCCAGATCGACTCTGACTCCATTCCGGTCTGCCTCCAGATCCTCAAAAAAGGAAACCTTGTCGAGGAACAGTGGCGCATGCCAAAGCGGGGCGAGAAACCGATCAAGGAGTACCGGGCGACCTATAACAAGTTCAGGGCGAACTTCCAGTGCAACCTGCAGGACCTCTCTGATATCCTTTACATCTCCCTTTCCAATGACGAAAACCTCCGCGCCGTGGTCGAGCAGATCGAAGACCAGATGGGCGGAGGGCTGACATCCATCAACGACCTTTCCCGCAAATTCGCAGTCAGCCCGGTATTTATCAAAGGGCTCGCAAAACGTATCCCCCATCTCGATGTGAAGGGGCAGGGACTGGTGCGGCTTGATTCCGGGCGCTAAAGACCCCCTTTATACGATTCTGCGCAGCAAACGGGAGGTCACCCGCCTCCAGATTTTAGTCGAGATTGCCGAACACCAGCCGGCGGTCAGGCAGCAGGAGATCGCAGGAAAACTCGGCGTCACGCCGCAGGCGATCTCGGAGTACATCCGCGAACTCGTCGAGGAAGGAATGGTCGCAGCAAGCGGCAGGGGCAATTACGAGGTGACAAAATCCGGGGTGGAATGGATCCTTGCCAATGCTGAGTCCCTTGAAGCATATGCCCGCCATATCCGGCGCGATATCATCCAGCAGGTCGCGGTCTGGGCGGCGATCGCTGCCGAAGACCTTTCTGAAGGCGATGAGGTTGGAGTTTACATGAAGGGCGGGTGGCTCTATGCCGGCAAGAAAAAACACGCCGCGACAGGCACCGTGGTAATGGATGCAAAGAAGGACTCGGACGTGGGTGTCGCCCGTCTCAATGGTATCATCGAGCACCGGGAGGGCAGCATACGGGTCTGCAAGGTGCCACGGATCCAGCACGGGGGTTCGCGCAAGGTGAACCGGAAGCGTCTCTCAGAAGTCCTCAAGGGGGCAGATGTGGTTGCCGCTGTCGGCGTCGAAGCGTACATTGCGCTACGGGCAGCAGGGCAGAAACCGGACATGTTCTTTGGTGCACGGGAGGGTGTGATCGAGGCAGCGTTTCATGGGCTCGAGTGCGTGATCGTGATCGTCGATGAAGAGTTTACCGACTTTTTAAAACGGCTGGAGAGCGTGGAGCTCGGCTACACGATCCATGACCTGATCGCT
This sequence comes from Methanoregula sp., assembly GCA_026625165.1. Lineage (NCBI taxonomy): Archaea > Methanobacteriati > Methanobacteriota > Methanomicrobia > Methanomicrobiales > Methanoregulaceae > Methanoregula > Methanoregula sp. The sequence goes on along the minus strand of CP112999.1, from coordinate 1,925,729 downwards.
CCATGAAGATCATCGTCCAGCCCGCCAAGGGCAGTTACCGTATCCTTTTTTATGACGGGAAGCACGTCTGCGGAGCCGGCATCTGCGAACTTTCCGAAACGCCAAAAGGACCCCGGCCGACCCGGTACCGGCTCCGCTGGGGCGGGAAAAAAGAGTTCAAGCATACCCCTTCAAAAGACCTGATCGCCCAGCTCCGGCAGGGCGAGGTGCAGCTGACAAAGCCCGATCCCCCGTTCGAAGCGTTTCTCTCCGGCTTCCAGATAGTTGCGGGAAGGGCGTATGCCTGCCGGATGTGCCTCATGGATGAGCGGTTCACCCTGCTCGATGACCAGACGTCGGTGATTTTCGGGAAGGGGGAGCGGATCTGCATGGACTGCGCACGGCGGGAACTGCGCAGGGAAGCGACGCAGGTCGGACGGCTGGGCAGGGATGCGATCGCCCACCTCGAAGTGCTGCTCGATGAGTTCCGGAACCTGGACCGGGTGCTCGCCACGCTGCAACCGGATACGCTTTCGTTTGCGCAGACGCTCTTTGACCGGCTCGAACCCCATCCGGCGCTCGCGACACAGGGCATCACCGAGCTCCCCCTACCCGGCCAATTCGTGCAGGCATCCGGTGTCGGGGCGCTTATGCCGGCCCAGCAGCTTGCCGTTGAAGCGGGGCTTTTGTATGGAAAGGACCTGCTGGTCGTGGCCGCAACTGCAAGCGGCAAGACGTTCATCGGCGAGATGGCCGGAGTGAAAAATTACCTTGAAGGGAGGGGGAGGATGCTGTTCCTTGTGCCGCTCGTCGCGCTTGCCAACCAGAAATACGAGCGCTTTTTTGAACGGTACAGTGCATTTGCACGGTGCGGTCTTCTCACGGGCGTGAGCCGGCTCAACCTTCCCGAGACCCGCAAAGTCGGTGACCGGAACCCTGAATCCCCGATCGTTGTCGGGACTTACGAAGGTGTCGACCACATGATACGGTGCGGGCAGAAAATGAAGAACATCGGGACGGTTGTAATTGATGAGGTCCAGATGCTCGAGGACCCGGAACGGGGACACCGGCTCGATGGGATGATCGCCCGGCTCAAGTACCTTTGCCCGCAGGCACAGTTCCTTTATCTCTCTGCAACAATCGGGCTCCCGAACCTCCTTGCGAAAAAGCTCAACTGCACGCTGGTCCGGTATGATGCCCGTCCGGTCGGGCTGGAGCGGTACCTTCTCTTTGTGGAGCGGAAGCAGAAGATCCCGACGATCAAGCACCTGACGACCGACGAGTACAAGCGAACCTCGTCCAAGGGTTACCGTGGGCAGAGCATCATCTTCACCAATGCACGGGCACGCTGCCACACGATTGCCGAGGCGCTAGGGATGCGGGCTGCGGCGTACCATGCCGGGCTCACGTCTCAGGAGCGCCGGGACGTGGAAACAAAATTCGCGCAGGGTAAGCTGATGGCAGTTGTGACAACAGCGGCACTCGGTGCAGGTGTCGATTTCCCCGCTTCACAGGTGATCTTTGACTCCCTTGCAATGGGGAGGGAATGGCTCTCGGTGCAGGAGTTCAACCAGATGGGGGGCCGGGCAGGGCGGCCCGATTTCCACGATCTGGGCAGGGTCGTGATCCTTGCCGAGCCCGGGGGCAGTTACTCGCGGGAGAGCAATTTCACCGAAGAAGAGATAGCGATGCGGCTCTTAAAAGGCGTAATGGAAGAGGTCGCACCCGAGCATGACGAGGAAGGCAGCTCGGAAGAGTATGTCGCAAATGCCGTGGTCTGCAACGGGAACGAGGCGGAACTTGAGCGCATCAACACGATGATGGTCGGGACGATGGAACCGGTGCTGCCCGAGCTCGTCTCCCACCGGTTAGTGAAACGGACGGAGAAAGGGACGATCGAACTCATGCCGCTCGCCCGCGTCATGGCGGAGCATTTCATCGGGATTAACCGGCTGCTGCGGGTGGTGAAACTTTCAGAGAAGATGGACGACCCGCTGGAGATCATTGCGGAACTCAACTGTGTCGAGGCGGAGGACGCCGGACAGAAACCGGAACAGCAGGACAAACGGAACCGGGACAGGAGACCTGCGCAACCCCCCCGCCATAACCCGGCCGTTCACCGGGGAAGGAGTAAAAAAGGGCGGCATTAATAATTGAATCGTTGTGGGAATCGAACCGGGGGGATCCAATCAGATCAAAGGAAGTGTATTTTTGATAATTCCCCCCCCTTGAAAATCCTTGTATCTTCTGTTTTAAAGAAGTCTTTCCGGACCAATACTGTCAGTATATCCAGACAATCCCGATGACGTTTACAGGGGCGGGGTTTAGGTTGAATAATGAGTGATGGAAAATTAATGATACTCAATTAAAACAGGAGACACTTTTAGATCTCAAGAAAACCTTTATTCTCTCTGTGCGATACACACCCACCGGTCATAGATCGGATCTTTTGGGTTCTCATGAACCTCAACGGTGCGTTCCTGTTCCTCTCCCCATCTCCTGATCAGTTCTGCTTCGGGCTCTGTGCCTACCGTGATCAGCGTCTCCTCCGTGAGCGAGAACAATTCAGAGACAAGCTGTTGCCAGAGTTCCTGTGATAACAGGTTGATATCTCCCATCATGATGCCGATGCCACGCGGTACAGGGTCAAGGTAATCTGAAGCGATGGTCGCATTGATACAGATCGTCTCTTCCGGCAGCAGCCTTTGCGTGGAGAGCCCAAGGGAGATCAGGGAGGGGTCGTTGTCGCAGGACAGCAGTGAATACCCCAGATTTCGCAGGACCTGTGAACCGACGCCAGAACCGCAGCAGAAGTCAAGACAGGTCTCCCCTGCCCCGCTGCTCCAGAACTTCATGACAAGATCTTCGATGATTGCAGGCCGGTCTTTATTGAGGTCGTCCAGAGCCGGAGTGACATTATCGGCGATATCCCTGCTGAAATATTCCCTGACCGCCGCCGCCCAGACTACGCGGTCTTCCTGGTAGATCTCGCCATTGACCTCTTCGAAGCGCTCGATAGCAGCCGCGGAAGGTTTCCGGCAGAGGAACGTTCCCACATTCCATACCCCGTCATTATGGAACGCTAAGGCGAGCGGGTCCTCCTGTTCATCTATCAGCAGGCGCGCCTGGTCACCCGGGAACGAAGCAAGCACCGAAGTAAAATGGCTGTCGGTCAGATCGGCAAATGACGGCTCGATGAACCGGACCGCCCCGACCCCGAGAATCTCATCCGCTCTCATGAGTCCCGCTCGATATGGAGCCCGTGGGGGGCCTGAATAGTCCCGTCAATCCTCGCGTCCTCATGGAGCCGGATGGTCTTTGCAATAACATCCCCGAGTATATGGGCGCCCTTTTTCACGTACACCTCGTCGCCACTTTCCACGTTCCCGTGAACCTCCACCCCGCTGGTAACCGTGACCCCTCTCTTTGCCCGGAGGCTCCCGAAGATCACGGTGTCCGGCTGGACGTCGATCGAGCCCGCCCGGATATTTCCATGGAGCCGGCACCCTTTCCCGATCTTCATGGTCGAAGGCACCGAGAAGAGCTTCATGTTCAGCTTTGAACGGGACGGGATCATGAGCGGCATCTCGAACTCCTCGTCGTCATCCGAGAACAGGTCAGCGAGGATCCGGTCGACGTCCTCCTCCCGCTGGATCCGCATGAGCGTCATGAAATAGATGAGGATGAACATGATGACCGGCATCGGGTTCCTGACCTCGATTGCCCCGGTCGCTTCAAAGCCTTCCCGTATCTCGACCCGTTCCCCTATGTCCAGCGTCCCGGCGACTTTTAATTTGCCAAGGATCTTTGCCCCTTCGCCGATATAGGCGTCCTGTTTTGCGACCACGTCGCTGCCGATCTCACACCAATTGCCTACCCGGGCGTCACCGTCCGCCCATATGTATTCCCGGATCTTTGTCGAGTCACCGACGATCACATCCGCTCCCCGGAGCCCGTAATCGATCTGGCAGAACTCGCCTATCACGATGTTACGGTCGGTCTTGATGCTGTGCTCCTGCAGCTCGGTGCCGTCCGGGAGAAGGCAGTGCCGGTGCCAGTCTTCCACGCGTTTTTTGGGTCGCTTCGCCTTTGCCACTTATGTCTCCTCACGCGCCGTATTTGTGGGATCGGTTGATCAGGTCAAGCGCGATCGGGAGCAGTGATAATCCCTGAGTGCGGTTGAGCCCTCCCTGTGCACAGGAGATCTCATCGAACCTCTCAACGTCATCAGTGCGGACGCCCTCGCCAGCGATGACAACCGGCACCGGGTCTGCACTATGGTCCCTGACCGTGCAGGGGGTGCTGTGATCGGCGCAGATCACGATAATGGTGTCCTTTAATGTACGTAAGGGAGAGATTGCGGTATCAATCTTTTCAATAAAGGCCGTTTTCTGTTTTGCGAGTCCGTCATGCCCGGATTCGTCAGCCCCCTTGATATTGACCAGCACGAAGTCCTGCGAGCGCAGCTCCTGTAAAGCTGCTTCGATCTTTCCGGTAAGGTTGCTGTCCTGCGAGCCGGTGATCCCGTCGACATGGACTCGCCGGAGCCCGACTGCAGTCCCGATACCGGCGATGAGGCTTGCAGCACAGATGACGCTTCCCGAGAGCCCGTATTTCGTGGAAAAGGGTTCGAAGTTGCCCATCTCCCCTGCCCCCCGTATCAGGACTGCTGTGGCGGGGTTAAGTCCCTGGTGTATCCGCTCCTGGTTTACCTTATGGTCTGCGAGGATCTGCATGGCCTGACTGACAAATTCATTGCAGACCAATGCGGTCTTTTTGTCTTTTTCAGTCTGTAGTAACGGGATGATGTTAAGCAGTGGCACCCCCTCTTTTTTTGGATCATTAGACGAGACGCAGTGCCCGAGCCCGTCGCCTTTGAGCGCAAGTGCAGCACGGTGCCCGGCGCCGGACCTGAACACAAACTCCACGCCGAATCTCCTGAGGTCGACACCTTCCTGTATTGCCGCAGACAGTGCCGCGGTATCATGGATCCGTCCTGCCCGACGGTCGCTCACATGCCCGTCTTTTGTGAGCGTCGCATAGTTGCACCGGAACCCGATCATGCCGGGTTCCATGGTGATACCGGTTCCCACGCATTCGAGGGGGCCTCTTCCGGTATAATACGTGTGCGGATCATATCCAAGCAGGGAGAGGTGGGCGGTATCTGAACCCGGGCGGATACCGGGAGCAATCGTGTCCATAATCCCGCAGACACCTTCGCGGGCAAAGGCATCGAGGTTTGGTTTTTTTGCCGCCTGCAGCGGGGTCTTGCCGGCAAGCTCCGGGCATGGCCGGTCGGAGATGCCGTCAAGGACCAAAAAGAGGATCTTGCGTGCGGTCATTACCGGAATTGTTTGTCGGGGGAGCTTTTATGCTCAACGGTCAGAAAAACGGGTCAGGCATATACGCGGGCCGGAAATGAAATATGAGAAAAAGAAAAATTTCACCTGATAAAAAATTTATACGTTTTCCGGGGCAGCTGTTGCCACCGGTTCGACCTTTGACTTGATGACCTCAATCCTGCGGACCGGGTAGAGCAGTTTTACGACCTTGAACAGGTCGCGGGAGATCTCACCGGTCACAATACCGGTCACGAGCGTGTTGAGGTCCCATGATGCGGCCTGTGCCTGAACATTAGCCGTGATCGCGTTCCGGATTGCGTGGATCTGCCCGACGTTCGCCCGTGCGAGCGTGTAGCAGCTGATCGTAAGCCGGACTTTCTTCTGGTCCTTTGTTATGATGGGGACGAGGCAGTCCACACGGGTGCTCCGGCGCTTGATGAGCCCGCGCAGGTAGTCCCGTGTCACCTCATGACCGACGAACTCGGTGTATGCTGCATCGCCTGTCACGGATGAAACCTTAAAACGCATCTTGATGTGCTGCTTTGCATAGTCATTTGTGATCTCGCCGAGAGTTGCCTGCATGATCCTGCCGACCACACTCTCGGTGTCGTTTGCTATGGTGTCACCGATGTACGCCTTGCCGAGGTTTTCGGGGACGTGCACCTTGAACCAGCTCTTGGCTTTCCAGCCCTCTACTCTTCTTCCAACCTGTTTTTTTGCCATGAAATCACCTACATGAATTTAAATATCTCGTTTGGTTCGCCGACAAGTTTCCTTACCTTGTCCGGCCACCCTTCCACATCAAGCCCTTTCTGGGCTAAAAACGCCGCCGTCCAGCGCTCGAGCCCGACGCCCGAGCAGCCCGACCAGCAGTCTGCTCCGCTCTGGATTTTTACATTGAAACCTTTGGGGTACTTGTCGCCGTTGATGCTCACGTTCTGGAACTCAAGCCAGCTGTCGCTGTAGGGCAGGTAGGCTTCGTAATCAGTCGTGCCGATCCGCTCGCCACACCCGCATGCCCCCTCTTCAATTTTCTGCGCTGTCTTGCCGCCGTCAACCATGCCTTCCTGCGCCATGAACCAGGGCGTCACCCGGGCGCACCGCCATTCGAGCTCGAGGATCTCCTCGAATACAGTATGGTATGCCTCATGGAGTCTGTCTGCCATCGCAACAGTCTGTTCGGCAGTGCCCAGCCAGACGATCTCGATACGGTGGAACTCGTCAACCCGCTCGATCCCGTGGATGCCGCCGCTCTCATACCTGTGGGATGTGCCGCTGCGGTCAAAGACCCTGATCGGCAGGCTTGCAGTCCCGAGCGTCTCGCCCTGTACAAACGGCCAGAACGATGGGCACTGGGCATAGCACAACCCGCCGATCGGGCCGTCGATCTTGTCGCGGATCATCTCAACGGGCACCTCTCCGGTCACCTTGAAATAGTCGCCGACATCCTCCCAGAAGGCAGGGTCGCGGGTCTTGGGGGTGCAGACATAGTAAATCTCGGGATACACGCCTTTTGCGTGCCCTGACCGCATCCAGACCGCCCACGGGGTGAGCTTGGGAAAGATCATCTCGGCAAACCCAAGCGGCCTGATGATCTGTTCAATTACGATCTGCTCGAACGCACGGAAGAGCTGCACCGATTGCGGCCCGTGTATCCACTGTCCCCGGGACGCACCGTGCCGGATCCAGTTGCGCTTCACCATCTCCTCTGTCGGATCGCGGGAAAACAACCGGGGTTTCGGTGCGCTTGCAAAGACAAGTTCCCAGTGCTCTCCCTTGCCCCCGTACGCAGAAGCCTGTATCTTTTCTTCGATCAGCTTGAGGATCCGGTCCGGTACCTTGTTCTCAAGGTCAGCTGCGCTTACCGCGAGGTCGAGTGACAGCTGGTCCTTTTTTAAGTCATAAGACCGGATGAACGGCAGGCTGGGTACATGAATACCGTCCGGGATCTCCCCGGTCATAACGATTCGGTATTCACCGATCGAGATCCCCCTCAGCCCGAGCCGGAACTTCCCCAGAGCAGCAGCGGCCTGTTTTTTAAACCGGAAGAGGGCGTCATGCGCTCTCGTATATGTGCCGCTTTCTATGGTGAGCCTGACAACGTTTGATTCCACGCTCCAGTCCGTGATCCTGCCGATCTCCCGGTCGTCAACACCTTTGGGAACACCCTTTTTGAAAAGCACCGTGTTCGATTCTGCCACGGTCGTCTCAACAGATCTTTTCGCCTCCTCCGGGATCTCGCTGTTGAAGCCGAGTTCTGCTGTCAGTGCGAAACGAACGAACATGTTTCCTCCGCAATTGCAAGGTTTGTCAGATAATCGTCTACCGATGCGATCACCGAGCTCAGCTTTGTGCCGGTGATGCTGGTTGTTACCCCAGTCTCGGTCGCAACCGTCTTCATGGATGAGAGGTTGTCCGGGCAGATCGCATCTGCCACGCAGGCGGGGTGGCGGTGGGTTGAAGCGATGACGCCGTCTATCTGCATCATGCCGCCACCACAGTCTGCCAGCTTTTCCTGAACATATCAAGCCGGGCGCATGGAATGGTCGCTCCCGCCCTGAGCCTGTGCCCCCCTCCAGAACCGCCGCAGCTCTCTGCTATGCCGCGTATCATGGTGCCAAGGTCCGCATCGATGCCGGTCGGGCACCTTGCTGAGATACGGCACCGGTCGCCTTCGGGAGCCACAACCGCGATGGGCGTCGCATGGGTAGACTGGCAGGCGAGCGCGTCGGCAACGTCGCTGATAAGCATCGCATCCGGCACTTCGTAAACCCCGTCCTGTGCTGCCGGAGCACCGGCCAGTGCACGGATGGCACTGATGACGCTGAGCCGGTGCTTCTTTGCAATCTCCCATGCAGTCTCTGCATCCCGGGAATACCGCAGGCATAGTGAAGCGCCGATCTCCCCGTGCCCGGATTTTCCGCAGGCATCGATGACCGATGCCAGTGCGTGGGCGTCAGGGATCACTTCACGTTCGAGCGCGTAGGTGTCCCCGTAGATCTCCTCGATGCACCCGGCACCTGCGGTCTGGATCACCTGCAGTACCGAGAGTGATAGGAGCATGTCAGGGCGCACAGCATCTTTTCCGGCTGACTGCTTCAAAATTGCATTCACCACGTTTTCATCTCCGCTAATCCCATCGAGATACGGATTGATGGCCATGAGCCAGCGTTCGGCCATATCCCTTCCCGCAAGTCTTAAGCCCCGGCTCGGGTTGACGATGCCGTTTCCCACTGCTTCGTTGAAAATACCGAGGTTTTTTCCGGAGAGCAGCTGGCCGTCCCCGATAACCCCCAGCATCGCAAGCCCTGCAAGGTCGCGGTTGTCGCCCATTTTCTGGGCGACAATGTATGCAATTGCTGATGCAGACAGGTCATGATCCCCGTCAATGCCAAAAAGACGGGGGTTTGCATGGAAGTCTCCGGTAAAGCTAGGGTTGTGGTGGTCCACGACTATCGTTGTTTCCGGGAGGTCTTCTGTTCCGGCGCCGAGGTCGCAGAGCAGGTATACCTGCTCCTTGGTGATCTCTGCTGGCTGGATCTCCCGGCGGATCCTGAGCCGGAACCGGACCCCCGCCCGCATCATCGCATGGCAGAGGATGGAACCGGCAGCGATACCGTCAGCGTCATGGTGTGCGACCACCTCGACGTACTTCTGCCTCTGTATCTGCTCTGCGACAAGGTTCGCGGCGGTTTCAAGTGACATAGGGATGCAGACAATGTTAACGGGACAGCAGGATTTCCGTGTTCTCCGGTTTGTAGACCCAGCCTGCGGGCAGCCTGCCACTGCCGGTGTAATACTTAACGAGCCTCCGGATCTTTGACTCGACCAGGTGGAGCTGGCGTTTGTTGTGCAGGTCGTTTTTGTTCTCACTCAGGTGCTTGCGCAGCCCGAGCGCCTTTACCATGAGATCGCGCAGGTCCTCAGGAATTGCTGACTCAATCTGGTGGGCCTTGAGGATATCGCCGATACGCTTCCCCCCGGTCACGAGTTTGATGTCAGGGACTCCGTAACGGTCCCGCAGGATCAGACCGATTTTGCTGCTAGATACGCCTTCCTTCCGGAGCTCGATGATCACTTTCTCGATCCCCTTGATGTCCGTGTTGGACCACGAGGGCGCCTCCTTCCGGTAGGGGCGGACGGAACATGACTTGCCCCTTCTGCGGGCATGCATTCTTGCCAAAGTATAACCTCCTTACGACATTATGTAAGTCCAAAAAGAGCAGCGGTTGCTGACTCCCGGTAATCCCAAGCCCTGTTGGGCAGTGCACGCAATAGTGCACGTCGGACTTACTTCTGCCAGCACTTGATTTAAAAGTGCTTACGTGTATTGTGCTGGAGGAATAATAAGGGTGTTGGTGAATCCTCATGGCTGGCCAATGCCTTAATTACGGACTCCCCTGCCTTTTTAGCCTCGCAGGAAAAACGGGATAGTACAGATGAACAAATTTCCCCTCGAAACAATAGATGAGGACTCAGAGATCCGGTTCAGGGACTGCTTCTCCGTCCGGTACATCCAGTCTGCTGCATTGCTGTGCAGGCTCGGGTATGCCATCGAGAAGGACTATGCGGAGTCCGGGCAGGTATCGCAGGAATCGATCCTCTCCTATGAGGCATTCATCCTCAACTCGATCCTTTCATCTGTTGTATTTCTGGAGTCCACCATCAACGAACTCTACTCGGATGCGGCGGACAACACTCCCCTTTCTGCTGATGAGAAGAACGCGGAGCTGTTCCGGAAGATCCGTGAGCGTTGGACAAATGAGAAAAATTTTGATCGCGCCCCGGTTTTAACCAAATACCAGAAGATCCTCTTATATACAGACAGGCCCACGTTTGCGGAAACCGATCCGGCGTTTTTGAACGTGAAGAGCCTTGTTGAGATCCGCAACTTCCTGATGCATTACCGGCGCGAGTGGGTGGTCCTTGCACAAAGCCGGAATCTTCGCGGCGGTCATGAAACGCGGGGATTAAAATTTGAAGAGGCTTTAAAACACGCCTTCAAAGAAAATCCGTTCGCCCATAAAAACCGGCCGTTCTTCCCGGACAAGTGCCTCGGGCACGGGTGTGCGGAATGGGCGGTTATCAACAGCCTTGTCCTGACAGTTGAATTTTTCTCCCGGCTTGGGCTGTCCGCACCCTATGACGGTATAAAAAATGAGTTATTGACCCGATAGAGCCTTCCGGAGTTCTCCAAAGAGAAGTTTTTTTAAAAAGTAAATCCGGTTTATCTCTTCTTCCCTCTCTTTTTCCGGGTATCTTTGGTAAACGAGAGGAGATCGATATTGTACACGCCGTCTTTTCCGACAGAGATGATCCGTTCGTCGTCCTTTGCCATCTTCTCGATGTTCAGCTCGTACGAGCCGGGCCCCACGATGCGGATCGTCTCAACACGGTCGTACATCTCCACATCTTTTTTAGGCTCAGCCCTGACTTCGAGGACTTCCTGGTGCGTCTCATCGGTGATCTCTTCGATCGACTTCTCCTCTAAAACGTCCTTGTTGAGGTCCGCCTCCTTTACATAGAGGAACTTCTTGCCGCCGCAGCTCGCACAGCCCTTGAGGATCTCGGTAGACCCGTCCCTGTATTCCCGCCCGCACTTGGTGCACTTGTGTGGCATGTGAGTCTTCCCAGCTACTTTTTAAAAATTATCCGAAGTGTTCGATCATCGTCTCGTACAGCTCTTCGACATTTCTTCCCTCCAGACCCGAAATGGCGATAACCGGGTGCTGGGGGAATGCACTGCGGATGCGGGCCGGTGCAGCTTTTGGCAGGTCGATCTTGTTTGCGACAATGAGGACGGGGAGCTTCCTGCTCTCGATAATGCCGACCATCATGATGTTGACCTGCATGAAGGGGTCGAGCGTGGAATCGAGCATGTAGATGACACCATCGATGTCCTCTCGGAGCCAGTGCATGGCCTCGGCAACACCCTCGGTCGCCTCGCGGGCACGGATGACTGCCTCGTCCTTATCGAGCCCGAATTCCAGAAACTCGTGGTAGTCAATCCGGGTCGTAACCCCGGGGGTATCCACGATATCGATTGTGACAGTTGCACCGTTTGCACCGGAGATGATTATATCCTCCTTTTTGCGTGCCCTGCGGGTCTCATGCGGGATCTCGCTCACCGGGCCGACAGCGTCCCCCGTCCAGTCTCGGGCAATGCGGTTTGCAAGCGTGGTCTTTCCTGCATTAGGGGGACCGTAAATGCCGATACGGGTCCGCTTCTTTTTAAAAAAACGGGCAAGGAAACCGGAAAATTTCTTTTTTATTCTGCCATATGTCTGATAAAATATTCTCATTAAAACACCTCGGGCAATAACCACACATCGTCGCACGGTGGTGCCCTCAACTCGTAAGTAATGTATAGAATGCGACCTTTATTATGTTTCTTCCGGGCAAAAAATCTGCATCCGGGCGGTTTATAAATCTCACGATCAGGGATACCCGCCCCTTATTACTTTGACGCATTGCCACTTGCCACTGCCCAATCCTTTATATCAAAGTTGGTAAGTATTGGTAGATTGTAAACATCAGGCTCAAAAAGCACGGAGGTGATCTCATTTGAAAAAGACTACCAACGAAATCCGGTTCGAGACCCGCGTTCCCTTAAACGAGGTGATGCGGAGCCACCCGACAACGATTGCCAGCAATGCCACCGTTGCAAAGGCTGCAGCGGCCATGTGCCATGACGATGTGGGAAGCTGCATTGTTCTTGCAAAGAACCTCCCCATCGGGATTGTTACCGAGCAGGACATCAACTGCAAGGTAGTGGCAAAGGATCTCAAACCGAGCAAAGTACATGTAAACGAGATCATGAGCACTCCTCTGATTACGGTGAGTGCTGAAAAGACTGTAGGGGACGCTGCCCATATGATGGTGAAGCACCGTGTAAGGAGGCTCCCTGTTGTCGATGAAGGCAACAAGGTGATCGGGATTGTTACAGTCCGTGACCTCCTTACCGTTTCCAATGAGCTCAACGAACTGCTGGCGGATCTTATCGAGATCAACCGTGAGGATGTTGTTGAGATGGGCATGTGCAACCGGTGCAGTCAGATGTCTGATGAGCTCAAGCGGATCGACAACCAGATGCTCTGCGCCCGTTGCCGCGAGGAGGAAAATATCGCATGAGCGTTGCGCAGGATTTCAGAATTGAGATCCCTGTGCTCCGTATCACAGACCAGATAACAAAAGCACGGCAGATCCTCCGCGACGACCGGTTCCGTGAAATATATGTCGTAAACGATGAGAAAAAGCTCCTCGGCTATGTCGATATCACGGATGGTCTCAGAGTGACCGCAACGCGGTCAAACGTCACCGTGGAAGGGTATGTCAAGGATGCTGCGGAAGTGCATGCATCCGATCCCATTGAGCACATTGCACGGGAGATAAAAAAGTTCCGAACCGACAGTGCCGCGGTGGTGGATGAAAAGCGGCATATTACAGGGGGTGTCCTGCTGTCAGACCTCTTCCCCGCCATCATCTCGCGCCACGAGATTTCCGGCACCGTTGCCGACTGTATGTCCGGAAACGTCGTGACTGCGGAGGAAAACAGCCCTGTACAGCACATCTACACCCTGATCGTGCAGAGTGGTTTCTCCGCGTTCCCTGTGGTCAGGAAGAAGAAACTGGTCGGGATTGTATCCCGGCGCGACCTTCTCCGCAGTGGCCGGACAAGGACCGCACGGGCCAGCGCGGAACATATGCCCGTCAGGAAGATCATGACCCGGGAGGTCATCACGCTCAAACCGGATGACCTGATCAGCACCGCGGCAAGGCTGCTCGTGCAGCACGATGTGAGCCGCCTGCCTGTCATGGACGGGGAGTCTGTTGTGGGTATTGTCGACCGGCATGATGTCCTTGCCGGGCTCGCGTGAAACCGGATCAATAAGTTCAGGGAGGATCGGGATATCGTTGGACCATAAAAAATCCAGCCATATTTCAAAGGAATTTGGAAAAGTTTTTTAAAAAAAAGGGGTAAAAAGATGGAGAAAAAAGACCCTGGCGTCAAGCAGGGCGACAAACTGCTCAAGATGCATGGCAAATTCGACAGGGGGCCTGTCGGGTTCAAGTCCCATATCGTGGAGCAGGAAGGCGAGATCATGGCGATCGCAACCCGCGATGTGGTATCGGTACCTCCGACAACTACGATCATGGGGGCGGTGGAGAAAATGACGGGATGCGGGTTCAGGAGACTGCCCGTGACTGATGCCGGGACAAAGAAACTTCGGGGGATTTTCACATCGGGGGATATTATCAATTTACTGGGCGGCGGGGACAAGTACCGGCTCGTGCAGGTAAAGCACAGGGGCAACCTGATTGCCGCAGTAAACGAGAGTGTCCGGGCGATCATGACCCAGAAGCCTGAAACGCTCCCGGACACTGCGAAGATTGCAGATGCAACCGGGATCATCGTCCATAAGAGGATCGGGGGGATCCCGGTGGTGGATGAGGGAGATGTCCTTACCGGGATTGTGACCGAGCGGGATGTCATGGGGGTTCTCGCGGCAGAAAAGAGCAGGTTCGCCGTGGGAGACATCATGACCGGCTCTCTCCGTGTTACCGGACCGGACTGCACGATCGGGGAGGCAACCCGCGACATGACAAAATTCCGGTTCCGGCGGCTCCCGGTTGTGAGCGACGATGTGCTGTATGGTATGATTACCGCAACAGATATTATGCGGTATCTCGGCAGCCGGGAGGTGTTCAGCCGGCTCTCGACCGGTGATATCGGGGAGGTGATGGGGCTGCCTGTGCGGACGCTGATCACCGGTGACCTCTTTACAATAACCCCGGATAAGAGCATCAACGTGGCAGCCCGGGAGATGCTGGAAAAGAACATCGGCGCCCTCCCGGTCATAAAAGACACGCGCCTCGTAGGGCTTGTCACCGAGTTCGACCTTGTCCGGGCATTTGCACAGGGGTGAGTGTGATGAAAGCTTCAGATGTAATGTCCGCACCGGTCCACGTTATAAGCCCTTCAGAAACCGTGGCGCACGCCCGTAACCTGATGGTCAGGCACCGGATATCCCGGCTGCTGGTCATGGAGGATGGGATGCTGTCAGGAATTATCACCAAAAAGGATCTTGCATACCGGCTCCGGCAGAGCGAACCTGCGTGGCGGCGGCGCCCGATCGACAGAATCCCGGTGAGCGTGCTTGCCGTGCCCGACCCGATTACGGTAAGGCCGGACACCGGCATCCGGGAGATCGCCCGTATCCTTGTAAATAACAACATCAGCAGCGTGCCGGTAACAGACGGTGATGCGGTGATCGGCATCGTTACCAAGTCAGACCTGATGAAGTCTGCAATGATAAACAGTTTTACCTGCCCGGTTGCAGACATGATGGAGGATGTGGCAACAGTGAGCAGGTACCATTCGCTCGACCATGTCATTGATGTGATGAGCGAGCGCAATGACAAGGTGGTGGTCACCAACAACGATGAGTCCATTGCAGGTATAATAACTGAAACCAACCTCGCGTTCTTTGACAACGAGCAGAAAATCGCCGGTGTTGTGGAGCGGGGCGTGCCAGTCAGGAGGAGGAAGCAGCCGCGGGGCACGCGGGGGGCAGGCACACTGTTCCTTGCCCCTGTTATTGCTCAGGACATAATGACATCCCCGGTCATCACCGCATCTTTGGACACTCCGGTGAACCGGGCGGTTTCAAGCATGAACAGACATCAGATCAACAGCCTTGTGATAGTAGACAAAAACGACATTGCAGGTATAATAAAACGGGATGATATTATCAGGGAAGTGGCGAAATGACAAAAGAACTGTTTATAAAAGATATAATGGCAAAGCCGGTAACAATCGCAAAATCCGCGAAAGTAACCGAGGCGCTCGATAAAATGCTTGACGAGGGCATTGACCCGCTGATCGCGGTGCACAATACAAGCGTTGCCGGCACTGTCTCCCGAAAGGCGATCGCCGAGAAGCTTGGGAGCAAACAAAACTCCGGGCTCACCCCGACTGCAATCCATGTTGCAAGCGTTATCGACGAGGACTATACGAGCATCTATCCCGATCAGGACATCAACGTCCTTGTGCCGCTGCTCCAGCGCTACAAGATGGTGGTCGTATTTGACAGTGACCACAAACTCATCGGACAGGTGGGTGCCGGTGACCTGCTCAAAAAGGTAAAGCCGGAGGGAACGGCTGACGGGGTAATGGAGGTTGCGGTCACGATTGAAGCCGATGAACGGGTGGTCCATCTCCGCCGCCGGATGCTGGACGACAACATCACCCGGTTTGTGGTGACTGAGAACGGTAAAATAATTGGCATCGTGACCGAGACGGATGTAGCGGTTGCCATGCGGAGGTTTCGTGAAGCGGTAACCGGAAAACACCAGGACCACCGGATCCGCAACCTGCTGGTAAAAGACATCATGAGCGCCCCGGTCATCTCGATCGAACCTGCGGCAAAGGCTGCCGAGATCGTGGAGATGATGCTGAAGAAAAACATCAGCTCAGTACCGGTTGCAGACAAGGGCAGGTTGATAGGCATGGTGACCCGCAGGTCCCTTGTAAATGCGTTATAAAAAATTTCCCCCTTTTTTCCTGTTCTCCTGATAAAGCCGGTTTTTCAATCATCCATCAGACCATTTACACGGGCATATTGTTCCGGTTTTTGGGTATCTTTCCGGTATTTCTCCTCCTCCAGCACACCAGTGGCGATATTATATAATGACTGGTGATCCATGATCTTTAATCCTTTCAACACAGCGGTGTTGAAACCAGAACAAGGTGTCCTATGGCTGTCCCGTTGATCGACCATTTCCGAGCCGATCCACGCACCTCCCTTATTCTTGTGTCAGGGACAGCAGTGTTCGCCCTTGCGCTCAACCTGTACGGCCTGCTTATCGGGATCACCGTTGTCACTTCACATCTCCTGTATCTCCCCATAATTCTCGCATCGTTCTATTATCCCCGCCGTGGCATATGGTTTGGCGGGGGAATTTCTGCAATCTATTTTATGATGGTGGTAGCAACCCGTTCAGGGTTTCCTGAAGACCTTGGCTCGGCAGCAGCCCGGTGCGGCATGTTCATTGTGATCGCGTTTGTCGTCTCGTACCTCTCCCTGCGCCTGAAGGAAAATGAACAAAACTTGATCTTTGCAAAAGAGGAATGGGAACGGACATTTGATGCGGTACCGGATCTTATCGCGCTCATTGACCAGAATCAAAAAATCTTACGGGTCAACCGGGCCCTCGCAGCAAAGCTCTGCATCACACCTGAACAGGCAGTCGGTCTGCATTGTTATGAAGTGATGCACTGTACAGATGCCCCGCCAGATATCTGCCCCCACATCAAGCTCATACGTGATGGGAATGAACACACGAGCGAAGTCCACGAGGATCGTCTCGGGGGAGACTTCCTTGTTACCGTATCACCTCTGCGTAACGCAAACGGAATCATGATCGGCAGCGTGCATGTCGCACGCGACATAACAGAGCGCAAGCGGGCTGTCGAATCCCTGCGTCAGAGTGAAGAGAAATTCCGTACTCTGATGGAGAACCTGAATGTCGGCGTGTACAGGAACACTGCAGATTCTGAAGGCAGGTTCCTTTGGGCAAACACTGCCCAGGCACATATGCTGGGCTACGACTCTGTCGAGGAATTATTACAAGTACCGGTCATGGATCTGTATCCTAATCCTGAAGAGAGGAAAAAATTCCTATCAGACCTCAATGCATGTGGAATTTATAAGGGCCGGGTCCTCCAATTAAAAAAGAAGGACGGGACACTGATCTGGGTCTCGGTGAATGCCAGACCGAAATGCAATGAAAACGGTGAAGTTGAATGGGTGGACGGGGTCATCGAGGACATCACGGAACGCAGGGCGTTACAGCAGGAGATGGCTTACCACAACCGGGAACTGGAGCGCATTAACGAAGCGCTGGCGCATGCAAACAAAAAACTCAATATACTGTCTTCGGTTACCCGCCATGACATCCTCAACAAAATCACGGCGTTGCTTGCCTACCTTGAACTCTCCCAGGAACTGACACGCGATCCTGCCCTCCTTGAATACATGCATAAGGAGATCGATACGGTACTGTCCATCGAGCGCCAGATCGAATTTACAAAATACTACGAGGATATCGGGGTGCGGTCACCGGAATGGCAGGACCTCCCGTCAACCATCAGGAGGGCTGCAGTCCAGCTCCCCCTCAAAGAGGTTGCTCTCAATGTGCACCTTGACGGCATTTCGATATTCTCTGACCCCTTAATCGAGAAAGTCTTTTACAATCTTATGGAAAACTCGGTACGGCACGGGGATCGTGTGACTGCCATCTCACTCTTCTCGCAGGAATCCCCGGGCGGGCTGACAATCGTGTATGAGGATAACGGGACCGGCATCCCTTCAGAAAACAAGGAGAAGATCTTTATCCGCGGGTTTGGCAAACACACAGGCCTCGGGCTGTTTTTGATCCGGGAGATCCTTTCCATCACAGGTATCACGATTGCAGAGACCGGGGAATATGGAAAAGGAGCAAGGTTCGAGATCAACGTACCAAAAGACAGGTACCGGCAGTCCGTGTCACCGGCCGATGAACAATAGCCGGTAAAATTGCGGTTCATGGCGGGCTTATATTGCACACTCGAAGAATTCCTTCGGAAATCTTCTCAAGCTCACCCCCGAGGGGGGTTCGACACAGCGAAGATTTTCTGATGAAAATCTTCTCGATATTCATCCCTCATTACATTCGGGATTCATATAACACAAACACTTATAATCCCGACCCAACCATATTATAAAGCACCATTCATGGAGCAGCGGATATCTGCTGCGAGTGTCTGTAAAAGATGCGAGATTCCTCTGTTGAGGTAGCCAAGCCTGGTATGGCGCAGGTTTGCTAAACCTGTGTCCCCCTGGGACTCGAGGGTTCAAATCCCTCCCTCAGCGCTTCAGAGAAAATCTCACAAAAACGAGGGGATTGGATGGCTCAGGAAGAAGACATAAAATACTTTGTACGGATTGGCACCACCGATCTGGACGGGACAAAATCCGTCCGTGTCGCCCTCACCGGGATCAAGGGTGTGGGCAGGCATACGTCAAGCGTTATCTCCCGCATGGCAAAAGTCAACGAATATACGACGCTGGGGCGTCTGGATGAGGACGGGGTCAACCGGCTCCGTGCCGTCATCGACCATTATGGCACCAAAGTGCCGTCATGGATGACGAACCGGCCCAAGGATGTCTACACCGGTGAAGCAAAACACCTGTTAGGCATCGATGTGACGATGGCCAGAGATGACGATGTCAACATGATGAGAAAGATTCGCTGCTACAAGGGAATCCGCCACGAGACCGGGCAGAAAGTCCGCGGGCAGCGCACCAAGTCCACGGGCAGAACCGGCGCGACCGTTGGTGTGAAGAAGACCAAAGAGGGAGGCGCGTAAAACCATGGGATACCCGGGAAAGAACCATAAATCATACCAGACTCCCAAACGCCCGTTTGAAAAGACGCGGATTGAGCAGGAGACACGGCTTGTCATCGAGTACGGGCTACGGAACAAGCGGGAAGTGTGGAAGGCGCAGAGCATCCTGCGCAAGTACCGGAAAGGGGCACGCAACCTGCTTGCGCTCATGTCAAGCAGTACTGACCGGCCGCTCTTTGAAGCGAAAAGGTCTGAACTTATCACTTCCATGCAAAGGGGAGGACTGCTCGGCCCGGATGCGGATATCGATGACATCCTCTCCCTCAAGATCCAGACCGAGCTCGAGCGACGGCTCCAGACGCTGGTGTACCGCAAAGGCCTTGCACGGTCGCCAAAGCAGGCACGGCAGCTCATCACCCACGGGCATATCGCGGTCGGCGGAAGGCGCGTGAGCATCCCCGGTTACCGGGTTAGCCGCACCGAAGAAGGGCAGATCAGCTACTACGGCAAATCGCCGTTTGTTGCGGACTCCCATGCAGAAAAAGCGCGTATCACCAAAGCCCCGGGAGTGAGATAAGATGGCAGCATCAGACAAGGAGAAGTGGGGCATTGCCCATATCTTCGCATCGTTTAACAACACCATCATCACCATCACCGACCTATCAGGCGCAGAGACGGTGACCAAGAGCTCAGGAGGCATGGTGGTCAAGCAGGACCGTAACGAAAGCTCGCCGTATGCAGCGATGCAGATGGCCGGAAATGTTGCGGCTGCTGCAAAAGAGAAGGGAATCGTTGGTGTCCATGTCAAGGTGCGTGCACCCGGGCAGGGCAAGCAGCGCAGCCCCGGGCCCGGAGCGCAGGCAGCAATCCGTGCGCTCGCCCGTGCCGGCATGCGCATCGGCAGGATTGAAGACGTCACGCCTATCCCCCACGACTCATGCCGTCCGAAGGGTGGCAGACGAGGAAGGAGAGTGTGATGGAGATCCAGTTTGCAAGTCTTGACGATACTATTGCGCGATTCACACTTATCGGTGCCCCCCCCTCATTTGCAAATGCACTGCGCAGGGCGATGATCTCTGAAGTGCCGACGCTTGCGATCGACGAAGTGCGCATCTATGACAATACAAGCGCACTCTTCGACGAGATGCTTGCCCACCGGCTCGGGCTGATCCCGATCATCACCGACCTTGCCACGTACTCCCGCAAGGAGACCTGTGCATGCGGTGGTGCGGGGTGCCCGAGCTGTTCGGTCACTTATACCCTGAGTGTAGAAGGCCCCAAAATGGTCAAGTCAAGCGACCTGATCCCGCAGGACCCCAAAGCGGTCCCGGTGCATGATAATATCCCAATCGTAAAACTCACCAAGGGGCAGAAGCTCGTGCTCGAGGCGCGGGCGGAACTCAACACCGGAAAAGAGCATGCCAAATGGCAGCCGACGAATGTCTGCGGGTACAAGAACCATCCCGTCATTGCGATTTCAGATGCCTGCGATGCGTGCGGGATGTGCATTGAGGAATGCCCGCGGGAAATCCTTGCCGCAAAAGGCAAGAAGGTCGAGGTTATTGAGGGCAAGCTATCCGATTGCTCCATGTGCAGGCTCTGCGAACGGGCATGCGTGGCAACCGGCATCGGGGACGAACCGGCAATCAAGGTCTCAGCAGAGCCCGACCGGTATATTTTCGTGGTCGAAGGCGACGGGTCGCTTCCGGTAAAAGAGATCCTGCGCCAGGCGCTGCAACACATCAAAGGACAGTCAGACGAGCTGGAGAAACAGACACGCGAAATTTCAGGGGATGACAAGAAATGACAAGAACCGTGGAAAAGACGAACCCCCGTCTTACCAATCTCATATCGCTCTTAAAGAATACATCACGCGAGAATGAGGCAAAGATCTGGCGCGAGATCGCAAGCAGGCTGGAGACCTCCAACAGGAACCATGCCGAGGTCAACCTTTCCAAGATCGAGCGCTACGCCCAGAAAGGTGAGACGATCATCGTCCCCGGAAAGGTGCTGGGCAGCGGCGCCCTTTCACAATCGGTGAAAGTGGCGGCACTGAACTTCTCGGCATCAGCGACAAGCAAGATCCGGGACGCGAAAGGGCAGTGCATGACAATCGAACAGCTCCTGCAGGACAACCCGAAGGGAAGCGGTGTCCGTATCCTGAGGTGAACATACGATGGTGACAGTAATCAACGGTGATGGCATGCTCCTTGGACGGCTTGCAAGCGTTGTCGCACAGCGGGCGCTTGCCGGAGAGGAGATCGCGGTCGTCAACGCGGAAAAGGCAATCATTTCAGGCAGCCGGGCGCGGGTGCTTTCCAATTACCAGACCAAGCGCAGCCGGGGTTCAACCGGCTGGGGGCCGTTCCTCCCGCGCAGGCCGGACCACTTAATGAAGAGAACGATCCGCGGTATGCTGCCGTACAAACGCCCCCGTGGCGTTGACGCGATGAGGCGTATCCGGTGCTACGTGGGCATCCCGGTCGATTTCGTGGGTAAAGAGATGGAGGTGCCTGACGAGGCACACATGAACCGGCTGAACAATGTACAGTTTGTCACCCTTGGTGCAGTCTGCACCTTTCTGGGGGCAAAGTTCTAACGGGTGGTCATTATGGTCAAGATCATCAACACAAGTGGAAAACGCAAGACGGCAATCGCACGGGCTACGCTCAAGGCCGGTAAGGGCATCATCCGGATCAACTCCGTCCCGCTGGACAAGTACGGGACCGAGGTTACACGGATGAAGATCTCCGAACCGCTCCTGCTTGTGCCCAACGCGGTGAACGGCATCGATGTCGCTATCGATGTTGAAGGAGGGGGTTCGATGGGGCAGGCGGAAGCCATCCGCACTGCTCTCGCGAGGGGAATTGTCGAATGG
Source organism: Methanoregula sp. (assembly GCA_026625165.1). Lineage (NCBI taxonomy): Archaea > Methanobacteriati > Methanobacteriota > Methanomicrobia > Methanomicrobiales > Methanoregulaceae > Methanoregula > Methanoregula sp. The sequence continues at coordinate 1,904,140 of CP112999.1, read as the reverse complement.
CATAACGATCCCCAGATGAAAGACACGTACCTGCTGTACGACCGGACGCTGCTTGTCAACGATTCGCGGCAGAAGGAAACGAAAAAGCCGCACGGGCGCGGTGCACGCAAGAAGTTCCAAAAGTCTTATCGTTAGGATAAAAGAAAGAATGAGAGGTCGACAATCGTGATACCCGTACGATGCTTCACCTGTGGAAAACCAGTCTCCACAGCGTTTGAAGAGTTTAAATTGAGGCGGGCAGCTGGCGAGGATCCCAAAAAGATCCTCGATGACCTCGGTCTTACCCGCTACTGCTGCCGGCGCATGCTGCTCACGCACAATGAGATCATCGATGAGCTCAACCCGTACCAGTGAGAGGCGCATTTATGGGGGGTCGTAGGGTAGCCTGGTCCATCCTATTGCGTTCGGGACGCAGTGACCTGAGTTCGAATCTCAGCGACCCCATTTTAATTTAGACCATTCTGAGGAAGACACATGCAGACACCACAATATACCCGGTATGAACGGGCGCGGATTATCGGAGCCCGTGCTCTGCAGATATCAATGGGTGCACCATTACTCATCAAAACCGAAAGGATCGATCCGCTGGAGATTGCGATCGACGAATTCACCCAAAACAAAATACCCATTACCGTAAAGAGGAAGTGAACACACCCATGACGTTGATTGAAGCAGTCGAGCTCCGGGTTATCCTGGACAGCCGGGGGAACCCGACAGTCGAAGCCGATATCCTCACGACATCAGGGTTCGGCCGGGCAGCAGCCCCTGCCGGTGCAAGCACCGGGTCACGGGAGGCAAAAGTCCTTCCCCCGGGGGATGCAGTCGAGAGCGCAATGGCAAACCTTCTGCCGGCCCTTATCGGCCTGGACGCATCCGATCAGGCGGGGTTTGACGAGCAGCTCCGGGATATTGACGGGACAGACAACTTCTCCGGCATCGGTGCAAATGTCGCCGTCGCCCTGTCGCTTGCAAACGCAAAAGCCGCTGCGTCGGCAGGGGGCATGCCCCTCTTCCGGTACCTTGCCGGGGCGTTTGTTACCGAGATGCCGCTCCCGCTCGGGAACGTGATCGGCGGCGGTGCGCACGCTGCAGATGCGACCGAGATCCAGGAGTTCCTGGTGGTCACGGGCGATGCTGCCGATGTGCAGGAAGCAGTATTTGCTAACGCAGCAGTGCACCGCACCGTCAAAGAGATCCTGAACAAGAAGGGCAAGGCATGCGGCAAGGGAGACGAGGGTGCATGGGCGCCCCAGATAGATGACGCCCTTGCATTCGATATTATTGCCGAAGCCTGCAGTACCGTTGCCGACGAGATGAACGTATCTGTAGATATGGGCATCGATGTTGCGGCAAGCCAGCTCTGGAGCGATGGGCATTACAAGTACCGCAGGAAGAAGCGCTCCACCGAAGATCAGGTCGCGTACATCGCGGAGCTTGTGGACAAATACAAGCTTGTCTATGTCGAAGACCCGATGCATGAAGAGGACTTTTCCGGCTTTGCCGATCTCAACGCACAGGTCGGTGACCGGTGCCTTGTCTGCGGTGACGACATCTTTGTCACGCAGGTCGACCGTATCCTGCAGGGCATCGAATCGGCATCCGCGAACTGCGTACTGATCAAACCCAACCAGGTGGGCACCCTGACTGACACCTTTGACGCGGTCAGGCTTGCCCATACCCAGGGGTTGGACACGGTGATGAGCCACCGGTCCGGTGAGACCACTGATACGACAATTGCACACCTCGCAACCGCGTTCTCCTGTGTTTTCTTAAAAACCGGTGTGGTTGGCGGGGAACGCATTGCAAAACTGAACGAACTGATTCGCATAGAGGAACAGATATGACCCAAGTTACCGAGATGGAAATTGAATTAAAAGAACCGCTCGTCCCTGTCGAAGATTATCTTGCGGCAGGTGTCCACATCGGCACCCAGCAGAAGAGCGAAGACATGAAGAGGTTCATCTACCGCGTCCGCGGTGATGGGCTCTATATCCTGGATATCCGGGAGACCGACGCACGTATCAAGACCGTGGCAAACTTCCTGAACCATTATGAGCCCCCGAATATCCTTGTCGTCACCTCCCGCCAGTACGGGCAGTACCCGGCAAAGAAGTTTGCCGACACGATCGGCGCAATGTCAGCTACCGGACGATTCATACCCGGCCTCCTCACCAACCCGGTACTTGACGGCTACATCGAACCTGAAGTGATTGTCGTCACTGACCCTATCGGCGATGCACAGGTTATCCACGAGGGCGTCCAGTGCGGCATTCCGGTCATCGCGCTCTGCGATACCAACAATATGACCAAGTTTGTCGACCTTGTGATCCCGACCAACAACAAGGGGAGAAAAGCGCTCTCGATGGTCTACTTCCTGCTCACCCGCGAGATGCTCCGGCTCCGCGGCATATCCACGGCACTGGCCCCCGAAGACTTTGAGACTGATATCTGATCCGGCTGCCCGGCTTTTCTGGCAACCGATATCTGGATATACCAGTTTGACCAGAGGGTTTATCCGATGAAGATGCGTGCATGCGCAGTGGCGGGGATGTTCTACCCGCGGGAACCCAATCATCTTGAGCAGCTGCTCACCCGGTTCTTTGCAAAAGGCGGCGAACCGGTGGATGCACTGGGTATTGTTGCACCCCATGCAGGGTATATCTATTCAGGGGAGGTTGCGGCGCGGGCATATGCCGCAATCCCCTCTGACTTCTCGGGCACATTCGTGGTGATAGGCCCGTCCCACCGGGGGTACATGACAGCAGCGTCGGCAGTCCCATGGGAAACACCGCTCGGTGTGATCGATACGGACGAAGCATTTGTAAAAGCCCTCGATATCGAAACTGACGAGTTTTCGCATGCAGATGAGCATTCGCTTGAAGTCCAGATGCCGTTTATCAAGTTCCGGTTCCCCCGGGCCAGGGTTGCACCGGTGATGATGGGCGGGCAGGACGAAGAGAGCGCGATGCACCTTGGCAGGAAAATAACTGCCGCAGCCAGGGCTACCAGGCGGGACGTGCGGGTCGTTGCGTCAAGCGATTTCTCCCATTATATTCCGGAGGCGCTCGCCCGGGAAAATGACCTGTATGCGATCGAATCCCTGCAGTCGCTTGACATCGGGGAGTTCTTTTTACGCATTGAAAGGCGGAAGGTCTCTGCCTGCGGGTACGGCCCGATTGCGGCCATGGTGGAAGCGTGCCGGGCGATGGGGGCAACTCAGGGCAGGCTCCTTAAGTACGCGACAAGCGGGGATGTAACCGGTGACCGGGCTGAAGTCGTGGGGTATGCGGCCATTGCGGTGATATAGGTTGGCAACTTGGAGTGCGCCGGGCAAGGTCTTTTTGTTCGGCGAGCATGCGGTGGTGTACGGCAAACCCGGAATTGCGATGGCGATCAAGCCCCGCGTCTATGTGACCGTGCGCCAGAGCAAACGTCCCCAGTCAGCGGGTTCACCTTACATCCACAACTGCTTTACCGAGTTGGGTGTCAATGGCAGCGTGTACATCAACTCGCAGATCCCGAGTTCGTCCGGTCTTGGGTCGTCTGCAGCAGTGACGGTTGCCACGCTTTGCGCCATCAACGATGAATTCCATCTGGGCAAAACGCGGGAAGAGATCGCCGACATGGCATTTGGGATCGAAAAGAAGGTGCAGAAAGGCAGGGCAAGCCCCACCGATACCACCGTATCATCCTATGGCGGGATTGTCCTGATCACCGGCTCCTCCCGCCGGCGCCTTCCCCCGCAGAACCTCCACATCGTAATCGGCGACACCCTCGTATCGCACAACACCTCCCAGATGGTAGAGCAGGTAAGCGATCTCAAAAAAAAACATCCGGAGATTGTCAGCCACCTGCTCGATGCGATCGAGGGGGTGAGCCTGAACGCGATCCACCACCTCAACAACCCGCAGGAACTGGGCAGGTACATGGATATGAACCATGCATTGCTCGATGCCCTCGGGGTGGGTCACCCGGCGCTCTCGCGTCTCGTGCTTGCTGCAAGGGCGGCAGGTGCGTTTGGCGCAAAGCTGACCGGTGCGGGTGGCGGGGGATGCATGGTCGCTGTAACCCCAAAAGGGCTCAAGCACCGGGTGGCAAAGGCAATCGAGGCATGCAATGCCCGGGCGATCGTGACCGGTATCGACACCGAAGGTGCACGAAAGGAGAAACATGTCTGACCGTGTAATGCTCAAGCTTGGCGGGAGCGTGATCACCGACAAGAGCGGCGACTGTGCGATCAACCATGCGCAGGTCGCTGACATTGCACTGGCAGTGGCAGAAAACCCGGTACCGGGCCTGGTAATCGTGCACGGCGCCGGCTCATGCGGCCATCCGGAAGCAAAGCGGTATCATCTCGACCGCGGTGCAAACGCGGGGCATGCGGAAGGCATCGCGGTCACGCACCATGCGGTTGCCCGGCTGAATGATGCGGTAGTAGCAGCGCTGCAGGGGCATGGCGTGGAGGCGCTGGGAATCCACCCGCTTCATGTCGCGTTTGCAGATAACGGGAGGCTGGTCGCATTCGAGAAGCGGCAGCTTGAAAAAATGTTAACCCTCGGGATGGTTCCGGTGATCCACGGCGATGTGGTGATGGACAAGTCCCGGGGCGCCTGCATCGTGTCAGGTGACCAGCTTGTGCGCTATCTCGCACCGCTGATCAGCATTGACCGTGTGGGGCTCGCCACCGATGTACCGGGAGTGCTGAATGGGGGGACGGTTGTGCCGGAGATTACACCGGCATCTGCCCGCGCCCTCGATATCGGCAGCTCGACATTTACCGATGTCACCGGTGGAATGAGAGGGAAGATCAATGAACTGCTCGACCTCGCGCGTGCGGGTGTCGGGTCTGAAATTTTCCATGTCTCACGCGTCCCCGATTTCCTTATCGGAAGGGACTGCGGCGGGACAAAAGTGAGAAAATAAAAAGGGAGGGAGACCATGGGAGACAAAAAACATTTTACATCGTCACGGAAGCTTGACCACCTGCGGATCTGCGCAGAGGAGGATATCGAGCGTGGCGATGCCGGTTTTTCCGACATACGGTTCGTACACAACGCGCTGCCGGAGTGCGATATGGCAGCGATTGACCGGCGCACTCGTTTTTTGTCCCGGACATTCTCATCTCCTCTTTTTATCTCTGCAATGACCGGCGGGCACCCGGAGACAAAAGAGGTGAATGCCAGGCTTGCGCGGGCAGCAGAGCGCTTTGGGATCGGCATGGGTGTCGGCTCCCAGCGGGCTGCCCTTGAAAACCCCGGCCTTGCCGACACATTCTCGGTGGTGCGGGATGAGGCGCCGCATGCGTTTCTTGTGGCAAACCTCGGCGCCGTCCAGCTCCGCGACCATGGCATCGAATGGGCGGAGCAGGCTGTCGCGATGATCGGTGCAGATGCAATCGCAATCCACCTTAACTTCCTGCAGGAAGCAATCCAGCCGGAAGGAGACCATAACGCGGCCGGATGTCTCGATGCCATACGGGCGCTCTGCAAGGACACAAAGACGCCGGTGATTGTGAAAGAGACCGGTTCCGGTATCTCGGCAGAGACTGCGCGGAAGTGTCGTGGTGCGGGAGTTGTAGTACTTGATGTAGGCGGGGCAGGCGGGACGTCGTGGGCTGCGGTAGAAAGTGTACGGGCAAAAAAGAACCGGAACCCTGCAGACAGGAATAAAATGGCCCTCGGCGAGGACTTTGCAGACTGGGGGATCCCCACGGTTGTGAGCCTGTGCGAAGTGCTGGCGTCCCCGGGTTCAGTAATTGCATCAGGAGGCATACGTAGTGGTCTGGACATGGCAAAAGCGCTCGCGCTCGGGGCCGACCTCTGCGGGATGGCGCTCCCGCTCCTTCCCGCCGCTCTTGAAAGCGACGAGGCGCTCGGACAAAAGATCGATGCGGTTCACCGGCAACTGGATGCTGCAATGTTCCTTACAGGATCAGCCCGCGTCACAGACCTTAGGAAAGCGCGGATGTTTGTCACCGGAAAGACCCGGCAGATGATCGACAGGGATAATCCGGCGGGCATCAGGAAATAATTTTTAAATTTTTTTTATTCACACACAACAAAACGAGAACAGGAGACAGTATACATGGATATCGAGATTATCGCAGTGGGCGGGTATGATGAAGTCGGGCGGAATATGACCGCCGTCCGCTGCGGAAAGGAAATTGTCATCTTTGACATGGGACTCCGCCTGGATCAGGTGATGATCCACGAAGACGCGGAGATCGAGAATATGCACTCCCTTGACCTGATAAAGATCAAGGCGATACCGGACGACACGATGATGAACTCGGTCGAGGGGACCGTGAAAGCGATTGTCTGCACCCATGGGCACCTTGACCATATCGGTGCAATCCCCAAACTGGCGCACAGGTACAACGCGCCGATCATATCAACCCCGTACACCACCGAGCTGATCCGCCAGCAGATATCGGGCGAGCAGAAATTCGGGGTCAACAACAAGCTCTTCCCGCTGAAGTCCGGGCAGCGGTACACGCTCTCGCAGACACTGGTGCTTGAGTTTGTGCGGATGCAGCACTCGATCATCGATACGGTGGTCGCGGTGCTCCACACCCCGCACGGCGCGATTGTTTATGCGCTGGACTTCAAGCTGGACCGGACCCCGGTGATCGGTGAACCGCCGGACTTTGCGCGGCTCCGGCAGATCGGGAAGGAAGGAGTAATCGCCCTGATTGTGGAATGCACCAACATCGAACGGTCAGGAAGGTGTCCCAGCGAGAGGATTGCCCGCAACCTTGTGCGGGACACAATCACGAGTTACGAGGACGACAAGAATGCAATCCTTGTTTCCACATTCTCCTCCCATATCTCGCGTGTCAAAACCATTGCGGAATGCGCCCACGAGATCGGGAGAAAACCGGTGCTCCTTGGCAGGTCGATGGAGCGGTACTCGGTAACTGCCGAGCAGATGAAGCTTGTTTCGTTCCCGTCTACGACCAGCGTCTTTGGCAACCGGCGCACCGTCGACCGGACAATGCGAAGGATGATGAAGGAGGGAAAGGAAAAATTCATGCCGATTGTCACAGGCCACCAGGGCGAACCCGGTTCGATCCTGACCCGTGTCGCCACGGGAGACACTCCCTACCTGCTTGCCAAAGGAGACAAGGTCGTTTTCTCGGCAAACGTCATCCCCAACCCGATGAACTTCGGGCAGCGGTACATGATCGAAGCGCACCTGAAACTTGCGGGAGTGCGTATATTTGAAGACCTGCATGTCAGCGGCCACGCGTACCGCGAAGACCACTACGAGATGGTCCAGATACTCAACCCGCAGCATGTCATCCCTGCGCACGGATCCATGAAAATGACCGCGAGCTATGCGGACTTTGCATCGGACATGGGGTACACGCTCCATTCTGACCTGCATATGCTCAGGAACGGGCAGCGCCTCAAACTGAACTAGGGGAATTGTGCCATGGAGCTTGAACCTTACCTTTCATCCGTCGCAGAACAGATAAACCACATGATTGACCGGTATTTTACCTGCCGGGTCGGTGAGCTGAACATGGCATCCGCACATCTCCTCGCTGCCGGGGGAAAGAGGCTGCGCCCCGCGGTTGTCATGCTTGCAGCGGATGCGGTGAAGCCCGGGAGCTCCTATGATATTATGCAGGCGGCTCTCGCGCTCGAGCTCACGCATACCTTCACCCTCATCCATGACGACATCATGGACGACGATTCCCTGCGGCGGGGAGTGCAGACCGTTCATACCAGATGGGACGTCCCGACCGGTATTCTGGCCGGCGATGTCCTCTATGCCCGTGCATTCGAGTTCATCTGCCTTTCGAATGCCGATGGCAATGCAAAGGCCCGTGCGGTATCGATGCTTGCCCGCGCCTGTGCCGATATCTGCGAGGGGCAGCATATGGACATGTCGTTTGAGAGGCGGGACGATGTGAACGAGTACGAATATATGGAGATGGTCAAGAAGAAGACCGGCGTCCTGTATGCAGCAGCTGCAGGGATCGGGGCGATCCTTGGCGGCGGCAACGCACAGCAGACAAAAACGCTCTATAACTTCGGGCTCAACACCGGAATCGCGTTCCAGATCCAGGACGATCTCATCGATCTTTTAACTTCTTCGGAAAAGAGCGGGAAAGACCGTGCCTCCGATCTCCGCGAAGGAAAGCAGACGCTTATTTCAATCAAGGCGAGGGAAAAAGGGGTCGATCTTTTAAAATACAAACGCGACCTCACGGATGCTGATATCGAAGCGGCAATCCGGGAGCTCACCGACGCAGGTGTTATTGCCGATGTCAGGAAGGTTGCAGCAGACCTTGTCGCCGACAGCAACAGGCACCTAGCGCTCCTCCCCCCGACACAGGAACGCCAGCTCTTAATGGACATCGGCGAATTCTTTGTGACACGGAGTTTCTAGATGGCAGGGCAGGAGCCAAAGGAGTTGCTCTTGTGCTGTGCGCTCCAGAACGCGGTGAAGCATGGCGGGGTCCCACAGGCAGGTGCCGTTATCGGTATGGTGATGGGAGCCCACCCTGAACTGCGGAGCCGGGCAAAGGAGATTTCCACGCTTGCCCGGGAAGTGATCTCAGAAGTTGCAGGGCTTACCCCGGGTGAGAGGGTGGCAAAACTGCAGGCGCTTGCCCCGGACATGTATGCAGCGCTCTCTGAGAAGCACGAACGCAAAAAAGTCCTCCCGGACCTTGAGGGAGCGGAAAACGGCGTCGTCATGCGGTTTGCGCCCAACCCCTCCGGGCCGCTCCATATCGGGCATGCACGGGCCGCGGTGCTCAACGACGCGTACGTGAAGCAGTACGGCGGCAGGTATATCCTTCGTATTGAAGATACCGACCCCAAGCGGGTTGACCCGGAAGCGTACGATACGGTGAGAGAAGATATAGCATGGCTCGGCCTTGGCATCACCGAAACGGTTACACAGAGCGACCGGCTGCCGCTCTATTACGACCTCTGCAGGCAGCTGATCGAGACGGGTGGGGCATATGTCTGCACGTGCGACAACGAGCGCTTTAAGGAACTTAAAGGGGCAAAGACCGCCTGCCCGTGCCGGGGGCATTCTGCTGAAAAGAACCTGATACTCTGGGAGAAGATGCTCGATCACACCTTCCGCGAAGGGGAAGCGTCTGTCAGGGTAAAGACCGATCTTCACCACCCCGACCCGGCGATGCGGGACTTCCCTGCGTTCCGTATCCTTGACTCCCCGCCGCACCCGAAGGTAAAAGCACATGTCTACCCGCTCATGAACTTCTCGGTTGTTGCCGATGACCATCTCCTCGGTGTAACGCACGTGATCCGGGGAAAAGACCACATAGCAAACACCCGTCGGCAGCGTTTCATCTACGACCATTTCGGCTGGAAGGTGCCCGTGTACCGGCACTATGGCAGGATGGGAATCGAGGGTGTTGTGCTCTCCACTTCGCAGATGCGGCTCGGTATAAAGGAGGGGACCTATACCGGCTGGGACGACATCCGGCTCGGCACGCTCCGGGCGCTCGCCCGCCGCGGGATCTCGCCGGAGGCAGTGAAGAACGCGATGCTTGCAATCGGGATTGGCGAGACTGACATCTCGTTCTCCTGGGACAACCTGTACGCGGAGAGCAGGAAACTTGTCGACCCTGTCGCGAACCGGTACTTCTTTGTGCCCGGCCCGGTATCAGTGACAATTAAAGGAGCGCCGGACCACACTGCTCATGCGATGCTCCACCCTTCTGATCCTGCACGCGGGGTGCGGACGCTTGTGTTCACCGGGACGGTGCTGCTCCCCAAAGCGGAGATCTCTTTTACAATGGCGATGGTAAGGCTCAAGGACCTCTTCAATGTGAAGGTCAAATGGAATGGTGGAATCCCGAAGATGGAGTACGCGGGCGATGCGCTCGCGGAAGCACGGGCGGCAAAGGCGCCGATTATCCAGTGGCTGCCGGCACAGGGCTGCATCCCGTGCACGCTCGTCACTCAGGACGGCGAACAGCAGGGCATGTGCGAGCCGGCTGTGCGGCAGGAGCTCGGGAAGGTTGTGCAGTTCGAGCGCGTCGGGTTTGCACGGGTCGATGCGGTCTCAACCACCGGTGTCGTTGCGTATTTCACACACAAGTGATACTCTAAATGGAGCGGCTGGAAAACGGGTCATCCCCCCATCCCATTCCAGGTACATCCCCAGTATACGGCTGGGCATTCGACCGTATTATTACCCGGTGCGACACAAATACCGGGTGGAATTTTCCCGATCTTCCGGGGAGATATGATACAGGTATGAACGATAGTCCCCTGCAACCGGCCGAGGATACGCATGTCACGGCTGCCGCAGGTGCAGCGGCGCCGTCACCGGATGGCGCACCGGATGGTTTCGTGCCGGTGCTCAAGGCGTACGCGGACCTCACCCGCATCCACTTCTTCTTTGCGTGGCCGCTCCTGTTCTGTTCTGGGCTAATGCTCGCGGCTGCCGCCTATGGGACATTCTCGTGGTGGCTGCTTTTCAAGGGAGCATTAATCGGGTTTTTCGGGTTTGAAGCCGGGCTGGTGCTCAACGATTACATTGACCGGGACTATGACCGCCGCGATATCGAGAATTACCGGCTCACAAAATACTGGCGGCTCTTTGGGAACCGCCCGATTCCCGCCGGTTTCGTAACCCCGCAGGCGGCATTCCGGTTGTTCGCGCTGCTCTTTGTTACGACCTTGTTTTTGGTAGCGACCCTCCCGTTTCCCAACTGCCTCTTTGTCTTTGCCATCATGCTCTTCTCCTACGCGGCCGAGGTGTTTTACCAGATAAAAAAGCGACACCAGTCGTTTCCGGTCTCCCAGCTTGTCGGGCGCATGGACTTCGCGCTCTTTCCTGTCGCCGGATACCTCTGTGCAGGATACCCTGACGGAACTGCGCTTGCCTATTTTGTCTTCTTCTACCCGTTTGCAATGGCGCACCTTGGCGCAAACGACTTAATCGATATCGCAAACGACCGTGCCCGTGAGCTCAGGACGATCCCCCTGCTCTACGGGATCAACGGGACGGTATACTGGATCGCCGGTTTCACTCTCCTGCATGCCGTTGCCGCGGCGCTCATGTTCCACCAAATCGGCACGATAGCCCGGGGGGGCATCCTGATCGGGCTGTTCCTGATGGGGGCAGCAAACGTGGTGATCCTGCAGAACAGGGACCCGGACACTGCAATGAAGGTGCTGCCATTGTTTCACATTACAATGGTGATCTATGCGGGTTCGCTTATTCTGGACTCCGCAATCCGGATCGGGTTGTTCTGACCGGGTATGCCAAGGCGTGTTCGATGCCGTTATGGTGTTTTGCGACAGAAAGTGTTGATAACGGTTTGCCGACCCGGAGGAATCATTCATGAGTGCCATCACCATCCGACCGGAAATCCCTGCTGACATCCCTGCCATTTTCAATGTGAACCTCAGGGCATTCGGGCAACCTGCCGAAGCAGAGCTGGTCAATGCATTGCGACGTGAGGGGGATTTCATTCCTGAACTCTCAATGGTTGCGGTTGACGGCGGGATTATTGCAGGGCATATCCTTTTTCCGCCGATCTCCATTGATTCACCTGCCGGACGGGTCCCCGCACTCGCCCTTGCGCCGATGGCGGTGCTCCCGGAGTACCAGCACCGTGGGATCGGCTCGCAGCTAGTACGGCACGGGCTTGCGGCGTGCAGGCGGCTCGGGCACCATATTGTGGTCCTGGTCGGCCACCCGGATTACTATCTCCGGTTCGGCTTTATGCCGGCCCGCAGGTATGGTATTGAAGCACCGTTTCCCGTCCCGGATGAAGCGTTCATGGTTCTGGGGCTGGACGAAGGGGCGCTTGACGGGATACGCGGGACGGTACGGTACCCGGGCGGGTTTGACGCGGTCTCCGGGCAAGGAAAATGAACGGAAGGGATCATTCCGGCCAGTACAGAAAGAGTCTTTCATTCCCTGCCCGCGTATCCCGGTATATTATCACAGAGGCTATACGTTTCCCCTCCCCATCTATCTTTAACGATCGATCCATATGGCAGGTTTGAGCCCCCCAGATCTTGAAAAGTATCTTGCAGGTTTTGTGAGCCCGGCACCCAAAAAAGTCCCGACCCGGGCGGGCACGGTTACCTGTGGCGGGCAGGCTGTACCTTGTTATAGCAACGAGTTCTGGACAGCGGGACAGCGGCAGGCATGCTCGATCCACGAGATCTCCTATCGCGCCTGTTTCAAACCCCAGCTCCCCCGGTTTTTCATCGGGTTACTGACCAAAAGAGGCGATACCGTGTACGACCCGTTTTCCGGGAGAGGGACAACAGTCATCGAAGCGGGGCTCCTTGGCCGCAATGTTATTGCAAATGACGCAAACCCTCTTTCCAGAATCGTGACCGAACCCCGGTTCTTTCCCCCGCAGATCGTGACAGTTGAGGGGCGGCTGCGTGCGATCCCCCGCAACACAGGAAATGATTCTGTCGACCTTTCGATGTTTTATCACCCAAGGACCAAACGCGAGATTATCGCGATCCGGGAGTACCTGTGCGGGAAACGGGAGCAGGGATCAGAAGATATGGTTGACCGGTGGATCGCGATGGTTGCGACCAACCGGCTGACCGGGCATTCGTCAGGGTTCTTTTCCGTCTACACTCTGCCGCCCAACCAGGCAGTATCGCGGGATAGCCAGAAACGTATCAATACGCAAAGAAAACAGGTGCCGGAGTACCGGGACACGCACCGTCTGGTTGAAAAAAAAACAAAGAGCCTCTTGCGCACACTGACAACTCCCCGTACACGCGCCCTGAAAACTGCCGGAAAACGGGCAAGGTTCCTGACCTGCGACGCACGGGAGACTCCTGAAATACCTGATAATTCTGTGCAGCTCACGGTTACATCCCCCCCGTTCCTTGACATCGTGCAGTACCGTGATGACAACTGGCTCCGGTGCTGGTTCAATGGTCTTGAAAGCGATGCAATAGGAAAGGCTATCACGATGGCGCGGACGGTGGATGGGTGGAAATCGGTCATGGGAAAGGTGTTTGATGAACTATACAGGGTCACAGCGCCCGGCGGGTGGGTGGCATTTGAAGTCGGCGAGGTGAGAAAAGGGACAGTACGGCTTGAAGAGCACGTCGTCCCGATCGGGATGAGTGCCGGATTTTCCTGCAAAGCGGTGATGATCAATGCACAGGCATTCACCAAGACTTCCCATATCTGGGGTGTGGATAATATGGGCTGTGGCACCAACACGAACCGGATCGTGGTGTTCAGAAAAGAGCCCTGATCCGGTTTTGCCGTTTTCCGATCATAATTTTAATAAAAAAACCCTTATATTAATACAACTTGGGTTTTTTCAAATGGTTGTTTCCGACAGCCGGAGCAAACGGTCACAAGAAGAACCCGCAGGTTCTTTGAATTGTCGAACCACGAAGTGGTGAGACTGGAGAAGAACTCATCAGAGTTCTTCGAATTGCCGAATATCGGAGAGATGAGACACGAGAATATTCTAAAAGAATCTTAGAATTGTCGAACCACGAAGTGGTGAGACTGGAGAAGAACTCATCAGAGTTCTTCGAATTGCCGAATATCGGAGAGATAAGACACGAGAATATTCTAAAAGAATCTTTGAATTGTCGAACCACGAAGTGGTGAGACTGGAGAAGAACTCATCAGAGTTCTTCGAAGTAGTGTTAACACAGCCAATCCCTAAATAGACAAATCTCCGCCTCGTTTGAGGCTACGATTGGTCATAATTGTTGTATTCAACACGATATTTAAGAAGTGATGGTTAAGTAGGCTGACAACCAACCACTACGCATGGTCACACAGATCCGGCGGTACGCCCAGATCGTGGACATCTTGGGCAAATACGGTTTTGGCATAGCGCTGGAGAAATTGTTCCCGGGAAAATCCCGGTTCCGTCTCCCCACCCCCGGCGGCCCGTCTGAGACCTCAACCGTTTACGAGAGGATACGTCTCGCAGTCGAAGAGCTCGGCCCGACGTTTGTCAAGTTCGGGCAGATCATGAGCACGAGGACGGAGCTCCTGCCGCCGGAGCTCATCGAAGAGCTCAAAAAACTGCAGGACCATGCCAAACCGCTGCCCTTTTCTGATGTCAAGGGCGTGATCCTCCAGACCTGCCCGGATATAGATGACTGGTTCCTCGAGATTGACGAGGCACCGCTTGCATCCGCATCAATCGGGCAGGTCCACTGCGCCGTGCTTAAGGACGGGACGAGGGTTGCAGTCAAAGTCCAGCGCCCCGGCATTCCCGATGTTATCGAGACCGACCTTGCAATCCTTATGTCGATGGCAGAGCGATTTGATGCAGTCTTTCCCGAGGTTCGGTTATACAATCCCATCGGCATGGTCGAGGACTTTGCCCAGCAGATACGAAAGGAACTCGACTTCATGCGGGACGCCCGCAACGCCGAGAGGATGTCCCGCAATTTCGTTAACGTTCCCGGCATCCGGTTCCCGAAGATATACTGGGAGTACTGCTCGTCCCGCGTAATGGTGATGGAGTATGTCGAAGGAGTGCGGATCGACAATGTTGAAGCGATCCGGGACCTGGGCATTGACCCCCACGAGGTCGGTGTCCGGGGTTTCCACGCGTACCTCAAGATGATCTTTGAGGACGGTTTCTTCCACGGTGATCCACACCCGGGGAACCTGCTGGTTACAAAAGAGGGCGACGTTATATTCCTCGACTTTGGCATTGTCGGTGTCCTGCGCCCTGAAAAGCGGCAGCTCTTTATCAACCTGCTCTTTGCACTGGTGACCGACGATATCGAGCTGATGCTCAAGTCCCTTGAAGGGTTCGGCATCCAGATCAACGAGAGCGACCGAGAGGCACTTCGTGACGACCTCTATATCATGATCCACGATTTCGGGGGCGACCAGGTGCAGCAGTTCAATTTCGGTCTGATGGTTACCGAGCTCACCGATACGATGCGGCGGTACCGGCTCAGAGTGCCAATGAACCTGATGCTTTTATTAAAGGTCTTTGTAATGGTGCTGGATATCGGGATTCGGCTTGATCCGTTCTTTAATTTCGGAAAGGAGATCACGCCCTACCTGACCAAGCTTGCCGACACCAACAACCTTTCCGCCGCGTACCTGAAACGGGCGTCCAACTCGATGATGGAGGCGGTCGACGGGATGTTTGACCTGCCGCGCAACGTGAACCTGATGTTAAAACGCCTATCCACCGGTACCG
This sequence comes from Methanoregula sp., assembly GCA_026625165.1. Lineage (NCBI taxonomy): Archaea > Methanobacteriati > Methanobacteriota > Methanomicrobia > Methanomicrobiales > Methanoregulaceae > Methanoregula > Methanoregula sp. Next base: position 1,888,968 of record CP112999.1, on the reverse strand, counting down.
TCAGGCTCGAAGTCGTCGATACCGATATCCAGAAGCTCCAGATGGCACTTGACCGTGCGAGCGACAAGCTGATGATCGGGCTGGTCGTGGCAGCGCTCGTGGTCGGTTCATCGCTTGTCCTGATCTCTTCCTCCCTGACCCTGCCAAACGAAGTGTTCTGGCTCGCAATCCTCGGTTACAGCGCCGCGGTGCTCGTCGGGTTCTATGCGATCTACCATGTCATATTCCTGAAGTTCAGGCTGGAACGGTAGACTTTTTTTTATTTATTGCTCCGATGTTCTCTCTCGTTATTCAGAGGAATTCCCTGAGCACTTCCCAGTATCCCGCCTTTTCTGCAAGGGTAAACCTTGTGTTTGCCGGGCTCGTGGATGGCAACGGAATCCGGCAGATGCATTCCAGGAGCCGGATCCCTGCCCCATACCGTGCAGCGGCAGCCCCGTTGAATGCAACGGCGCGGATTGTCGGGTGGGATGTGAGCAGGCGTTCTATGGGATTAAAAACCGGGTCCCTGATCCTGTGGTCGGCGCTCCCTTCCCTCCTGCAGGAGGAAATGACGTCCCAGAGGGCAATGCCGCGCCGGACCAGCTCCCCGGTGCGCTGTGCATAGTCCTGGTGACGGTCAACGCTAAAGAGATGTTCTGTTATCTGCCAGAACTGGTTCTGCGGGTGAGCATAGTACCTGAGGGCGGCAAGGGACGTTTCGCCAGGGAAACTGCCGAGAATGAGAATGACAGGCGCACTGCCAATTACCGGTTTCAGCCCTTTACACCTCAGGGAACCAGTGCCGGAACTTGGGGGAGCCATAGGAAAAAAGGATGTGTGCGGTAAAATCTCCGGATATCAGTCTTTTTTAAAGTAGAGCTTGCAGTGGCAGCTGCCTTCGTTTGCGATCTCGTCCGTATGGTACACGCACGGGCACTCGATCGCCCGGTCTTTCTCCTCGTCCCCGCTGCGGAGCCGGCAGGGACAGTACTTGTGCCCGAACTTTTCCCTGTTCCTGACAAGCCCACGGATCACCGTCGCAAGCTGTTTTTCATCCGGGTTAAGGACAAGGTTATGCTGCTGTGCATAGCCCTTCGCCCATTTCAGCATATCCGCTCCGGAAGTATCTTCATCCGGCATGGTATCGCGAACTTTATTAGAATTCTTCATTCTATCCCTTTTACCTGTGGATTGTATTTTATCTGACACGTTATGCTTTGCGCTCGATGCACTGGATCATGGAATTAAAATCCTTCTTTATTACCGGCATCCCCTCTGTTATTCGATGATCCTCTTTGCCACACGGTTGTAGGTCGCCATGACGTCGCCCTTGTCGAACCGGTACACGTCCTTGTCCAGCGATTCTCCGGTCTTTTTGTCCCAGAGGCGCATCGAGTCCATCGAGATCTCATCGCCAAGGTAGATCACCTTTCCCTGCCTGCCAAACTCCATCTTGAAGTCAACGAGCGTGATGCCCTGTTCTGCAAGAAGGGAAAAGAGCAGGTCGTTGACTTTGAGTGCCGTATTCTTGATCTTTTTGAGTTCTGCCGGGGTGCAGAGCCTGAGGGCGGCAATAATGTCGTCGTTGAGCATCGGGTCGTGCCGGGTGTCGTCCTTGTAATCAATGACAATGACGGGCGGATCGAGTTTTGTACCCTCTTTTATCGGGTAGTTGCGGACAATCGACCCTGCAGCAACGTTCCGGACAATCACCTCGAACGGGATCATGGCAAGTTCCCGCACGACCATGGTGCAGTCGTCAATCATGCTCACAAAATGGGTCTTTATCCCGTGCTTTTCAAGGTATTCAAAAAAGAATGCGGAGACGCGGGCATTGTAACTGCCCTTATCCTCCAGCACATCCTTTTTACTGCCGTCAAATGCTGTGATGTCGTCACGGAACCTGACGATCAGCCTGCCTTTTTTTTCCGTGCGGTACACGGACTTCGCCTTGCCCTCGTATAACAGTTCGCGCTGCTTCACGGATTTTTCCTCTTATCTAATGTATGTGCGAGCCTGTTTATTAGGGGTTGCAGGACAGGGGGGTACCACCCACGCTCGATGAAGTGCGGGTAGATGCATAGGCGCTCTTTGAGTTCCGCGTCGCCGACAATTTCTTTGAGCCGGCCGATCTCCGGCCACGGGTGCTCCGGGTTCACGTAATCGATCGTGAGCGGGGAGACGCCCCCAAGGTCATCCACCCCGCAGGGGATGAGCGCCTGCGCATCGATCAGGTTGGGGGGGATCTGGATGGCGATATCGCGGGGGAGGATCTCGCGGGCCTGCCTGATGGTTGCGCAGATCTCGCGGGTTGTCGGTTCGGGGGTGCCCTCCATCGGCGTTCCGGGCTTGGGGCAGAAATTCTGGATGATCACTTCCTGAATGTGCCCGAAACGCCGGTGCATGGCGCGGATCACTTCAAGGGATTCCTCCCGATCCACCGGTGTCTCACCGATGCCCAGCAGGAGCCCGGTGGTAAACGGAATCTTAAGCCTTCCGGCATCCTCCATCATTTCAATCCGGACTTCCGGTTTTTTTCCCGGGGAGTTATGGTGGGCGGGGACATCAGCAGTGGTCTCGAGCATGATCCCCATGCTTGCGTTCACTTCACGGAGCCTGTCCATCTCATTATACGTCAGGATGCCGGCATTGGTGTGAGGGAGCAAACCGTAATGAATAGACTTCCTGCACATTTCGTACACATAGTCAAGGAACCTCCCGTACCCGGCCTTTTGGAGACAGGGGATGAACCCGGGCTCCAGTTCGGGGCGTTCGCCAAAGGTAAAAAGAGCCTCGGTGCACCCCAGCACAGCCCCTTTTTTTATCGTCTCTTCCACAACCTCCGGCGCAAGCAGGCACCCGTCCTGTACCGGTGTCCGGAAGCAGCAGTACCCGCACCGGTTCCGGCAGACGGTGGTGAGCGGGAGAAATATATTTCGGGAATAGGTTATGGTGCGGTGCGCCATGGGAGTATCACGCAGCTTTTGGCCCCGGTAGTTTTTGATCTGCCGTGCAATAGTTCTTTTTCTGCCGGATATCAGGCCGAAATTTCCGGAGGCGCCTTTCCAAAAAGCCATTTTTTTATTTATCGGCTCTGTAGAAATCCCTGATCTCACCTCATTATCAAAGACCCATGATGAACCGGTTTTCGACGGATATCGTAAGGGGGGATGTCTGCTATCCTTAAAGGATGGCGGACTCGTAAAAATGGTCGTCAGACCTTTTTTTAAGTGCCGCAGTGGCGGGGGCAATGTAACTCGAAGATGTCCATCGGGACATCTTCTTCAGTTTGCCCTTCCCTGCAGGGAACGGCAAACACCCCCAAGAACGTTATGAAAAACGATGATTTCTACAGAGCCTATTCATCGTTAGTTTAATAACCGGGTGTAATAAGTAGTGTATACGAGCACTCCCCTGCGGCAACTTCATGGAACAACATTAAAAACGGGTGAACATGTCTCCGAACCTTCCCGACTCCCGGAATCCGACAAGATATGATGAACCGAGTGCAACGTCTGGCTCCGGCGAGCCGGATCGTGAAGACCTTCTGCGGGCACTTGCACTTGCGGAAAAGAAACTGGAGATCGTAGGCAGTGTCACCCGGCACGATGCGCTTAACCAGCTCACCGCGATTATGGGCTATAACGAGCTTCTGGGCACCATGGTGCAGGATAAGGAACAACAGAATTTCCTTGAGATCGAACGCAGGTCATCAGAAAAGATGCGGCGGATCTTTGCGTACTCGAAAGTATACCAGAGTATCGGACTTGAACCGCCCGTCTGGCAGAATTTCGGGATGCTGATCAGGTTTGCCCGGGATGAGGTGGATACTGGTAACGTCGCGATCCGGTCGGACGTGGATGCCTGCTCGGTATTTGCTGCCCCCCTCTTTGTAAAAGTTCTTGTGTATCTCTTTGACAACGCGGCCAGGCATGGGAAGAGCACGACCGGAATTCAGATCCGGCTCCGGCAGAACGGTCAGGATGCAGTGCTATGTATCGAAGATGACGGTGTCGGGGTGCATGACGGAGATAAAGAGAAAATCTTTGACAAAGGCTTCGGGAAATATACGGGATGGGGTCTCTTTGTCGCCCGCGACATCCTTGCGGCAAACGGCATGACTATTAAGGAGACGGGCACCGCAGGAGCCGGTGCGTGTTTTGAGATACGGATCCCTGCAGAGCGTATACGGATAGGAACCGGCCCTGTCCGCACCTGACATCCGGATTTACCGGAATGACCGGGGATCCTGTACCACGTCCGGCTGCGTGACCGGTTCAACACCTTTTTTTCCTTTCCCGTAGTACAGAACATACCATGACCGTGGCAGTGGCAGTCATCCCGTTCAAGCCGAAAAATCCCAAGACCCGACTCTCGTGCGTTCTTGACGAACAGGAACGGGAAGCGTTTGCCGAATCGATGCTCTCAGATGTGGTCGCTGCAGTAAAAGATGCAGACTGCCAGCCAGTAATCCTCAGCACCGAGCTATTTGACTCCGAACTGGTGCAGGTTACGATTCAGGAAAAGGGACTATCCGACGCCCTGAATGAATACCTTGCCTGTGCAATAAGCAAAGTCCTTATCATCATGGCAGATATCCCGCTCGCGGACGAGGCATCGATTCAACAGGTGCTTTCCACACAAAAGGATATGGCAATCGTGCCGGGGCGTGGCGGGGGCACCAATGTGATCTACCTCAAGGAACCCTCAAAGTATCATGTCGATTATTATGGCGGGAGCTTTTTAAAGCACATGAAGATTGCGCAGGAGTGCGGGCTCTCCTGTGAGGTTATCGACTCTTTTCTGCTGCACACGGACATCGATGAAAAGGAAGACCTTGTTGAGCTCCTGATCCACGGGACTGGGAAGAGCCGGGCGTTCCTTCTTGAACGGGGTTTTGCGATCATAACCGACGACAAAGGCCGGGTCGGGGTCGAGAGGCGTTCCCCGTAAAAGTAGATGCAATCTTAACCGGAAATGGATATGGATTCAGGCAACAATACCGGGCCGGATTTTGAGCGACTGGAGTTCCTCGGAGATCGCGTCCTTAACCTTATTATCTCCGAGTACCTCTACCGGAATTATCCCACACTCTCGGAAGGGGAGATGACAAAGAGGATGGTGGTGGTTTCAAATGCATATCTCGACATGATTGTGCCGGATTTCAGGCCGTTTATTGACAAATGTTCTCCTGGTTTTTTATTGCATAGGCGGGGGCAGGTCACAGCTGTCACATCAGATGATTTTGAGGCATGGATCGGCATGCTTTATCTTTCCGAGGGGATCTTAAGGGTGAAAGAATCTGTTCTGATGCTGATGTCAGAGGAGATCGATCGATTCGATCCTGAACGAAATTATATCGGCATCCTTCAGGAATATTTTCAGAGGCATGGAGATGCTCCCCCTCAGTATGAATTGATACGTTCTGACGGCCCCCCTCACAAGCCGACATTTACGTTTCAGGTCGCGCTTGCCGACGGGCGGTGCGGTGTAGGAAGTGGCGGAAATAAAACAGGTGCAAAGCAGGAAGCCGCCCGCCTTGCGCTGGAACACCTCGCGGCTAAACCCGTATAGTTTACCGGTCCGGCTCTTGCTCTGACAGGTTTTTCTGTGTTTTTGCCACCTGCCACAGGACCGGGAGCGCAGCACACTGCATGACGACCATGAAGGCAGCGGCATAGCTGATGTTGAATTCATACAATGCCCCGATGACAAGACTGCCGGCAAACCATGAGCCGCCATAGATCGTGTTGAAGACACCGTAGGCAAATCCCCGGCCACCCGGTGGCGTAAAATCAGCGACTGCAGCGCGGAGCACCGTCTCCTGCATACCCATGGAAGCACCCCAGAGCACCGCACCGGCCAGTGCTGCACTATATAATGGAAAGAACACGATAAGCGGGATGGCAAGGCCGACAACCGGGATTGCCCCGAGCACTGCGAGCCCGTACCGGTCGTACGCCCTGCCGGCACCGAGTGCCACGATGGCATCGACCGCCATGGCGATCGCGTAGAACGCAGGGATCTCTGCATCGGACACGATCGAAAGTGCCTTGAAATGGAACGCGAGCAGGGGAAAGACCACAAATCCCGCCATTGTCAGCGCAGTAAAGACTGCATACAGCCGGATCTGGCGCGAGCTGCCCTTTCTTTTTCTCTCACCGGGTACGGAACCGGCTGCAGGTTCGAATGCGGCAGGATCCGGCATGCTCCTCCATGCAATGAGTAACGCAACGAGAAGAAGTGCAAACGGGATGGCAAGAAGTCCAAACCCGCCCCTGTATCCCCCTCCAGTTGCAAGGGCGAGCACAAAGAGCATCGGCCCGGCAACAGCGCCGATCTGGTCAAGCGCCTCATGGAGACCAAAGCCCCACCCCCTCCCTACCGCTGAGGTAGCATGCGACAGTATTGCATCCTTTGAAGGTGAACGGAGGGCCTTTCCGATCCGCTCTGCGATGAGCAGGAGTGCCGCGATCTCCCAGTTGCCGGCCCACACGAGGAGCGGGATCGCCCCGATCATCAGGTAGCCGGCGATCACAAATGCCCAGTACTGCTTTGACTTGTCCGCGAGATATCCCGTGGCAATACGGATCGCGTATCCTGCAAATTCACCGAACCCGGCAACGAACGCAACGGTAAAGGCAGACGCGCCCAGCGTGAAGAGGAACGGGCCGGCAACGCTCCGTCCCCCTTCATACACGACATCTCCGAGCATGGCAACGATGCCAAAGAGGATGATGAGCCGGTACGCTTTTGATTTCCGGGCTGCGGGGTCTTCACTCATAACAGGCATTGGATCAGGCTCCGGATAATGTACTTTTGAATATGTTCACTAAATTATTTCATATGGACATAATGAAAAGGAGAACGACATGCAGGAGCGTCCACACCTTTCAGTTTTTTATTTATTATACAAAACCGATGTTCGGAATGAACTATACCCTTTAAGATATAAGGTTTGGAACCGGCCCCTAAAAAGGAAAGGTTAATACCCTGATGCTTGAGACTTGCCATTGAACAATTTGGGTGAGTGATGACTCTTCAAAACTGCGGGACGGGGCTGCAGTCAACCCGCCTCCTTGTCCTTTTTCTGATATTGTCTGCCCTTGTCCCGCATGCCTGTGCTGAGACTGCAGTTTACTGGGTGCAGGCAAGCAAATCATTTGCAAACTCCGGAAGATGGGACGAGTCTCTTGATGCCGCGGAAAAAGCGCTCGCCATTGATTCCGGCAATAAAAATGCATGGCTCAATAAGGCAAATGCACTGAAGAACCTTAACCGGGACCAGGAGGCACTCGATGCTTGTGAAAAAGCCTTATCGATTGACCCGGATTTTATCAATGCATGGGTAATGAAATCTGCTATTCTTAATTCACTGGGACGACACAAGGACGGTCTTGATGCTGCACAAAAAGCAATTTCCCTTGACCCCAACAGTTACACCGGCTGGGATCTTAAGGCCGTTTCACTTTCAAAACTCAACCGGTACCAGGATGCTATTGATGCTGCTGACATGTCGATTTCCATCAACCCATCCTATGCAAAATCCTGGGGGAACAAAGGCTATGCACTGCAGAACCTTGGAAAATACAAGGAAGCGCTGGCAGCTTATGACAAAGCCCTTTCGCTCGATCCGAATCTCGAGATGGCAGCAGACAACAGGCAGATCATCATCTCGTACCTGCTCCCGAATAGCACAAACCCCAAGAAGACCGCCGTGCCTGTCACAATCTCAGGTTCAACAGCTCAGCCCATGGCTGGAACGGCTTCCCAGGATGTAACCCCTCCCGTGCCCAACCTTCGAGCGTTGTTTTTGCCGCTGGTTATTGTCATGCTTGTAATTGCTCTTGGCGGGGGAATATATGCATATAGGAACCATAAGCAAAAAACTCCAGTGACACTCCCTCACCCACCGGTTTCAGCCTCCACTGTACCCGGTTCCCCCCCGGCAAAATCCCACCACGATGTCTTTATCAGTTATGCGCAGGTGAACAAACCGGTTGCAGATGCTGCATGTGCAAAAATTGAGTCCCGGAATATCAGGTGCTGGATTGCGCCACGGGATGTACCTCCCGGGAAAAATTTCCCTGAGGCAATTGTTCGGGGAATTGAAGGAAGCAGGATAATGGTATTGATCTTCTCATCACATTCGAACAAATCCCAGCACGTATTGCGGGAACTTACAACTGCAGTCAAGAACGAGTTGATTATTATTCCCTTCAGAATTGAAAATGTAGAACCCACAAAATCAATGGAATATCTTATTGGTATCCCGCACTGGCTCGATGCAATAACACCTCCATTGGAAAAACATCTTGATACTCTTGTAAAAACGATTGAAATTTACATCGCAAGCGACATTAAAAAAACCGATGAGGATAATTAAAATTGAAAGCCATTCTTACTTTTAAAAATTTTATATTACAATAATCACCAGGTTCTTGCCGGGAGTATTATTATTTGTATTTTCAAGGAGTTTGAACCTGAATAAAATGAGGAAGGGACCAAGACTGTCCTCTCATGATCAGGACGTTTAAAAGATCAGATATCCGTTGATAGCATCAATTCAGAAAACTCTCTTTCTCATTTGGTCTCTTTTGGAGCAACCCCATAAACAAACACTCGTCCGCATTGATCGACTCAACACCGACAGCGTCATCTGAGATGGGAAGTCCCAGTCCCCGCACGATTGCCGCCGGCATTCCCTCGTCTGCTTCACCCATGACCAGTTCCGCAGCGGATGCGATGTTATCGGCAACCGCTCGTTTTGTTACTTCGAGTTTCCTGCCGTACAGGTCGCTCCTGCCCCGGTCATCTATCACAGAAACAATGCCGGCACACCCTATCGCGACACCGCTGCAGCCGGAACGCATTGCATGGGTGCGGCTGTCGGCGATGATCACGGCGACCTTTGCATTGCACCGCTGTTCGACTGATTTGCGGATCCGCACCGCACTCGCATCGGGGTCTTCCGGTAGCGGAACAAGGCATCCGGGCGGGGCATTGGAACCATCGACACCGGCATTGGGGAGCAGGGTGCCGTTAGTCATGCAGAGCAGGAAGTGCGGAATCCCCCCGACAACTTCGTCGCTCTCCCGCAGCACGACCTCTGCAGTGCAGGGGTCCATTTCATAGGTTTTTGCCAGTTCTACTGCCTGCAGTGATGGGGTTACGGCAGAGAGGCTGACAACTCTCCCCTCCGCAGTTGCGACCATCGATTCGGCGAGCACCAGGATGTCCCCGTCCACAATACCTGAGCATTCCGAGGCTTTCGCAACGGCAACGATCCGTTCAGCAACATCATCGCCCGGTGTGATCAGCCCGGTTGCAAGCCCAAAGACAGCAAAAGAGGGGTTCACGCCCCCTTCACCATCCGATCACAGACCTTCACGACATCGGCAGTGGCTACCACGTCATGGGTGCGGACAAGCGACGCACCTTTCAAAAGAAGCATCATGGTGACGGCAAGGGAACCGTACAACCGGTCCTCCGGGTATTTGTCAAGGAGGGTGCCGATGAATGTCTTACGGGAGATGGCGGCAAGCAGGGGGCGGTCAAACCGCTGGAACTCATCGAACCGGGTACAGAGCTGCCAGTCATCCTCGACAGAACGCAGGGGTGTCCAGATCCCGATACCGGGGTCAAGGATATAGTCCGTGACACCGGCATGTTCACAGCGTTGTTTTACAATGGAGAGGGCATGGATTGTTGCCTCCACGCCAACAGCATCACCCGGCCGCGAAACCGATGCCATCAGTACGGCGGGTAACCGGGACTCCGCGACCATCTTTGCGTATGTTTCAGATGCAAACCCGCCGATGTCATTGACAAGGTGGACATCATGTTTCAGGCAGACCGCGAGCACGCCCGGGTGCATGGTGTCAACAGATACGGTGATCCCGCTCCCGTCCAGTTCCTTAAGCGCTTCATCGATCCGCGTTGCCTCTTCTTTCCCGCTGATCTGCTGGACATTGGGTGCGGTGCTGCGTGCGCCGACATCGATAATTGCGGCACCCTGCTCCACCATCTCGACTGCCTTTGCGTGGATGGATCCCATCGGGACATATGAATTCGGGTAGAACGACTCCATGCTGCAGTTGATCACGCCCATGATCCGGACAGGCGCGGTTCCCCCGACCGTGATCTTGTTTACCGTACAGTGTTGCATGACCTCATCTTCGCTGCACGATAGGTGTTCTCCATGAGTGTTGCGATCGTCATCGGGCCGACACCACCGGGCACAGGGGTGATCGCTGAAGCTACCTCTTTGACTGCCGCAAAGTCCACATCTCCCACCAGCCTGCCATCGAGCTGGTTGATACCGACGTCGATCACAACCGCGCCGGATTTGACCATATCAGCAGTGATGACATGCGCCTTTCCCACCGATGATATGAGGATGTCAGCACGGCGCGTTTCGTCAGGAAGGTTGCGGGTCCTGCTGTGGCAGATTGTGACGGTTGCGTCGGCGTTGGTGAGGAGAGCTGCCATCGGCCGCCCGACATCGATGCTCCTGCCCACCACAACCGCGTGTTTCCCTGCCACATCGATCCTGTTTTCCGCAAGCAGCGTCATGATACCCAGGGGCGTGCAGGGGGCAAAATTCGGGGAGCCGGAAAAGAGGAGCCCGAGGTTATACGGGTGGAACCCATCGACATCCTTGTCGGTGCTCACCGCCTGTATCACGGGCCCGGCATGAATGTGTGCAGGGAGCGGGAGCTGTACGAGAATGCCATCAACACCGGAATCCTCATTCAGCTGCCGGATCGACCCGAGCACCCTGCTCTCCGTCGCATCGGCGGGCAGCTCAATTCCCACTGAACCGATGTGCACCTGTTCGCAGGCACGGTGTTTCATCCGCACGTACATCTGAGAGGCAGTGTCGCTGCCGACAATCACGGTGGCGAGGCAGGGCGAGAGCCCGGACTTGCTGATCTCCCCGCGCAGGATTTCCAGCCGGCGTTCCGAGCATGCTTTTCCGTCAAGGATCATGAATCGGGGGTTTTAGGGTGAAACGGTCACTCCGGGTAGAGCGGGAATCTGCCCGCCATTGCAGCGACCCTTGTCTTTATGTCCTTCATGGCAGCTTCATTGTGGATGTCTTTGACGACAGTCGCGATCCAGTTCCCTATATGGCGCATCTCTGCCTCCTTCATGCCGCGGGAAGTGACCGCCGGGGTGCCGATCCGCAGGCCGCTTGTCACAAACGGGCTCTTGGTTTCGTTGGGTATGGTGTTCTTGTTTGCCGTGATGCCGGCTTTACCCAGTGCGTTCTCGGCTTCAAGGCCGGTGATCCCCTGCTCGCTGAGATCCACAAGCATCAGGTGGTTGTCCGTACCGCCGGAGACAAGGCGCAGCCCGCAGTCCATCAAGGTCTCAGCGAGCGCCTTTGCATTCTTTACGATCTGCTTATTGTATTCTTTGAACGACGGCCGGAGCGCCTCTTCAAAACATACTGCCTTTGCCGTGATCGTGTGCATGAGCGGGCCGCCCTGCATGCCGGGAAATACTGCCTTGTCGATTGCCTGTGCATATTCGGTATTGCACATGATTGCCCCGCCGCGGGGTCCGCGGAGCGTCTTATGGGTTGTGGTTGTGGTGAAGTTGGTGACGCCGACAGAAGTGGGGTGGACGCCGGTCGCACAGAGCCCGGCGATATGGGCGATGTCTGCCATGCAGTACGCCCCGGCATCATCGGCAATCTCCTGGAATGCCTTAAAGTCGATGGTGCGGGGGTATGCGGATGCACCGCAGACAATGATCTTCGGCTTTTCCTTCTTTGCCATCTCCCCGACCATGCCGTAATCAAGCATCTCGGTCTTTGGGTCAAGGCTGTACTGGGTCACTTTATAAAACTGCCCGGTAAAGCTGACGGGCGAACCGTGGGAAAGATGCCCGCCCTGCGTGAGTTTCATGCTCAGCAATCCCTCTCCCAGTTTCATGAACGCAAAATAGACCGCCATGTTTGCCTGGGTGCCGGAGTGCGGCTGGACGTTTGCATGCTGTGCCCCGAATAGTACTTTTAACCTGTCCCGGGCAAGGTTCTCGGCCATATCGTGGTACTCGCACCCGCCATAATATCGCTTGCCGGGGTATCCTTCGGCATACTTGTTGGTCATGACCGATCCCATCGCTTCAAGTACTGCACGGGAAACAAGGTTCTCCGATGCGATGAGCTCCAGCCCGTTGAGCTGCCGCAACCGCTCCTTTTCGATAATATCTGCTATCTGCGGATCTGTTTTATCCAGATAAGACATATGCAAAAGGGTTCGCTTCAATCAGGTAATACAGTTTTGTTCGTCCCGCCACACAAGCCATATTGCGATACCATTTTATTACCCGTAATTTTGAAACCGAAAAGACAGCGCATTAGTAAAAAGAAGTATATGCATGCCCCTGCTGGGGAAATTTCCGAGGAAAAGAGCAGAAACCTTTTTTCCTTGACAGGCGACAATACTATTATTTATAAGTACAAGCACGTCCATACCGACCAGTAAAGACGTGTAATTGCATAATAAGGATGCAAAGATTTCAAATCCCAGAAATGAACCGGTCAAAAAGGTGAAAAGGATCATGATGATGAACGGATCAGCAGGCGGGGCTGCAGGCGATGACCGCATTGCAGCACTGGAGCGCAAGAACAAGGAGCAGGAGGCCCTTATCAAGGGAATCACGGAAGAGCTCCTCGATATGAAATCGATTGTCATGAAGCTTGCCAAGGCAAGCGAGGAGCGCAGCCGGCAGGAGCTCAAGCGTGTGCAGCCTGTCGTGCAGGGCGCCCAGCAACCGGCAGCCGGGGGCGCAGCGCCTTCCGGCGGGAGCACCGTCGTGATGCGCCCCAAATCCGCACGGCAGGAACCGTCAGCACCGGCGGAACCGGCAATGGACATGATCATGCAGACGGACGGCACCATGAAGCTCGAACCACGGCGGGGAGAGAAGAATTATATCGTTGCGTCAGCGGGTTATGGCAGGAAAAAGGGCAAAGACTCTGCAAAAAAATCAGGCGACCTCATCTATGCGGTTGACGATGAGAAAGCCAATCCTGCAAAGAAGTAACGGAGCCGAAAGTCTTTGCATATCACAGAGCTGGAGATCGATAATTTCAAGTCTTTTTCAAAAAAGACAAAAATTCCTTTTCTTGAAGGGTTCACCGTCATCTCCGGGCCCAACGGTTCGGGAAAGAGCAATATCATCGACTCGATCCTTTTTGTCCTTGCCCTCTCAACCGCACGGAACCTGAGAGCGGAAAAGCTGACCGACCTCATCAACCTCAATTCCGGTAAAAATACCGCTGAAGTCGCGCTGGAGTTTTCGGACGGTACAAAGATCCGGCGCCGTATCAAGCGGACGGGTAACGGGTATTACAGTTACAATTACCTGAATGACCGCGTGTGCAAGCAGAGTGACATCGTTGACCACCTCTCAAAACATGGCATCAAACCCCATGGGTACAACGTCGTGATGCAGGGAGATGTCACCCGGATCATGGAGATGAGCGATTTCGAGCGTAGGAAGATCATCGATGAGATTGCCGGTGTCGCCGAGTTTGACTCCAAAAAAGAGCAGGCGCTGCGGGAACTGGACATCGTGCGGGAGCGGATCGAACGCGAGGAGCTGCTTCTGCTCGAGCTCCAGAAGCGGACAAACGAGTTGAAGCGGGAAAGGGAGCATGCCCTCGAGTACCAGAAATGGCAAAAAGAGCTCACCTTTTTCCAGAACTGCCGGTCAGCCGCCCAGCTCCATGACCGGGAAAAGGAACTTGGCACCCTGATAAGGGTGAGCGAGGAGCAGAAGATCTCGCTCTCCCGGATTGAAGCCGACCGGGGCCTTGAGGAAAACGAGCTCTCCTATCTCCGGGCAGACCTAAAGGACATCGACGAAGCGATAAATAAAAAGAGCGGGTCTGACTACCTGAAACTGATCGCCGAGCTTGAGGAGGCAAAGGGCGGGATCAAGGTCGCCGAACAGGCAATATTACGCCTCAAAAAGGAAAAAGAGACAAACCTCGAGACCATCAACCGCGTCTACATGGACACAAAGCGGGCGGAGGGGCGGGTTGCGGAGTGCACCGAACAGGTACGGACACTCTCCATTGACCGGACTAATATCGCGATGGAACTGGCGACCGCAAAGGCGCAGCTGGAAAAGACCGATGCCGAGATACGGTCCCACAGCGAGGATACCCAGGGGGCCCGTGACAAGCTCTTCGCCCTGCTCCAGCAGGTCGAGGAGAAGAAGGGTGCACGCTCCTCGCTCCTACACCAGCAGGACATGCTTATCGAGAAGAGCCGGATGAGGACCTCGGAGCTCGAACGCCTTACCGCATTGCTCCGGCAACTTGATGAGGAGTACACTTCAAAGAACACCCAGCTGACGGATTCACAAAAGAGTGTCTCTGACCTCGCAAAAGAGAAAAAAGCGCTCGACCGTACCCTGTCCGAACTCGAAGGCACGCTTTTTGCACAGCGCTCAATGCTGGAAAGGTTGCGGGGGGAGATCAAAGAGGCGGAGCAGGACGCGTTCCGGCTCGAGGCGGCTCAGCAGGCACGGGGGGAGTCCGGCGGCAGGGCGATCGAAGCAGTCTGTGCGATGGAGGGGGTGCACGGTACGGTTGCGTCCCTTGGGAAGGCACCCGGGGAATACGCGACCGCGCTCAACATTGCTGCCGGCAACAAACTACAGTTTGTAATCGTTGACACGGACCATGTAGCGGCAGAGGCAATCCAGTACCTCAAGAACGAGAAGCTCGGGCGGGTTACCTTCCTCCCTCTCAATAAGCTCAAGCCGCCAGCGCTTCCCCCGGTAAAGGAGCCGGGTGTCATAGGTTACGCCGTGAACCTGATCGAGTACGACCCGAAATACGACAAGGCATTTGCCGTTGCGCTTGGGGGTACTGTGGTCGTCGATACGCTCGAACGGGCACGGAAACTGATCGGGAAGTACCGGATGGTGACGCTCGAAGGGGAACTCCTCGAACGGAGCGGTGCAATGACCGGCGGCGCCACAAAAAAGCCTCTCAGGGGATTCGGCGCTGCGGTTGATGACGAGATTGTCCGCATCCGTGCACACCTTACGGAACTGGTCAGCGAGGCATCGGTGATCGAAGCGGCGGTAAAACGGCTTACCGAAGAGGTGGATGCAAAGCGGACAGCCCGAGGGGAGATCGACCAGAAAGTCGCCCGGTTCGGGATGTTCACCGAAGAGTTCAACCGGAGGTTCGAGGCGATCTCGGTCGAGAAACAGACCATTGAACAGGCTGTCGCACGCCAACAGGGTGAAACGAAGGGGGGAGCAGACGAGCTCGGCTCTCTTGAAGCCGAACTGGACTCAACAACAGGCGCCATCAACGCACTGAATGGAGAGATCGAGGAGATCAAGCGGCGTCTTGACGATACAAACATCCCGCAGCTCACCGAGCAGCTGGAAAAGAAGAAGCGCGAGATCGAGGAGCTTGACCGCCGCCTCAGGAACAAGGACGCCGACATAAATGACGTCACCCGGGAACGGTCTCATTTCAATTCGAGGCTTGGGGAACTCACCGATGACCGGAACCGGCAGGAGGAGCGCAACCGGCAGATTGATACCGATATCGGGACCCAGAATGAGCAGATCGCCACCCACAAGACGCAGATCGCATCACTCGAAGGAAGGCAGAAGGAGTTCTCAGGCGAACTTGACGAATTGCGGGGCAAACGCACCGAGGTCTCGGGACACATCTCCGAGTCAGAGCAGAAACTCTTAAAGTTCGACACGGAAAAAGAACGGCTTCATGTTCAGATGTCTGCAATTGAAGAGCGTGCACGGGGACTGGGTATCGAAGTCGAGACGCTGCGGCAGCAGGTAGGGGAGGCAAAGACCGATCTCACGCTCTCTGAGATTGAAGGGAAGATTGCAGAGGCGGACGGGGCGATTCGGAAGATCGGGGCTGTGAACATGCTCGCCATTGAGGAGTACGAGAAGGTCCAGAAGCAGGTCGATGAACGGACCGAGAAGAAGGAGACCCTCTCCCGCGAGCGGACCAATATCCTCGAGCGGATCCAGAAATTCGAACAGATGAAGTACGAGGCGTTCACTACTGCATTCACAGCGATCGACGCCAATTTCCGGGAGGTTTTTGCACGCCTCACGAGCGGTAGCGGTCACCTCGTGCTGGAGAACGAAGAGGACCCGTTTGCCGGGGGGCTGACGTTTGCGGTCCAGCCCCGGGACAAGACCGTGCATCTCCTCTCATCGCTCTCCGGCGGTGAAAAGTCGCTCACGACTCTCGCATTCATCTTCTCGATCCAGCAACATATCCCGGCGCCGTTCTATGCGTTCGACGAGGTGGATATGTCTCTGGACGGGTCGAACGTGGAGCGGATCGCCCTGATGATCAAAGAACTTTCTTCGACCTCACAGTTTGTGATCGTTTCCCTCAGAAAGCCGATGATCACCGAGGCACAGCGGATCATGGGCGTCACGCTGCGGCCTGACAAGAGCACGCTTGTCACCGGGGTAAAGGCAAATGAGTGAGGAACAGGCCCACGGCCTAACAGAAGAGAAAACCCCTTCTGCCGGAACCACTCCGGATGAAACGCGGGACAAAACTTTAGAAAATAATGGGGTAACCGGTGAGAGAAATCCCGTAGCCAGCCAGCAGGATGTGCCGGATAATCTCCCCGTTGTGGAAGACCCGGTTGAGATCCTTGTCGGGATGGCAGAACGGGGGGAGATCGACCCGTGGAACATCAATATTCTCGAAGTAACCGACCGGTTCTTAAACGAGCTGGAGCGTTGCCGGCAGCTGAATCTCCGGGTATCCGGGCGCACGCTTTTTTATGCATCTACTCTGTTACGAATGAAATCCGAACACCTCGCGGATGCAACGGATGAGGGGGGAGACAGCGGGGACGAAGATGCAGGGTTTGGCGATGACTTTGACATTTCACTTGACTCGGAGTTCGAGTATGAAGGCAGGCTCGGCCCTATCGAGCAGCTCGAGCGCGAGATACAGCGGCGGCTGGACCGGAAAAACCTGCGCAGGAGCCCGGTCACGCTCTTTGAGCTGATCATCGAGCTCAAGAACCTCGAAAAGGAGGAGCGCCGGCGCCGCAGGCTGACCGAGTCCGATGTGTGCCTTATCGAAGCGGACGATGTTGTAGGCATCGCCCATGATGAGGGGTACCAGGATTCGGCAACAACCGTGTACCAGGAATGTTTAAAATGCATGATCCGCGAGGAGGAGATGACGCTTGCCGAGCTCTGCCGGAAACTGGGCTGGGACGTCCCGGAAGTCTACATCCCGCTGCTCTTTTTAATGCTCGAAGGCCAGTGCGCTCTCAGGCAGGACGAGTTCTTCGGGGATGTTTTCGTGCAGGTGTGTAAAGCGGGCGATTCAATGGAAAAGGCCTTGCAGGACAGCACCTGATCTTTTTATTCAGCCCTGAAGAGCAGGGCATTCCCGGATGACCCAGCTCCTCTCTTTCTGTATCTTACATCAGCTCCGGCACACCGTTTGCCCATTTCTCGACCCGTTTCCGAATCCCCTCGTCGTTGTACGATGAGAGCGTGACCCGGTTACGGGCGATGCTCAGGAAATACAGCCCGCTTTTGGGGTTATTGCATTTCAGGGTCACGGAAAAGAGGTCGGCGCCGGGGGTGTGCTGCGGTTTCCCGCCATGGGAAGCGATGTTTGCCATGTTCGAGATCACCGCTGCGATGCCGGTATGGTAGCCGTCGATCGTGTTGTAGGTCTCCGAGCCTGTCCCAATCCGCTTCCCCTTCTTATTCTCGTACACAAACTTCGCGGTGTACATCTCCCGCACCTTCTCAATCGGCGGGTGGTTCTTCTTCCCGCTCATGTAAGATGTGCACCCGAACGGGTTTTTCAGGATCAGTGACTGGATTACAGACTCGAATGCCGATATATCGGGAACAGGCCGCTTCAGCGTGCGGACTGAGCTGTTCGTTCCCTTCTTCTGCCGGAATTTTGCCATGGTTCAACTCGTTCTGTATTCTTTGATAACAAAGTGTGATAAAGGACAACGAGAGGTTTCGATAAATCCTTGGTGGTTGGTGGGGGGGTCACAGGGGGTCACGCAGCTCCGGTCGCGGCCTTCCCGGTGTACTGTTCCGGACGGGTCATAATCCCCCATTTTCCAACAATCACCGGCGTTGAAACCGAGGCAGGCCATTGCCGGGCATGGTGCGGCTGTGGGGGGGGGGCACCCCCCTCCCCCCACCCGCAAAAAGTGGTGCGACCCCCCCAACCCCCCTTTGTTTCCGGCCCTGATTTTGGTGTGGTTTTAAGACGAGAAATTTGGTTTTGGATGGGGTCGGAGGGGCAAGGGGGGTCATGGGTGGTAGTGCAGGTACAATCCCCCATCATGCCACCCCCTGCTTAGGATTTTTTCAAAAAGGGGTGGGGGGGTTAAGACCGGCTGAAAGCCGCATAAGCGGACTTGAGAAGATATCCCTAAGGAGATCTTCACGTTAGATTGGCAAGCGGAAAAGGTGTATAGCAACACTATCAAACTATGAAAATCCGGAAGGAAGGCTGTTTATGGTAAAATCCCGGAAGCGACGGACCAAGAATAAACCTGCATCCCTGTCCACCGATCAGGATGGCATGGATATATCCGGGGAAAATGACGTTGTTGCCCCTTTACGCAGGATCGTTCGCGAGGGCGACTTTGTCGAACTGGATTCCGATGATGAATACCGGAAGATCCGGGAGAAAACTATTATTTAATCAGGAAGATCCTGCAATGCAGGAACAGTTATTATGACAGATAATAAAGATAAATAAAGAAAACCGGGAGGAATCCTGATGTGCCAGATGCTCAGGAAAGATGAATATGATCACACGGCTGTTATCGGGAAGGTCTATGAGCGGGGCCTGCTCCCGTTCGGCGGCGGTGTGGACTCCCGGGGGATTATTGTCAGCGCAACCAGCACCGAGGAACATGAAGCGAGAATGAAACGGTTGCGCTCGATCCGATGATCAATCTTTTCAAAACCGATACCATTTTTTTAGACTCGTGCATTTTTTTCAGATGCATTGCAGAAGATCGATGCAGAAAAGTCATTGATCATGCACGGAACCAGGATTTTACCATCGTCACGTCGATCACCGTTCTTGGCGAAACGTTTAACGAGATGTTGCGGGACGAAAGAGCCGCCGTAGATAACATCAATGAAATCGTCGCGATGATAAGGGAATGGAATATAATCACCCTCTATCCGAACGATGAATTGAGTTACATCTGTTACGAGATGGGAAAGGACATTACCGACAACAGGATAACCAACCAGATCACGGACCGGGTCCATCTCGGGTATGCAATATCGTACGACTGTAATTATTTCGTTACCGATGATGATGCGATCCAGAGGTACCGCATCCCCCGGAGTCTAGAAGTGAAGGCAGGATACAAAAAGCCTGTTGCGGTGGATCTCATCGGATTGCGCGATCTCATCCGGAATAAAAAGCTGGTCAGGAAGTGAGGATACCATAACGACGTTGCGCGCTTCCCATCTCTCCCGTGATGGCAGCCTCTCCCGAAGTTAAAAGCAACCCGGATCCCAGCACAAATCGGCCAAAACAGCCGTATCCATTAGAAATATAATCCTCTTCAAATTTTCCCGACGGGAAAAATATGGTGCTTCGAGGGTTATCTTTAAATGGTTGAGCGGTTAATAATGTGTTCTCGTATTCCGATGATGAACCCGCAAAAGCCCGGTAAAATCCGGCGCGGTTTTTGATGGAACTCAAGGCTCGGTAACAAGGTATAAATATCCTTGAAACCTACACTATAAGCCCGTGTTTAAACTAAAAAAACACGACGAAAAATTTTCAATCTCACACCGATTGATGGAGACACAACGATAACCGGCCTGACCGGTGTTTGTGTCTGACGTTGATACTGGCAATGCGGAAATTTGTTTAGTAACCGCTAATTCCGAATAAAGTTCAGTAAGTAAAGTGTGCGTATATTCTTTGAATTCTGGTTGATCCTGCCAGAGGCCACTGCTATCGGAGTTCGATTAAGCCATGCGAGTCGAGAGGTGTAAGACCTCGGCATACTGCTCAGTAACACGTGGACAACCTACCCTAAGGAGGGGGATAACCCCGGGAAACTGGGGATAATACCCCATAGACTATGAATGCTGGAATGCTTTGTAGTTGAAATGGTCCGCCGCCTTAGGATGGGTCTGCGGCCGATTAGGTTGTTGTTGGGGTAACGGCCCAACAAGCCTGTAATCGGTACGGGTTGTGGGAGCAAGAGCCCGGAGATGGATTCTGAGACACGAATCCAGGCCCTACGGGGCGCAGCAGGCGCGAAAACTTTACAATGCGAGAAATCGTGATAAGGGAACTCCGAGTGCCCGTAAAATCGGGCTGTTAATCTGTTTAAATCACAGGTTGAGAAAGGGCCGGGCAAGACCGGTGCCAGCCGCCGCGGTAATACCGGCGGCTCGAGTGGTGGCCACTATTACTGGGCTTAAAGCGTCCGTAGCTGGTCTGTTAAGTCTCTGGGGAAATCTTCCGGCTTAACCGGAAGGCGTCTCAGGGATACTGGCAGACTAGGGACCGGGAGAGGTGAGAGGTACTCCAGGGGTAGGAGTGAAATCCTGTAATCCTTGGGGGACCACCTGTGGCGAAGGCGTCTCACCAGAACGGCTCCGACAGTGAGGGACGAAAGCTGGGGGAGCAAACCGGATTAGATACCCGGGTAGTCCCAGCTGTAAACGATGCGCGTTAGGTGTATCGGTGACCACGAGTCACCGAGGTGCCGAAGAGAAATCGTGAAACGTGCCGCCTGGGAAGTACGGTCGCAAGGCTGAAACTTAAAGGAATTGGCGGGGGAGCACCACAACGGGTGGAGCCTGCGGTTTAATCGGACTCAACGCCGGGAAACTCACCGGACAAGACAGCTGGATGATAGTCGGGCTGAAGACTCTACTTGACTAGCTGAGAGGAGGTGCATGGCCGTCGTCAGTTCGTACTGTGAAGCATCCTGTTAAGTCAGGCAACGAGCGAGACCCACGCCAACAGTTGCCAGCTCGTCCTCCGGGATGGTGGGGACACTGTTGGGACCGCCTCTGCTAAAGAGGAGGAAGGAATGGGCAACGGTAGGTCAGCATGCCCCGAATTGTCCGGGCTACACGCGGGCTACAATGGGTGGGACAATGGGTATCGACACCGAAAGGTGAAGGCAATCTCCTAAACCCATCCTTAGTTCGGATTGTGGGCTGTAACTCGCCCACATGAAGCTGGAATCCGTAGTAATCGTGTTTCAAAATAGCACGGTGAATATGTCCCTGCTCCTTGCACACACCGCCCGTCAAACCACCCGAGTGAGGTCTTGATGAAGCCGTCGTTTTCTGCGGCGGTTGAATCTAGGTTTTGCAAGGGGGGTTAAGTCGTAACAAGGTAGCCGTAGGGGAATCTGCGGCTGGATCACCTCCTAACGAATTTTATTTCGGGAACGCGGTTACTAAACAAACTGTAAAATTGCTGGTGTCAACAATGAGAAAAGCTCTACCGCCGGAAATGGGGCGAAAGAGATTGGGTTCGAATCCCCATAGAGCTGATTTGATGCACCTCGGGATGTGAATCACGAGGGAAGGGCTGAGAGTCAAACCAATGACTTTGCGAGGCCGTGTAAAGGTTTGCACTCAGGACGTTAAATGGGTTTAGCGGAGTATTAGTATAAACCCACCAGTGAATGGCTCGGTTCAAGTGCCGATGAAGGGCGCGCCAAGCTGCGATAAGCTCCGGGTAGACGCAAGGAATCTATGATCCGGAGATACCCTAATAGGACATCCTAACGCTTCGGCGTTTATCCGTTGAGGATAGGGAACGCCCCGAATTGAAACATCTTAGTAGGGGCAGGAAAAGAAATCAACCGAGATGTCGTTAGTAGAGGCGATCGAACACGACAGAGCTCAAACCGAATCCCGCAAGGGAGATGTGGTGTTATAAGCCCACCGTTACGGCACTGGATGTGAAGCGGCAGTTACCTGGAATGGTACACCATAGAGGGTGATAGTCCCGTACGCATAAGCAGACAGTGTCAGGTGGTGTCTTGAGTACCGCGGGTTGGAATTCTCGCGGGAAGTCGGGGGTCACTAACCCCCAAAGCTAAATACAACTTGAAACCGATAGCGTATTAGTAGCGTGAGCGAAAGCTGAAAAGTAACCCTGAAAAGGTGGTTAAAAGTGCCTGAAATTGGTGGGTGATCGCGAGTTGCGGCATGAAAGGATCTTTCTTGTGAAGGAACCCGTCGCGAGGCGGTAGTACGGGCAAGATTGCCGATGTCGCAACGTACGTTTTGAAGAACGGGCCAGAGAGTTTATTCTGTTGGCGAAGGTTAACCCAAAAGGGGAGCCGTAGGGAAACCAACAAGTCCGTAGCAGCAATGCATGGGACGGCGTATTAAAAGTGCGCGGAGTCAGCAGGATAAGACCCGAAGCCGGGTGATCTATGCGTGGGCAGGTTGAAGCGTGACGAAAGTTGCGTGGAGGACCGCAAGCCGTATTGATATGCAAATCATTGGTGTGACCTGCGTATAGGAGTGAAAGATTAATCGAACCCGGCATCAGCTGGTTCCTCCCTAAACATGTCGCAGCATGACCTAACCGGAGATCGTTGGTGAGGTAGAGCACTGATTGGGGGAGCTGGGCGGGAAACTGCTCACCCCCCTGTCAAACTCCAAACTCCCCAACATCCTAGATGGTTGGAAGTCCGCATTACGGGGTAAGCTTGTAATGCGTAAGGGAAACAACCCAGACCGTGGTTAATGTCCCTCAATGTAGGCTCAGTGTCAACACTGAAATTGGTCCTAGGTCAAAGACAACTGGAAGGTGAGCTCAGAAGCAGCTATCCTTTAAAAAGTGCGTAACAGCTTACCAGTCAAGATTTAGGGCGGTGAAAATGGACGGGGCTCAAGCCTACTACAGAGACCACGGAGCACCGAAAGGTGATCTGGTAGGGAGGCGCTCTGCATGGGTAGAAGCTGGGGCGTGAGTTCCAGTGGACCGTGTAGTGTTGAGAATTCTGGCAGTAGTAGAAGCATAGATGGGTGAGAATCCCATCCGCCGCAGGGGCTAGGTTTCCTCGGCAACGTTCGTCAGCCGAGGGTTAGTCGGTCCTAAGGTGCACCGTAACTCGAGTGTACCGACAGGGAAACAGGTTAATATTCCTGTACCATGTAGTTTTTAGCGCAAGCCCTGACGCTTTGGGATATGCTCAGCGGGATCGTCGTCCCGTCCAAGCACATAAGTCTGTGGAGTACCGTAATGGTGAGAAGCAGAAGAAAGTGTGATGGGGTAACTAGGCAAATTTCCGGAGCCCATGAAAAGGGAATTACATGCCCGTACCGAGAACCGACACAGGTGCCCCTCGCTGAAGAGGTGAAGGCGTGTCGGATTTAAATGTAGTTAAGGGAACTCGGCAAATTGGCCCCGTAACTTTGGGATAAGGGGTGCCTGCCTGGAGATCAGGCAGGTCGCAGTGACCGGGTCGCACTAACTGTCTAATAACAACATAGGTGACTGCAACTCCGAAAGGACTAGTATAGTCACTGATTCCTGCCCAGTGCGAGTATCTGAATACCGGGTTCAACCGGACGAAGGACTCGTAAACGGCGGGGGTAACTATGACCCTCTTAAGGTAGCGTAGTACCTTGTCGCTTAATTGGCGACTTGCATGAATGGATTAATGAGTGCGATACTGTCCCTAACACATATCCGTTGAACCTTTTGTCCTAGTGCAGAGACTAGGGACTCCTGATGGGAAGTGAAGACCCCGTGGAGCTTTACTGCAGCCTGTCGTTGAATTACGATAATACTTGCGCAGTGTAGATGGGAGGCGTTATATCCAGTGCTTTCGGGTGCTGGGGAGCCAACGATGAGACACCATCCTAGTTTTGTTGTAGTTCTCACTCTAACGAGGACACCGGTAGGTGGGCAGTTTGGGTGGGGCGCCACACCCTCGAAAAAATATCAAGGGTGCCCCAAGGTCAACTCATGTGAGTCAGCAACTCACAGAAGAGTGTCAAGAGCATAAGTTGGCCTGACGCGATCATGCAAAGCAAATGATCGCGAGAGGAAACTCGGGTCTAACGAACCAATATAGCCTTTTGGTGAGGCTTATTGACTACAGAAAAGCTACCCCGGGGATAACAGAGTCGTCGCCGGCAAGAGCACATATCGACCCGGCGGCTTGCTACCTCGATGTCGGTTCTTTCCATCCTGGCNGTGCAGCAGCNGCCAAGGGTGAGGTTGTTCGCCTATTAAAGGGGATCGTGAGCTGGGTTTAGACCGTCGTGAGACAGGTCGGTTACTATCTATCAGGAGTGTTTGGAGTCTGAGGGTAAGAATGAAATAGTACGAGAGGAACTTTCATTCGGCGCCTCTAGTCGATCGGTTGTCCGACAGGGCAATGCCGAGCAGCCACGCGCCAAGGGATAAAAGCTGAAAGCATCTAAGCTTGAAACCCGGCCTAAAAAGAGACTCCGTTACAGGACACGGGTAAAAGACCCGTTTGATAGGCTCGGGATGTACGCACGAAGGCAACGACGTGTTCAGTCCGCGAGTACTAACGTCCAACTGCTAGTGCTCACTACGTTAAACCCAGACGAAATCCAGAGTGCAAACCTTATATCTTATCTGATCGAAAAAGATAGGGTATCATACTACACGGCTGCCAAGGTGGCGGAGCGGCCACGCGGTTGACTGCAGATCAACTACACTCCGGTTCAAATCCGGACCTTGGCTTTCGGAGAAGCGCATCAGCGCTTCGACGATGAGAAGAACTGCTTGCAGTTCTT